>CAZUCD010000014.1:0-35294 GCA_964618855.1 uncultured Candidatus Sumerlaeota bacterium
GGACCTGCCCGGCGAGCGCCGACGCCTCCTGGGTTTGGCGGCCCAGGACCTCGCCCGAGCCCGGGCGGATGAAGGAGCAGGTCGTCTTGCCGTGGCCCGGGCTCACCCGGATGGTGTCTCCGGTCTGGAGGTCGAGGCGGTAGATTTGGAAGAATGGATTGCCGGGCTCGCGCTCGCTCTGGAATGAGAGGAACTTGCCGTCGGGGGAGAAGTAGCCCTCGCCGGCGCGCGCTCCCGTCATGGTCAGCTTGCGGGCGCGGCTGATGAAGGTGGACTCCGTGGGGGCATCGCCGCTGGCCAGGCCGATGGCGGGGGAAAGGAGTGTGGCGAGCAGTACGGGAAGGGTCTTGCGCATCGGATTTCTTTGGGGGTGGCGGGAAGGGGTAATGAGCGATTCCTTGGGCCGGGGCGGCAACGGGGAATGTTCCACCGTGGCCCATGCGGGTGAATAGACTTCCGGGGTGGCGGGTAGGTAAGCAGCCCGATGAGACCGGCGTTCGGGGATTTTCAGGGTTGCGCTTGCGGCAACCTCGCCGACGGGGGATGAAACTCCACACATGAGCGCACCTGCCCCGCCCACCCACGACGGACGTTGGCGCCCCAACACGGGGAAGACCACCTACGAGGTATCGGTCACGAGGCCCATCTCCCCGGCGATCGACTGGGTTCGGGGGGTGCTGTTCCCGTTCGACTTCATGAAGTGGCTGACGTTCACGGTTCCCGTCTTCCTGATCATGTGCGGCGAAGGGGGCGGTGGCGGCAACTTCGGCAATTCCTTCGGGGGACCCGGCGGTGGCGGTCCGGGGGGGGGGCCGACAGCGGGAGAGATCGCCGAGCAGGTGGACACCTTCCTGGCCAACAATGTCGGGGTGATCATCGCCGTGGGCATCGGGGTGTTCATTCTGCTCGTCGCCTTCATGGCCCTGCTGTCGTTCCTCGCCGCGCGGGGGCACTTTATCCAGCTCGACAACATGCTGACTGGCGTTCCGGCGGTCCAGGAGCCTTGGGAACGCCTGGGGTCGCTTGCCAATTCGCTTTGGATGCTGCGGTTCGTCATGAACCTGATCGGTTCGGCGATGGGCGTCGCCTTGCTTCTTGTGGTGGGGGTCCAGTTTCTCTCGGTGCTGCGAAGTGCCGGGGATGAGCAATTGGGTTTCGACCTCGTGATGCAGATGTTCATCGCGACGCTTGGATTCCTTCTCATTCTTTCCCCGATCTTCATCGCCCTCATGGCGTTCAACGTCCTCACGATCGATTTTGCGGTGCCGATCATGTACCGGTATCACCTCAGGGTGAGCGACGCGTGGGGGCAGCTTTGGGCCCTGATGCGCAGCAATGCAGGAGCGTTTGGTGCGTACATCCTCTTCCGGTGCGTGATAGGTTTCATACTGGCGATGATGGAGGGGGTCATCGTAATGCTCGCAACATGCGCTTGCTGCATCGGCCTGATTCCTGTCATCGGTCAGATCCCCCTGCTGCCCATCTACGCGTTCCGGCGGGTTTACACCGTGCTCTATCTGGAGCAGTTCGGCCCGGATTGGGAGATTTTCTCCCGCGAGGCTCCCCCTCCGCAGGATTACTACGCCGGCAACCCAGTGATGTAAGCGACTGCGGTCGTGGTTGGGCGGCGGATGGGCGGTTGGTGCCCAATGCTGGGCGCAGTTAGAAGGTGTGGAGGCCCAGCGACTTGGGGTGTCCCTACTACCGAGGCCTGATGAAGCGCTTTAGTCTTTCGCTCGGTCAGGGGAAACCCCTACAGTCTGCAACCAGAGAAGTTCGAAGGGGGCCCGACGCGGCTCCACCTTCTCACCGCTGCACCCGGAGCCCGCTTTCCCCGTCCGCCGACCTCTGTGTCCCCGAGACCCCGCCATAGCCCCTCCCCCCGGGGCCCGCTCCACCCGCAGCATCCAACCCCCGCGCGCCACGGCAGGTCTGTTGTTGGCGGCGCACATCCATGACCACAACCCAGCAGGACCCCTCAGACAGTAGTCGCCGACTCCGGCGGGCGGGCTTTGCCCTCCTGGCGGCGTTGGCGCTCCCCGCAATCGGACTTTCCGAGGAGGCGGCGGATTCGATTCCGCCTTCAAGCGCCTCGGTTGAGGCTGCGGCCATCCCGGCTCCAGCGCCCAAGCCGGGCCCGGGGCTCGCACCGCCCGAGCACGTTCCGGCGCCCTGCCCGATGTCATGGCAGCCGGCCCCCCAGGTTGCAGAGCTCCCGCCCGTTGAGGCGCCAAACTACGAGGTCGATGAGGACCCTTCGGAACGCGGTGCCTTCGGTTCCGTTGCCGGGGGATTCAGCTCGCTCGGTCGCGCGATCTTCCCTTGGATGGGCCGCGGCACGGAGACCGCCTCGTTGCGTCCCGGCTCGCTCATCGAGTCCGTGCTTGGCGAGGACACCGACACCGCCGAGACGCTCTCCCTCGTGGACGCGCAGGGATTCTGAAAGCTGGGTCCCAGAAGTTGAACGGTGGATCCGCCCGGTCTCCCGTCCTCCGGCCCGTGATTCCCGACCTCAGGTCCTGTACCTGACCTTCACGGTCGAGATGATGAACTGCAGGGCGCGTTCGACGGTCTCGGTCTCGGCGGCCCTGATGATGATGTGGCCTTCGCCCTCATACCCCGCCGCCTTCGGGACGCCCGGCTGGGGGATGTTGGCCTCGACGACCAGGTCGCCTATGGCCTCGCGGATCTGGTCCAGGCCATCGACGCTTGCAACCCATCCGGTGCCCATTCCGCGCAGGAAGGCCACTCCGCAGGCATACTTGCGCTCGAACGGGCCGTCGAAGGCATCGTCCACCACGGCCCGGGCCCATATGCGGTAGAAGTCCTGCTCGTAGGCATAGTTCATCATGGGAACGATGTTGACGCCCGGGGGGCGCGCCGCGACCTCGCTGATGACGGTTCTCCCATCAGCGGTGCGGAACCACTCCATGTGGGTGTATCCGCTCCCCATCCCGAACGTTTCCACGGCCTTGGTGCCGACTTCGAGGATGTCCTTGAACTCCGGGCGGTCGACCTCGCGGGGGAGGACGATCGTGTATTGGATCCACGGGTTGCGCACGGCATCGAGCGGCCCCGGGTAGTATCGCGTGACGGACTTCAGGCGCACCTTCCCGCCGACGGTGATGGTCTCGAAGGAGTTTTCCTCGCCGGAGATGTATTCCTCGATCTGGAGCGGCCGTTCGGCGGAGGGGGCCGTCTCCCGGAGCGCGTCGGCGAGCTCCTGCGCGGACGAGACAAGATAGGTGTCGCGGCAGCCGGCGCCGACGGGTGGCTTCATGACGACGGGGAGTCCCGCCTGTTTCACGAATGCCTCGGCCTCGGCGGTGCTGGTGGCGGCCTTGTGCTTTGCGCACGGAAGGCCCGCGGCACGCAGGGCCGTCTTCATGACGTTCTTGTCCGTGAACCTGGCAATGGCGTCCGGCAGCATGCCGGAGACGCCCGTGCGCGAGCGCACCTCGGCGAGCATGGGCTGGAGCTGCTCCAGCGCCCCCGTCACGCGATGGATCGGGCCGTACAGTTTCTCGTACCCGCGGACCGTCTCCGTGACCTGATCCACGTTGGTCGCGTCCACCACCTGGACGATGTGGTCGAAGCAGGCCGCGCTGATGGGATCCACCCCCCAGGCACTCCGGTTGACGATCCCCAGCATGCGGACATCGTCGAGGCCCTTCATCGCGCGCACGAAGCGCAGCGAGTTCTCCCCAGGCGCAGGCACCACGTAGATGACGTTGCGCATCGCGGAAACTCCGTGTTGAGAGTGGCCGCATAACAGCATTCATCGAATCGGTGCGCGAGAAAGAAATGAAGCGACATCGCGGGAATCGGGAGTCGAGAGTCGGAAATTGAGGATCGGGGGGGCTGGGTCCGGAGGCCCGAGGGGGACTGCTGCCGAGGGTAGGCGCTACTTCTCCTCGAGATCACCCAGGGCGCGCTCCCACATCTCCTCGAGGCGGTTGCCGACATCCTTGGGGGTGCCCTCGCCGCGGGAGGCGGCCTTCTCGATGCGCTCGCGCGCATGCAGGATGAGCGCGTTGAGGTAGTTCCTGACGTCGGTGACATGGGTCAGGAAGCTCGCCATCAGCTCCTCCCCCTTCAACTCGCCCCGGGCGAACTTCTCGAGCGCGTCGTTCTTGATTTCGCTCAGGCGCTGCCGGATCCGCATCAGCTCCACGAGGTCCATCTCTGCGCGCTTCTCGACCATCAGGGCCTCGCGCTCTATGCGCGTGACCTCGTCGATGAAGGCCTCGAAGCCGAGGGACTGCCGCCGCACGTACCACTGCCAGAGCAGGAAGAGCGCGATCGCCGTCGAGACGATGAAGCTGCGCATGCTCTCGACGTTGTCGATGACCTCGGAGGTTATCAGGGGCTTCTCGCGCTCGAGGAACGAGCGTGCGCCGGGGTGGAGCGGAAACTCCGGGAGGTACGACTGGTCGGGGGGTGAGAGCGCGCGCAGGCTCGCCTCACGTGCAAACGCGCCCTCGTAGACAACCTCCAGCAGGGATGAGACAGCCCGTCTTGGCACGTCCGCATTGGCGACGATGAGGAGCTGGTTGCCGATGGTCGCAATCTGCTCGGGAGGCGCCGGCGGCACGTATCCGTAGGTGAACGCCGGGATCGCCGCCTCCTCCACCCGGAAATCACGGATGGCCATGGCCTTGCCCACGGGCAGGGGCACCAGTTCGTAGCCACGTTCCCGGATCAGGAACGAGGCTGGTCCAGACGGCAGCGAGGAGACCATGAACAGCGCGTCCGGGAGTTCCGCGGGAGGGAGAGCGCGCAACTCGTCGTAGGCCACGTCCCGTTCCACGATGTCCAGCTTCGGATCAAGGCCGAGGAAGGCGAGGGCCTCCCGCGCAAGCCTGTGGGTCCCGGACCCGGGGGTGGAAAGGCTGACGGTGCGGCCGCGGAGCATCCGGGCCCCGCCCGCCGCGAGCTCGGACCGCATCAGGAGGTGCAGCGGCTCCGGGTAGAGCGAGGTCGCCTCCGTGACGTTCGCCACGGGGTCGAGCCCCCCCTGGACGAGCGCCAGATCCAGCTCCCCCCTGGCCACGCGGTTCACGGCATCGATGGAGCCCTCCGTGGGAACCACACGGATGGAGATGCCGTGCGCTTCCGCGACGGAGGCGAGTATCCGCGCAAGCTCATGGCGCCGCCCCTCGGCCGCGCCGGCGCTGATTGTCAGGTCGTAGCGCTGGGCGCCGCGGTCCGACACCAGGAAGTACGCCGCCACCGCCATTGCCAGGAGAGCCACCACCATCTTGGCCCTGTTGCGCGCGATCAGGGCGCGGGTCTCGGCATCGGGTGTCAGGTTGATCGGCATGGGCGCGTCTGCTTTCGGCATCACCATTTGGCGCCTGAGCGCGTGGGGCCGTCAACGGGGCTCGGTGTGCTCACGACCTGCGGAGATGCATCGTCGGCTTGGGGGGGAACTCGACGTCCCGCCAGAGATTGAGGGCCCACGCGCGATCGGCCGTCGATGGCGTTGAGGCGGTGAGTATCACGACCAGATCCGAGCGGAGGAACGCGGCCACGCAGGAGTGCCCCTCCTCCGGCGGCGGGTTCCTGTGCCAGTAGCCGAGAACGCGGCCTTCGTTGGAGCTCTCGTCGAAGCAATCCTCCGGGGGCGATGCCGACATTGCATCAACCAACGCACGCGGCGGCGACAGATCGGAGGTGCCCTTCTTGTGGGTGAAGACGGTGGCGCGGGCGGTACGCCGCCCATCCGTGGCGAAGAAGGTGGCGCCTGACGCGTCGCGCTCAACGAAGGACCCGGGCAGCCGCAGGTTCACCTGGCCCGCGACGCCGTAGGAAACCGGATGCCTCCGGTACCCCGCGAGGGCCGCGCCCCCCGACAACCTGGCCGCGCGTTCCTTCACCGAGTCGGTGACGTCGCCGTTGCCGGCCAACGAGGCGATCTCGATCCACTCCCGCCACGGGAGCTCGCGTGCGGGGTCGAGCCGGTGCGCCTCGGCGAGATGGCCGAGGACCCGGCGCAGCGTGGCGATTTCCGCGTCGTCGATCGGCGCGCGCCAGGCAACTTCCGTCCAAATCATGGAGGTCGCCGTGCGGGCATGAAGGTCCGCGTCACGCTCGCGATTGGGCCAGAGATGAAACTCCGAAGCATGCGACGGGTGCGCGGCCAGCGGGACGAAGAAGTCCTTCGTCACGGGTCCCAGGTGCGTGCGGATGGGTCCCCCTTCGAACTGGGGAGAAAGGGGGAGGCAGACCGAATGATCCTTCTCCTCCTCGCCGCGTCTTTCAAGGATCATCCGGGAGAGCCCCGTGACCCATCCCGCGAAGTGCGCATCCAAAGCCGCCCAATCGCGGGAGCTGTAGTACCCCGCCTCATCGACGTGGTCCTCGGTCTCCTCCCACTTGACGCCGGTTGCCTCCCCGACGTGGGCGATGAGCTCGCAGACGAAGGCGTGGAAGCCGGGCCCCATCGGTGTGGTGCGCGCGGTGGCGACGACGTGCGAGGAGTTTCGGGCGCTGAACGCGACGTCCCCGCCAGGGCAAAGCAGCTCGATCCGGGCCCAGTGCCCGCTCTCGGGATCTCGTCCGGAGGATCCGCCGTAGGCCAGATCCCCCGCGAATTCGCGGGCCGCGGCGAGCGCACGATTCATCCACCCGGCAGTGTCGCCCGGCAGGATGCCGAGCTTTCGCGGCAGTCGGGCCCGGAGGGAGAGGTCTACGCCCATGGGCCCGCGCGCTGCGCTGTCAGGCGGCCTCGGGCCGCCCCATCCGCCTCAGGTACCGGTAGTGCGATGCAACGGCGCCCCAGAACGTGCCGTTCGCCTTGTAGGGGACCTCGAACTCCCGGCAGGTCTCCTCCACGATCCGCGCGATTCGCGGGTAGTGGATGTGGCAGATCTGCGGGAAAAGGTGGTGGATCACCTGCATGTTCAGCCCGCCCAGGTACCAGCAGAGAAGGGGGTTCTCGCGGGAGAAGTCCACGGTCGTCTCGATCTGGTGGATCATCCACTCGCTCTCGATGCGGTACTCCTCGTCAGGGAGCGGGAACTCCGCGCCTTCGACGCAGTGTGCGAGCTGGAAGATCGTCGAGATCAGGATGCCCACCGTCATCGCCGTGAAGACATAGAAGCCGAGCACGACGGAGATCGGGTGGAAGTACAACGGCAGGAGGATCGCCCAGGAGACGAAGGCGAGCTTTCCGAACAGGAAGCCGAAGAGGTCCCAGCCGCGCGGACGCTGGAACGGGTGGCCGTTGAGGTGCCCGTTAATCGCGTTCACGAAGTCGTCCACGAAGTGCCACTTGATCGCCGCGAACCCGTACAGGAACCACAGGTAGAGGTGCTGGAAGCGGTGCGCCGCGTAGCGCTTCTGGTGCGGGGAAAGGCGCGCGAGGATGCCGATCTCCAGGTCGTCATCGTACCCGTGGATGTTCGAGTAGATGTGGTGCATGGAGTTGTGCTTGAAGTTCCACATGTAGGAACTCCCGCCAATCAGGTCCAGCGACCACGCCATCAGGCGGTTGACCAGTTTGTTGTCGGAGTAGCCCTTGTGTCCGCCGTCGTGCTGGACGTTGAAGCCTATGCCGGCGACGCCAAACGCAAGGGCGATGCTGAGAGGTATCGCCGCCCAAATGTTCGGGGCCCAGAAGACGAGCAGGAGGTAGGACGCGATGGTCCACGCGAAGATCGTCGCGGTCTTGAGGTACATCGCGGGCGCATCGCGCGGGCTGAGCTTGCGTTCCCTGAAGTAGTTGTCGACGCGCTCCTTCAGGGCGCGCTGGAATCCCTCGCTGCGCGCGAAGCGCAGCTTGGGCGGTGGCAAGTTCCTGGACTGCTCGGCTGCTGCGGCGCTCTCCGGCGCCTCGGGAAGGGGAGCTACTTCGGTCATGGCAACTTTCTGCGGTGAACTGGCGCCGAAAGTAGGGGGTCCGCATCAACGACCGCGAGGGTTTTTTTGCTGGGAAAACCGCTAAACGAGACTGCTGCGCGGTGAATCAAACATTTCCTGTCCCTGTTTTGGAGAGGAGCCGGTGGAAGTGGTGCGTTCCCTGTTCGCGCAGGGGGGAGTACCGGCCCCGGGAGTAGATACGGCTGCGCACGCCGCGCTGCACGGTCTCGACAATGGCTTCGTCCTCCCGCTCGACGCGGTCCAGATCGGCGCCGGCGCCCATCCCGATCTTCGATTCGTCCCACACGTAGGACAGGAACGAAACCCTTGTCATCGCTACGCTTAGGGGCTTCACGACGTTCACCGAGAGTCCCCAGGGATAGAAGTTGAGCATGAGGTTCGGAAACAGCCACCAGTAGTAGGCCGCGACCGCCTTTCCTGCGTCTGGCGAGTCCTTTGGCAGGTCGAAGCACTCCATGCCATCCTTCGCGATGCCCAACTGGACGTTGCACCACGGGTGCAGTTCCGTGGTGTAGCTGCCGTAGTCGAGTGTATCCGCCAAGGAGGCGTGCACGTAGGGGACGTGGAATCCCTCGAGGTAGTTCTCGCAGTAGAGGGCCCAGTTCGCCTTTACAACGTAGTCGCGCGAGCGCGCCGGATCGAATCGGAACTCGGCAAGCGGTAGCCAGCCGAGCCGGTCGTGGATGGGGCCGAGCCATTCGCCGAACGGGACGCAGGGATCGAGTGCCGTGAAAAGGAAGGGGCCCCACGCCTCCAAGGGCACTTGGGCCAGATCGTCGCAGGGGGCCGGAAATCCCTCCACGCCGCCAAACTCCGGCATCGACTGGAACTTCCCGTCCATCCCGAACCGCCGGCCGTGATAGCGGCATCGCAGCGCCTTCGCCGTTCCGGGGGAGTCCACGACGAGGTTCCCCCGGTGCGTGCAGACATTGGACAGGCAGCGCAGGCGATCGGAATCGTCGCGTGAGAGGAGCAGCGGTTCCTCGCACGCCCCGGGAAGGAAGGTGAAAGGGTGGATGGCACCCGGTACGCGCGCCAGTTCGGTCGAGCCGACAAACTGCCAGCTTCGGGCGAGGACGCGCTCGCATACGGCAGAGTGCGCCCCTGAATCGCAGTAGAACTGCGCGGGCGGCGTGTGGGCGCGACGGATGTCGGAGTCGATCTCGAAGTCGAGCGGATCGCCGTGGCGCATGAAGGGTGCCTCGCAGGGGAGTGGACCGACAGATTGCCCATCCCGGGAGGGCGTCTCAATCGAAGCTGACGGGGGGGCGCCAAACTCTGGCTCGACCCTTGCCAGTCGTCTGGTAGACGATTCCGCCACAACTCAGGGATCAAACAAGGGGAACACCATGTTGCGCATGCGCATAGCCACCGCGGCCATCGCCGCACTCATCCTCGGCTCGGCCACAACCGGCTTCGCCCAGGACGCCTCCAAGCCGAAGTCGCCGCCGCAAAAGGGCGAGAACGTTCAAGTTGTCGACGGCAAGGAGCAGGTCGACCTTACCACCGGGCAGGTTCGCGGCCGCGGCGAGGGCGCGAAGGGTGAGGCCGAGCGCCGCATGGGGCGCGGTGAGGAGGTCGCGTGGAAGGACCTGCCCGCGCCGGTCCTCGATGCCTTTTCCAAGGTGTTCGTGAACGCCAACCCGGCGACGGCGACAAAGCTGAAGCTCGGCCGCGTGACGACGTTCGAGGCGCGCGAGAGCGATTCCGCCGAGATGGTCTTCGCACGCGCGACGGAGGATGGGACCATCCTCGAGGTCGGCCGGAAGGCGAAGTCGATCCCCGCGCCGGTGCAGGCCTTCATCGACGAACGGCTCGGCGGCCAGGCCGGGACCGTCCGCGAGGTCTCGACCACGTACTACGAGATCGAGGTCGCGCGCGGCGCGAATGCGCGCCTCCAGCGCATGAACGTCAATGCTGCTGGCCAACCCGTGCCGGGTGCAGGGCTCGCGCAGATGATGGACCGTGGACCCATCGGCCCGCGCGGAGGCGGGGAAAAGCCCGTCGCCACCCCTCCAGGCAAGCCAGTCAAGCCACAGGACGATGTCACGGACATACCGGCACGCCAGACGAGGCCCACCGAGGGGGAGAAGCCCAAGCCCAAGGACGCACCCAAGGGACCCGGGCAGGAGAAGCCGAAGGGGCCGAAGTAAGGGTTCCGGGTCCCGCGCGCGGGGTCTCAGTCACAGCGGAGTGGAATTGACCGGGGACGGCGAGGTTGCCGTCCCCGGTTTCGTTTTTCGTCTACTCAGCCCGCCTTGCCCATCCCCACCCTTTGGGTGCGCTGGTAGAGCTTCCCCTCCTGCTTGATCGAGGGCGCGAGGATGATCTCGACGAGCTGCATCTCGCGGATGTTGCGGGCACCGACGGCTCCCATGCACGTGCGCAGGGCGCCGACGAGGTTCTGCGAGCCGTCGTCCATGCTCGCAGGGCCGAAGAGGATCTCGTCGAGTGTGCCGGTCGTGCCGACGTGGACGCGGGTGCCGCGGGGCAGGTTCTGGTGCGGGGTGGCCATGCCCCAGTGGTAGCCCTTGCCAGGGGCCTCGGCGGCCTTGGCGAACGCGGAGCCGACGACGACGGCGTCGGCGCCGCATGCGAACGCCTTGCAGATGTCGCCCCCCTTGGACATCCCGCCGTCCGTGATGATCGGGATGTAGCGCCCGGTCTTCTTGTAGTGGAAGTCGCGCGCCCAAGCGCAATCCACGGTCGCGGTGACTTGTGGAACGCCCAACCCGAGGACTCCGCGCGTGGTGCACGCCTCGCCGGGGCCGATGCCGACCATGATCCCGGCAGGGCCGCACGCCATCAGTTCGAGGCACGCCTCCGAGGAAACAGTGTTGCCGAGAACCACGGGGAGCTTCATCCCCGAGATGAACTTCGCGAGGTCGAGTGGCTTGTAGGACTTCGCCTCGTGCCGGGCCGAGGTGACCGTGGCCTGGACGACGAAGATGCCCGCGTCGGCCTCCTGCGCGATGGCGCCGAAACGCTCCGCGCGCTGCGGAATCGCTGAAACGACGGGAAGGACTCCCGCGGCGCGGATCTCCTCGATGCGCCGTCCGACCAGTTCCTCCCTGATTGGCGCCTGGTACACCTGCTGGAGCTTTGCGGTGATCGCCTCGGCCGGGAGCGTCGCCAATTCGGCGAGCACCTCGGAGGGCTTCTCGTAGCGCGTCTGCACGCCCTCGAGGTTGAGGATGCCGAAGCCCCCCGCCCTGCCCATGGCGATCGCGAAGGGAACATCGACGACGCCATCCATCGCCGCCGCGATGATGGGCACGGAGAACGAACGCCCGCCGATCTCCCAGCTTGAGTCCACGTCCTCGGGCTCGATCGTCACCAGCCCCGGCACGAGAGCGATCTCATCCAGCCCGTATGCGCGCCGCGCCTTGCGTCCGCGCCCGATCCACTCCCCCATGGCCATGCCCCCGAAGTGTGCGAGATGTTCGAGCGTCCCCTTCCCCGCGCCTTCGGTGCAAGGCCGTGTGTGGGGGATCGGGATTCGGGGATCGCGAATCGGGGTCAACGGCCCCGGGGGGGCGGCGTCTCGCCGCCCGCCTTTGGCTGATTCCACCAGACCGGGAATCGGGTCGGCGCCCCTCCCCCCGGCCGGACCCAAGTCCTTCCAAACTCCGCGGCCCCGATCGCGAGGACCACGATTCATGACTCCCGATTGCCGATTCCCGACTCGCTATTCCCCCGATTTTGCAATTCTGGCGGTGAACTCCGGCTCGTCCCAGACCTCGATGCCGAGTTCGCGGGCCTTGGCGAGCTTGCTGCCAGCGCTTTCGCCGGCGACGACGACGCTGGTCTTCTTGCTGACACTGCCGGAGACCTTGCCCCCTCGATGCTCGATGAGGGCCTTGGCTTCGTCGCGTGTCATGGTGGACAACTCGCCGGTGAGCACGAAGGTCCTGCCGGCGAAGTCCCCGCTGGTTGCGGCGGGCGCGGGTTCCGCGTTGGCCGGGGACACGCCAAGCTCCAGCATCCGCGCGATCTGGTGCTGGTTCCCGGGAAGTCCGAAGAAGCCGACGAGGCTTTCCGCGGTCACGTCACCGATCCCATGGACCGCCTTGAACTCGCCGAAGGTGGCGTTGCGCATGCGTTCGAGGGAAACGAAGTGGCGGGCGAGGTCCGCGGCCGTGGATTCGCCCACGTTCGGGATGCCCAACGCATGGATGAACGCGGCAAGCGGCCGCGTCTTTGACTTCTCGATGCCGGCCAGCAGCAGCTCGATGCTGCGGTCGGCGAAACCCTCGAGCCCGCGCAGGCGTGGCGCATCGAGTTCGTAGATGCTGGCGAAGTCGCGGATGCGGCCCTCGGAGACGAGCTGCGCGACGGTCTTGTCCCCGAGGCCCTCGATGTCCATCGCGCGGCGCGACGCGAAGTGGACGAGCTTCTCCGCGATCTGCGCCGGGCATGCCGCGTTCATGCAGAGTATCGCCTTGTCGGACTCCTCGACGAGGGGGGAGCCGCATGAGGGGCACTCGGCGGGGGGCGGAATCGGCATGCCGAGCCCATCCTGCCCGGGTGCGACCCCGGTGACCTGCGGGATGATCTCCCCCGCCTTCATCACGAGCACGCGCGCACCGATGCGGACTCCGAGCTGCGCGATCTGGGACATGTTGTGGAGGCTTGCGCGACGGACCTCGGTGCCGGCGAGCGTCACGGGGTCGAGCTCGGCGACGGGCGTGACGCGCCCGGTCCGCCCGACCTGCCATGTCACCGAGCGGAGCAGGGTCTCCGCGACCTCGGCGCTGAACTTGTACGCCACGGCCCAGCGCGGGGCCTTCGAGGTTGTCCCGAGGCGTTCCTGCCAGTCGCGGCGGTTCACCTTGATGACGAGGCCGTCGGTTTCGAAGGGGAGGTCGTGGCGCGCTGCATCCCAGTGCCCGACCGCATGGGCGATTCCCCCGGGCCCCTGGACGAGGCGGCGCTGGGGCTCGACGCGGAGCCCGAGGTCGTGGAGTTTCTGCAGGAACCCGAAGTGCGTCGCCGGCGCCTCGAACGCCGTCGCGCCTCCGAGCGCATAGGCGAACATGCGCAGGGGGCGCTCCGCAACCAGCCTCGGGTCGAGCTGCTTGAGCGTGCCGGCGGCGGTGTTGCGGGGATTGGCGTAGAGCTCCTCACCGCGCGCGGCGCGTGCCTCGTTGAGGCGGTCGAAGTCCGCGCGCTCGAAGTAGACCTCGCCTCGCACCTCGATGAGTCCGGGCACGGGCTCCCTCAGCCGCCTCGGAATGTCCCGGAGGGTGAGCAGGTTCGCCGTGATGACGTCCCCCTCCGTACCGTCGCCGCGCGTCAGGCCGCGCAGCAGCACGCCATCCTCGTAAACGAGGGAGACGCCGACGCCGTCGATCTTGAGCTCGATGACGTAATCGATCGGAGGGTCCGCGGGGGTGAGGCCGAGCCCGCGGCGGCAGCGCGCGTCGAATGCAAGGACGTCCTCCACGCTGTACGTGTTGTCCATGGACAGCATGGGCTTCAGGTGGCGCTCGGACCTGAATCCCTCGGCGCGATCGGAGCCGGGCTTCTGCGTGGGTGAATCGGGCGTGGCGAGCCCCGGGTACTCGGCCTCGATGGCGCGCAGCCTCGCGACGAGCGCGTCGTATTCGCGGTCCGAAATCTCGGGCTTCGCGTGGCGGAAGTAGAGCTCGTCATGCCGGGCGACCTCCCGCCTCAGGCGGGCGGCTTCCTCGGCGGCGTCGAACAGGTCGCTCATGAGCAGGGGCCGGGGTACAGAAGTCGGGGGCTGGAGGTCAGGGGCCGGGGATCGGGGCCCGCGTTCCGGCCCCGGGCCTCCGGTCCCCAGCTAGCATTGCACCCTGACCATGGCCTCAAGTCCGAAGGCGATGTAGAGCGCGTACAGGTAGCGCTTGAGCTGGAGGATCGAGCGGTCCTCGCCCTCGACCGGGGGCCGTGCAAACCGGAGCTCCGGGGCGTCGGAGGCATCGCCGGACTCGACGAGCCTGAGGAGCATCTCGACGACCTCGTCGCCGGAGCGGCCGTCGGATGTGTCCAATGCGTCCATTTGGAGGAGGACACCGAGGCCGTGGTTCGGGGAGACCTCGCCGACGAGGAACATCTGGTGCAGGAGCGTCTCGCTCGATGCACCGCCCCCCGGCAGGGGGACCGGGTCGGGGCGTTCGAGCAACCCAAGGCGGCGCCACTCGTGGAATCGCGTCTCGCCGCCGAACCGGAAGTTCGCGGCGGCGTCGACGAGGAGGGACCGGGACTGGCTCCCCTCCTCGCCGACACATGAGACGAGCCACTCCTCGGCTATGGAGGAGATCGGGAAGTCGATGGTTCCGAAGCACCCGAACGGCTCCTCGCCGAGGCAGGCGGGGCAGCCCTCGCAGTGCTCACGGTACGCGGCGAGCGGTTGGACCTCCTCGCGCAACTCCTCCATCGAGACCGTCCGCTCCGCGACGACGCCGTCCGGGCGGACGACGCGCTCCTGGAGGCGTGTCGTGGCCTCGTCGATCTCGATGCCGCGCGATGCGAGGTCGGATTCGATCAGGCGTATGCGCAGTTGCCTGCGGATGAGGTCGGAGAGGTATTCCTCCCCGAGTTCCGACCGTGGCGTGCAGCCCGCCTGTATCTCGTAGTGTATCGCCACGGGCGTCGCTCAATCCTCCACCGCGCGGGAGGGGCGGGCGCGGCGGCCTCGCTCGGACTCCTTCTTGTTCTGGCGGGCGATCTGGCGCTCGACGCGCTTGAGCGAGGCGTCGAATGCCGCGCCGAGGTCGGTGTCCTCCGTCGATGCGGCCGCGTGGAAGTGGCCGGCCTGCATCAGCACCTCGACGCGGAACCGGAACTTCTCCTCCTGCATGACCACCTCGACGCTGTCCACCTTGTCGAAGTGGCGGGAGAGGCGCTCGCACTTCTTCAGGATGAGTTCCTTGAACTCGGGCTTCACTTCCATCTTGTTGCGGGCGGTGATTCTGATCGCCATGGACGTTCTCCCTTCGGTGAGGGGCTTCGGACCATCTGTTGGGCCATCCGGCACCCGGGAGAAAGATAGCCCGCGCGCGGCGGGAGGCACAAGACGAACAGGACGCGGGGGGAAGTTTCGCGGTTGAAAATCGGGCGCCCGCGCCGACCCAACCGATGCCCCTGCTTGACGTTCCTCCCCCGGCGCGGGGAGCGTCCACCGCGACCGCGCCATGTACCTCGACTACTTCGGGTTCCAAAGCGAACCGTTCAACATCACGCCGGACACACGGTTCCTGTTCCTCTCGCGGCGGCACAAGGAGGCGCTGGCGGCGCTGCGCTACGGGATCGACCACCGCAAGGGGTTCATCGCGCTGACGGGGGAGGTGGGCTGCGGCAAGACGACGATCTGCCGCGCCCTGCTGAACTCCCTCGACCGGCAGAAGACACGGGTCGCGCTCGTCCTCAACCCGCAGGTGAGCGACCTCGAACTGCTGCAGACGATCAATGCCGAGTTCGGACTCCCCGCGGCCAGCAACTCCAAGCGCGAGCTCCTCGACTCCCTCAACCGGTTCCTGCTGGAGGAGTTCTCCAAGGGCCACAACTGCGCGCTGCTCATCGACGAGAGCCAGCGGCTCCCCTTCGAGGCACTCGAGCAGGTGCGGCTGATCAGCAACCTCGAGACGGAGACGGCCAAGCTTATCCAGATCGCGCTCGTGGGGCAGCCGGAGCTCGCGGACGTGCTGCGGCGCCCGGACCTGGAGCAGCTCAGCCAGCGCATCATGGTGCGCTGCCACATCGAGCCGCTCGACCATGAGGAACTCGTCGAGTACATCCACCACCGCATCGAAGTCGCACAGCCGAAGACGGCGCCCGTGTTCCACAAGAAGGCGCTCCGGCGCATCTTCGAGTACTCGCGCGGAGTCCCGCGCAAGGTGAACGTCCTGTGCGACCGCGCCCTGCTCATGACCTTCGTCCGCGAGGAGGCCGAGGTCAGCGAGGAGATCGTTGCCGACGCAATCAAGGAAGTCAGGGGAATCGAGAGGGGACGGGAAGCGGGTGCCGAGGGCGGGGTCCCGGGGCCGGGGACCGGGGGTCAGGGGGCGGAGGCCGTGCGCGAGGGGCCGGGGGCCGGAGGCCAGGCACCCGAGGGGAGTGGGGCAAGGCAAGGGGCCGGGAGTGGAGCGGTTTGGCCCGTCGTGGTGGGGCTCGTGCTGATGATCGTGGTAACTGTTAACTACGTTCGTGAACGAAGCGGGGGCGCGCAGGAGGTTGCTGTCGTGACTCCCACGGCCACACCGGCGCCTTCGCCTTCTCCGCCTCCGCCGGCATCCCCATCCCCGACGCCGATGCCGACTCACGCCGCGACGCCGGAGCCGTCCCCCGCGCCGACCGCACTTCCGTCCCCAATCCCGACTCCCTCGTCGTCGCCTGTGCCGACACCGGCACCGACTCCGGTCCCATCGCCGGTGGCGACGCCGATGCCATCGCCGGAGCCGACCCCGACGCCGACTCCGATCCCGACTCCGCAGCCGGATCCGCCAAGCCCGAGCCCGACCCCCACCCCAGCCCCATCGTACTCGTGGGTGTATGACGATGCGGGGATCATGAGGAACTCGGACCGGGCGATGTCCTACCCGGCGAGCGTGCTGACGTGGCTCGCGCGCGAGGGTGGAACGCGGCTGCCCGAAGCGGAGCTGGCCCGCCTGCGCGCCGCCGATGCCACGGCCGTGGGGCGGATGCAGCTCGTCTCGGGCGCGCCGCCGCTGTACCTGCGCGAGGCGCGGCTCCCGCCCGCGCTCGAGTCCGTGCGCGAGGAGTGGCTCCCCGTGCTCCTGCAGCTCGACAACGATGCGCCGCATGGACCGTGGACGGTCATGGTCGCCTCGACCGGAAGCCTCGTGACGCTGCTCGATCCCGCGCAGGGCCAGGTGATCGTCTCGCGCGCCGTGCTGGAGGAACACATGGGTGCCATCGTGGCGATCTACCGGGACGAGGATGCGATCACGGGCCTGGCCCCGGGGGACGAGGGGCCGCGTGCTTCCGCGCTGAACCTCCGCCTGCGCGCCCACGGGTTCGATGACGCCCCGAACGGGGATCGCTTCAACGACGGGACGGCGACCGCACTCAGGCGCGCACGCGAAGCTTGGAAGCTCCCCGCGGGGGACACCATCGACCCGGCCGTCGCATTGCGGCTGCTCCAGTAGCCGCGACGACGGACGCCGTGAGCGGCCGCATGTCCTGTGAACCACGGGGTATCCTGTGACGGAGCATCAACGGCGCGTCCCCGCCGAGGTTGTGGTCGCGCTGCTCGCGTCGGTGCTGTGGCTCGCGCTCGCGTGGAATGGTGCGCGCCGCCTCGGCCCGGTTGTGGACGAGCCCCCGCACATCGCCGCCGGATACGCCGTCGCGCGCCATGGGGACTACCGCATGAACCCCGAGCACCCGATGCTGTTCAAGGTGCTCGCGGTCCTTCCCATGCTCGCGCTTCAGCCCCCGGATGTCCCGCTCACGAGGGACGGGCGGGAGCTGTCATTCTGGGCGGACGGTGACCAGTGGCGGTTCGGGCACTTCCTGCTGGAGACGGGAACCCGGGACCCTGCCGGTGCGCTTGCGGCGGCGCGGATCGTCCCGATCCTCACGGGTCTGGCGGGAGGATGGCTTGCATTCGCGTGGGGGAGGAGGCTTTCCGGTGCGCGGGCGGGGCTCCTCGCGATGCTGTTCCTGCTCTTCTACCCGGAGTACCTCGGCCATGCGCGCTACGTGACACTGGACGTGCCGACGCTTGTGGCCTGCGCGGGATTGTGCCACCTCGCTTTGCCCGCGCACGCCGGTGGAGCCGCGCGGCGGGCGTCATGGTGCGTGTTCGCTGCGGTGCTGGCACTGGTAAAGCTCCCCGTGGCGATCTTCGCTGCCGTGACGGCTGTTGTCGCAGGAGCCTTGTTGCGCCCCGAGGGCGACTCCAAGGGGAGGATGGCCGCGAGGCTGGCGGGCACCGTCGCCGTGCTCGCCGTGATGGGTGTCGTGGCCCAGTGGGCGATGGCGGGATTCCGATTCGAACTCACCTCCCCTTCGACCCCGGCGCTGGCGGTGCCGAACACGTACGCGACGCCCTCGCCGCACCCTGGCGGCGCCGTGGG
This sequence comes from uncultured Candidatus Sumerlaeota bacterium, assembly GCA_964618855.1. Classification (GTDB taxonomy): domain Bacteria; phylum Sumerlaeota; class Sumerlaeia; order SLMS01; family JANRJK01; genus CAZUCD01. The sequence goes on from CAZUCD010000014.1 coordinate 17,952, forward strand.
ATGGTTGACGGAGTTTGCGGCGGAGCATCGCCTGCTCCCCCAGGCCGCACTGGCAACGCTCAACCACACGACCGCCTTCGAGGGAAGGATGCAGTTCCTCCTCGGTGAGTGGCGGCGCCTCGGTTGGTGGCAGTACTTCGCGGTGACGGCTGGGTTGAAGACGCCGCTGCCGATGCTCGCGGGTGCCGTGCTCGGGCTGGCGTGGCTGGTCCGCACGTGGCGCGCGAAGGAGGCGGGTGCGAGGACGGCGGCGCTGCTTGTCGCACCTTTTGCCGTGCTGCTGGCGCTTACCGTGCTCAGCCGCGTCAGCATCGGACATCGCCACGTCCTGTTCGCCTACTTTCCCGTGTGCGTGCTGATGGGTTGCGCGGGGGCGGAGTTGTCCGCCCGTGCGGGGGATGGAATCCACCGCGCTGCACGGATGGCTCCTGCTGCGCTGGCGGCATGGCTCGTCATCCTGTGCATCCACTGGCACCCGTTCCAGGCAACGTACTTCAACGCGCTCGCAGGAGGCACGGAGCTGCGCGGCTCGCTGTTCCTCGCGGACAGCAACATCGACTGGGGGGAGGGCCTGCCCGAGACGGCGCGGGAACTGGAGGCGCGGACTGGGTCGCGGAAGTGCAACCTTGCGGCGTTCGGAGTCGGGGCGCCGCGGGCGTGGGGGCTGGGCGAGTTCCGGTTCATACTCCCTGCATATCCGCACGCGCACTTCGTGGAGCCGGCGCAGGCCCCGGACCCGGCGCTGCCGACGCTCGTCAGCCTCAACGCACTTTTCGCGGTGCGGCAGGTGTATCCGGGATTCTACGACCAAGAGCCGGAGCACGTTCTCGGGCCGTATGTGATCTTTGGGCCCCTCGGGGTCCCGGCCGAGGACGTGCCCTCGATCGAGGCCGTCACGCAGGGCATCAGGTGACCCTGGTTCTGAGGCGCGCTAGCCCCCGAAGACGAGCTGCCTTGCCTGCGACGCGCCTGCGCGCACGTAGTTCGCGAACTCCCTGGCCGAACCGACGCCGCGAAGCGTCCTCCAGATGAACCCCGGGCGCATGTAGAACTCGCGCAGGGCCTCGGTGCGCAGCTCTGCGAGGCGCTCCAGCGTGATGTGCTTGGTCGGCATGCAGGGCAGGCCGTAGGCCTCCTTCGGCACGACGCCGGCTGGGAGGAGCCCGAGTTCCACGACTTCCTTGTGGAGCGCCGTTCCGGGGAACGGATAGGGGTAGAAGATCTCGAGGAACTCCGGGTCGAGCTCCTTGGCGAAGGCGAGGTCGCTGCGCAGGATGGACTCGTCGTCGTCGGGCAGGCCGTAGAGCAGGTACATGCTTCGGCGGATGCCGGCCTCGCGTGTGATGCGCATGGCCCGGCGGGCGGCGTCGACGTTGGCCTTCTTGTTGATGCGCTCGAGGGAGGCGTTGTCCCCCTTTTCCACGCCGAAGGCGATCAGCCAGCACCCGGCCCTGCGCATCCACTTCAGGGCCTCCTCGTTCACGGTGTCCACGCGCGAGTTGCTCGCCCACTGGATGTCGAGCTTGTTGTCGAGGATCGCCTCGCACAGCCTGATCACCCAAGCCTTGTTCTGCGTGAAGAGGTCGCTGCGGAAGAGGAAGTTGCGGATGTTGTGCCTCTCGACGCACTCGCGGATCTCGGCGATGACGTTCTCGACTGAGCGGTAGCGGTTCTTCAGGCCGCTGGCCTGGTTGGCGAGGCAGTAGGTGCACGAGAACGGGCAGCCGCGGTTGGTGACGAGCGTGGTCTGCATCTCCCCCGTGTCGGGGCGGATGTAGAGCGCGTTGTTCGTGAGGTGGCGCGCGGGGAAGGGTATGTCGTCGAGGTTGTCGGGAAGCTTGCGCGCCGGGTTGCGGACGATGCGCTCGCCGTCGCGCCAGGTCAGGCCGCTGACCTCGGCTATGGGCCTTCCCTCGGCGAGTTCAAGGCAGGTCATCTCGTACTCGCCGCGCAGGACGACGTCGAGGCCTGCGCACTTCTCCATCGCATCCATGTCGAGCGTGTTGAAGTGGGCTCCCTTGGCGATGACGCGCATCGCCGGGTCCACCTTCTTCGCGAGGCCGGCCACCCGGAGGTCGTCCTCGATGGAGGGGGTCGTGATGCTCATGAGGAGCGTCTGGGGCCGGAACTCGCGGAGGTCGCGTTCGAGGCTGGCCCACTCGAGGTCCTCGCCGGGATAGTCGACGAGGCGTGCCTCGTGGCCGGCGCGCTCGTAGGCCGCCGCCACGTACATCAGGTCGATCGGCGGGCGCAGGGCGACGGCCCCCTGTTCTGCCTGGGGGGGGGTGTCCGGGGGCCCGGGGGGCGGCGGGAATGCTCCCGTCCCGCGCACGCATCGTTGCGATCACGCGGGGCCGCGTCAAGCGGGGCGCGCGGTCTCCCGGGAGGTGTCCGCAGTTGACAAGCCGCCTGCCTCCCCCTTGTGCTTGCGGGGTCCACTCCCCACGTCGACTGGAGGTCCCATGCCCGCGCATGGCCGTTTTTCCCTGATGGGTGCTTTCGCACTGGCTGCGGCGCTGGCGCTGCCTGCGGCCGGCGCCGCGGGGGACATCCACTCACCGCCGGGCCCTCCGGGACCCACGATGAAGACGCTGGCGGAGGTGCAGCCACGCTCCATCATCGATTCGCTGCCTTACACGATCACGGAGTCAGGCTCGTACTATCTCGTGTCCAACTTGACCGGGGTGTCGGGTTCGCCGGGGATCATCGTGGACGCCCAGAACGTCACGATCGACCTGTCCGGCTTCACGTTGGAGGGGGTGCCGGGATCGAAGGCGGGGATCGTGAGTGTGAACTCGCCGGAGTCGAGCGGGGGCTTCGGCGTCGTGACGCAGCAGGGGGCGTCGCCGTCGAACCGGTCGATCACGATCCTGAACGGCACGCTCAAGGACTGGGGCAAGGAGGGGGCGCGCTTCGAGAACGACACGGCGGGGCGGGCGGAGGGCTGCACCTTCCTGGACAATGGGCGCGACGGCGTCTACTTCGGCGCGGGGGCCATCGTGGCCAACTGTCTGGCGCGCGGGAACAACAAGGAGGGCAACGGCGCGGGCATCCATGTGGGCGAGGGTTCGGTCGTGCGCGGGTGCACGACGGCGGGAAACGTGGCCCTCGTGCAGGGCGGCGCGTGCGGAATCTCCTCGGGCGGCGGATCCGTGATCGCGGACAACACGTGCTTTGGGCAGCGTGGCGCCGGGACCTGGGGGGGCGCCGACGGCATCATCGTGATCGGCAACTTCGCGCTGATCCGCGGCAACACGTGCTACGGCAACTATGGGTCGGGGACGGGCTACGGTCGCGGCATCAACGCCCCGGGGACGGACCACAACGTGATCGGCAACGTGTGCCACGGCAACAGCGGCGGCTCGAACAGCGGCCAGTCCGCGGGCATTGTCGTTGGAGACCGCGGCCGCGTGGAGGGCAATTCCTGCACGGAGAACGTCTCCTCCGGGACGGATGGGAACGCGTTCGGGATAGTCGCCGGTGCCGCGAGCCAGGTGCTGAACAACAACTGCGCGCGCAACTGGAGCACGGGGACGGGCATCTCCGTGGGGGTCAGCGTCGGCGCACGCTCACGGGTGGTGGGCAACCATGCGACGGAGCATGGGGTGCTCTTCGGCCAGGAACGCGGCCAAACCGGGGACCGGGGATACGGGATCCGGGCGAAGGGTTCCGATTCCACCGGCGTCGTGGTGCTGGACAACTCCACGTCCGGAAACAGCGCGGCGGGAATCCTGTTCGAGAACACGCTGGATGGGACGCTGCACTTCTATGCGCGGAACGTCCTCAACGAATCTCGCACGATCGAGGAGTTCGTCACCAACCTCCCCGGCGCCGGAGCGAACGAGAACCTGACGTTCTGAGCCGATCCATCCGCGCGGCTTTTGGAACGCATGCCCTGGAGCCATGACCTTGAACCTGCCTGAGGGCCTGCGGGCTGCCGTCGAGGAGATTGCCTCGCGCCATTCCATCTCGAGCCTGGCGGAGACGGCCGAGAACCTCTCCGCGAAGTACCGGCGGGGAGAGAGGGGCAGGGCGGAGTCGTGGCAGGCTGCGTATGCGGCCGTTCGACTGCCTGCCACGTACGCGGCGATTGCCGCGGCGCTGGGGCGCCTTGCGGATGCATGCCCCGACGCGCAGCCAGCGACCATGCTTGACATTGGCACGGGACCGGGAACCGCCGTTTGGGCGGCAAAGGAGGCTTTCCCGGAACTCGCGCGCGCCGAAGCGTTCGACCGCGACGACGGCATGGTCGAGCTCGCGGGGGCCTTGGCCGACAATGGGGGACTCGCCTGCGCAGTGGAATGGCATCGGGCGGATGCCTCGACGGAGGACACGCTGCCCGCGGCGGACCTGGTGGTGGCGGCCTATGTGCTCAACGAGATGCCAGCGGCATCGCGCGAACGCCTGGTCGAACGGGCCTGGGAGGCGTGCCGGGGGTGGATGCTCATTGTGGAACCAGGCACGCCCGAGGCCTTCAAAGCCCTGCTGCGGACGCGTTCGCGGCTGGTGGAGCTCGGGGCGCACGTGGCGGCGCCCTGTCCCCACGGGGCGAAGTGCCCCATGGCGGCGGGATCATCGTGGTGCCACTTCAGCCAGAGGCTCGCGCGGTCGCGGACGCATAGGCTGGCCAAACGTGCCTCCCTGGGCTTTGAGGACGAGAAGTACTCCTACCTGGCCGTGGCCCGGGCGGCGCCTCCGCTGCCCCGCCCAGCCCGAATCGTGGCTCAGCCCCGCATCGGCAAGGGTGATGCAAAGCTCGACCTTTGCACCGAGGGGGGACTCACTGTGCGAACGGTGCAGAAGCGGGACGGAAAGTGGAAGAGCGCGCGCAAGGCCGACTGGGGGGATACATTCGGGGAGTAGGGGGGGCGGTAGAGCAGCGGTTCATGCTTGACGCGCTCGGGGGGGATCGCGTTGGCTCCCCGGGCCTGTCGATGAGGCAGGACAAGCAGAAGCCCTCCGCTTCTCACCCGTCGGAGCCCCCTTGGGGGGTATTTGCCGGGTCTCTTCGCCAGCAGAGCTTCCCGGGCGTGCGTTTGCCGCGACGGGCATGTTTCCGCGAAAGTCGAAGATGGTGGCGGGGGTCGCTGCGAAGCGCAGCGCGCCCTGGAATTTGCCTTGGGAGCGGCGCCCAAAAGGAGGCAGGCCCATCAAGACCGATGCTCGTATAAACCGGCAGATCCGTGTGCGGGAGGTTCGTTTGATCGCAGCCGATGGCCAGATGGTCGGCCTGGTCGCCACGGACGAAGCGCTCCGGAGGGCCGAGGAGGCGGGGTTGGACCTGGTAGAGGTCGCGCCCGACGCCGTCCCGCCCGTCTGCCGAATTTGCGATTACCGCAAGGTGCTCTACGAACTGGCGCGCAAGCAGAAGGAAGCGCGCAAGAAGACGCACAACGTCGAGTTGAAGGAGATCAAGCTCCGCATCTCGATTGATGAGCATGATCTCGAAACCAAGCTGAACCACGCCCGCAAGTTCTTCGAGAAGGGCGACAAGGTGAAGTTCACGGTCCAAATGCGCGGCCGCGAAGTGACGAAGCCGGAGCTTGCCACACGCCTCATCCAGAACGTGATGAAGCTGCTCGAACCGGTGGCCGACGTGGAACAGGACGTGCAGAGGATGGGGCGGACACAGCTCTTCATCCTCGGACCGAAGAAGAAGGCGCCCGCCGCGAAGAAGCCCGGCGAGGGCGCCCCGAACAAGGCCGGCGCGACCGGCTGAACAGCCCCCAACGGGGCGCATTGACCGAATCCAAAAGGAGTCGAAAGACCCATGCCCAAGCTCAAGACCCATTCGGGCGCCAAGAAGCGGTTCAAGGTGACCAAGAACGGCAAGGTCATGCACCACCGCGAAAGCAAGCGCCACATCCTGACCAAGAAGACCGCCAAGCGGAAGCGCCAGATGCGCAAGGACGACCAGCTCGCCCCCGCCGAGGCCGCGAAGATCCGCCTCATCCTGCAGGCCTACTGATCCCCGGCGCCTAGCGACTACCGACCGAACCCCGAAGGAGTTCACGTCCCATGAGATCAACCAACAATCCCGCCTCACGCCGCCGTCGCAAGAAGGTGCTCAAGCTGGCCCGTGGCTACTACTCCGGCCGCCACAGGCTCTTCCAGAACGCCAAGGAAACGGTGCGCCGCGCCCTGCGCTACGCCTTCCGCGACAGGAAGCAGAACAAGCGCAACTTCCGCCAGCTCTGGATCACGCGCATCAATGCCGCATGCCGCGCCAACGGCATTCCCTACAGCCGCCTCATCAACGGGCTGCACATGGCCGGCATCCAGATCGACCGCAAGATGATGAGCGAGATCGCGATCCACGACGCCGAGGGCTTCCGCGCCATCGTCGAGAAGGCCCGCGCCGCCCTCGCCAACCACAAGGACAAGGTTGCACAGCGCACGGTGCCGTTCCTTTGAGCGCAACGCGCTGAACCGAAAACCACAAGGCCCCGGGCGCGATGAGCGCCCGGGGTTTTGTTTTGGGGCCAGGGTCCGGGGGTCGGGGGGGATCGGGAATCGAATTGGGTTTCGGCCACAGAGCCAATCCTCCACAACGGGCCGCTCCGGAAGGGCCGCGACGATTGCTGTTCTTATCCCTGGCCTCCGGCCCCCGATCCCCCATTCCCGATTCCTGATCCCCGGCCTTGGACCTGTTCTCGACCTCCCACATTGCGACCAACCTGCGTGCGTTCTTTGTGCGCGGGGCTGCGGCGTCCGTGGGGACGCAGGTGCTGCGGCTGGGATTGAACTTCGCCGGGACCGTGGTGCTTGCGCGGCTGCTCTCCCCGGAAGAGTTCGGGGTCCTCGCCATGGCGATGACGCTCGTGGGCCTGCTCGGGCAGTTCCGCGACGTGGGCCTTACGACGGTGACTGTCCAGCGGGAGCAGATGACGCACGAGGAGAGCTCCGCGCTCTTCTGGATCAACGCGGCGATGTCCACGCTGCTGGCGCTGGGGTGCACGGCGCTGGCCTGGCCCCTGGCGTGGTTCTTCGAGGAGCCGCGGCTGCCGGGGGTGGTCGCTTTCGGGGGGCTTGGGATCTGGTTCTCGGGCCTCGGCTCGCAGCACCAGGCGCTGCTGATGAGGCAGATGCGGTTCGTCCGGCTTGGCGCGATCCAGCTCCTGCCCTCGGTTGCGGGCATAGCGGTCGCCGTGGGCCTGGCGCTGAACGGGTATGAGCATTGGGCGCTGGCCTGGCAGCTCGCCGTGCCAGCGTTCGTGACGATGGTGATCGCGTGGTGCCTGTGCCCGTGGAGGCCGGGGCGGCCGGCGCGGACGGGGACCATCGGCGAGCTGGTGTCGATGGGGGGGGGACTCACGGGCTTCCGGCTGATGACCTACATAACGCAGAATGCCATCCCGCTCCTCGTGGGCAAGCTGGCGGGGGTCGCGGAGCTGGGGCACTACAACCGCGCATGGAGCCTCTTCACGATCCCGTCGCAACTGGTGACGACGCCGGTATCGGTGGCGGCCATCCCGGCACTCAGCCGCATTGCCGGGGAGCCTGCGCGCTTCCGGGAGACGCACGCGCGTATCTTCGACGGCGTGCTCTCCGCCAATGCGCCAGCCGCCGCATTCCTGATCGTCTTCGGGGACGTGGCGATCCATGGGCTGTTCGGCGAGCAGTGGCTCCCCGCAGTGCCCCTGATCCGGATCCTCGCGTTCTACACGGTCGTCGAACCCCTGAGCGTGATGTGCAACTGGGCGCTGATCGCGGAGGGCAAGTCGCGCGAGCTGATGCGGATATCGGCGCTGAATGCCTTCCTGTTCTGCAGCCTCGCATGGTGGGGGGTGCGCGAGAATGGTGCCCTCGGGGCCTGCGTCGCCTACGTGGCGGGGGGGGTGCTTCTACGCATGCCGATCTACGTGGGGTACGTCATCAGCAGGACGCAGCTCGCCGCGGCTCCGCTGCTGCGCATTGGGGCGCGCCACACGGCGGGATTCCTCGTTCTCATCGGGGTCCTCTTCGGTTTGAGGAGTTTCGCCCCGGACATGCCGGCGCTGGCTGCCACATTCGTCTACGGCATGCTCACGCTCGGCCTCGCGGGCGGAATGTTCCTTCTGCTCCACCGCAAGCGCGTGTTTCCCGATGGTTGGCGTCTCTTGAGTTAGGTTACGCCGTCGAGATTCCGCAGTCCATCAATGTTTAATGCTTGACGGCGTGGGGGCAGGGCATGGATGACAAGCACTCTTGTTTGACAAGGCCAAGCCACACGTGACCGACGAATCCCTCGAATCCTCCTCCCCGCGACTTGAAGACTCCGTGCGCATCGGCAAGGTCATCAGGCTCTCTCGCCTGCTGGACCTTTACGGGGAATTGCTGACCGAGAGGCAGCGCGAATTCCTGCGGCTGCACTGCGACGAAGACATGTCCTTTTCGGAGATCGCCGAGGAGTACTCCGTCTCCCGGCAGGCTGTCCACGATGCCGTGAAGCACGCGGTCGAGTCGCTGGAGCACTATGAGGCGAAGCTGAAACTGCTCGAGTTGCAGTCTGCGGCGAACGCCGCGCCCGCAGCGCAGGCCATTGATGCACGTCAGGTTGAGGACATCCTCAAGCGGCTCCGCGAGGTGTACGAGCGGCTTCGCCGATCGGGCGGGATCATCTATGACGCGACCAGCCTGACGCGCGACCTGGGAGAGGCGATCGGCGACCTCGGGCGGCTGACGACCGGCCCGGACCGCGAGCTCCCCACGGAACGCTGATGTTCGACTCACTCACCGACAAGTTCGACGGGATCTTCCGCAAGATCCGCGGGACGGACAAACTCAGCGAATCCAACATCCAGGATGCGCTCCGCGAGGTGAAGCTCGCCCTCCTGGAGGCGGACGTCCACTTCAAGGTCGTGAAGGAATTCGTGGAGGCCGTGCGGCGCAACGCGCTCGGGGCGGAGGTCGCCAAGGGGGTCTCTCCCGCACAGCAGTTTGTCTCGATCGTCCACGCAGAACTGGAGAAGATGCTCCAGGGCGCCGAGGCGGACAAGCCGTTCGAGTTCACGCCGGGCAGCGGGAAGGTCATCCTGATGCTTGGGCTGCAGGGTGCCGGCAAGACGACGTTTTGCGGCAAGCTGGCGCGGATGCTGGACAAGGAGCGCTGCAAGCCGCTGCTCGTGGCGTGCGACATCTACCGCCCGGCAGCCATCGAGCAGCTCCGGACGGTGGGACGCGGGGTGAACGTCCCAGTCTTCGACATGGGGACGGACCGCACGCCGGTCGAGATCATCCGCAACGCGCAGAAGTTCGCGCGCGAGCATGGCCGCGAGACGATCATCGTGGACACCGCGGGGCGCCTGCACATCGACGAGGTGCGCATGGATGAACTGCGCGCCATCCGCGAGGAAATCAAGCCGGACTATACGTTCCTCGTCTGCGATGCCATGACGGGCCAGGACGCGGTGAACAGCGCGCAGACGTTCGACCGCGAGGTGGGGATCGACGGCGTCTGCCTGACCAAGATGGACGGCGATGCCAGGGGCGGCGCAGCCCTGTCGATCAAGGCGGTCACGGGGCGCCCGATCGTCTTCGTGGGCACAGGGGAGAAGGCGGACGACCTGGAGCGCTTCCACCCCGAACGCGTGGCGCAGCGGATCCTGGGCATGGGCGACGTGGTCTCGCTGGTGGAGAAGGCGCAGGCGGCGATCACGGAAAAAGACGCGGAGGACATGCAGCAGAAGCTCGCCACGGGGAAGTTCACCTACGACGACTTCATGAAGCAGATGCGCATGATCAAGCGCATGGGCTCGCTGAAGGGATTGCTGGGGATGCTGCCGGGCGTGGGGAGCATGCTGAAGGACGTGGACAACGACGTGCTGACCTCGCAACTCGGGCGGGTTGAGGCGATCATCTGCTCGATGACGAAGGAGGAGCGCGCGGACGGGGACCTGCTCTCGAAGAACCCGAAGCGCAGGATGCGCGTCGCGCGCGGGGCCGGACGGCCCGTGAACGAAGTGAATGAAATGGTGAACCAGTTCGAACAGATGCGCCAGATGATGGCGATGATGTCCGGCGGTGGGCTGGGGGGGCTGTTCGGGGGTGGGATGCCCAACATGCCGATGCCGGGCCCGGGGGAGATGCCCGACCCGAGCGACCCCAAGGTGCAGCGCATGCTGCGCCAGCACAAAGACTTCGTGAAGGACCGCAAGGCTCAGGCCCGGTTCCTTCCCAAGCAGCAGTTGAAGCGCAGGAAGAGGTAGGCAGTCCGGCAGGGAACCAATCCGGGGCAAGGACCCCAAATCATCTCCACGGAGAGAAGGAACAGCACCATGGTCAAGATTCGTCTGACCCGCATCGGGCGCCGCAACGCCCCGTTCTACCGCGTAATCGTGGCGGACCAGCGCCGCGCCCGCGACGGCCGCTTCATCGAAATCCTCGGCCAGTACCAGCCCCTGACGGGCGAGACCAAGGTGACGATCAACAAGGAGCGCGCGCTCTACTGGCTCGACAAGGGCGCCCAGCCCTCCGAGACGGTGCGCTCGATCTTCCGCGGGCTCGGCATCATGAAGGAACACCACGAGGCCAAGGTCGCCGCCAAGAAGGCCCTGAAGGCCTGAACAAGTGGGTAGGGGTCGGGGACCAGGGGCCGGGCTCCCGACATTCGAGTTCATGACTCCGCAACGGCTCGACTTTTCGCTTGAAGTCGTTCGGCGCCGGAAACTGCATCACCCGTAGATTCGCTTATTCACAGCTTCGGTGCACCCGCTGATCCAACGCTCCCGCTCCCGGAGGAAGTTCGTTCCATGACATCCACAGAAGGCCAGGGTCTCCACGACCTCATCGAGTACATCGCGAAGGAACTCGTCGATGAACCCGAGAAGGTCGAAGTGAAGACGGTCGAAACCGACACGGTGGTGCTGCTCGAGCTGAGCGTCGCGCCGACCGACATCGGCAAGGTGATCGGCAAGGGCGGCCAGACGGCCAAGGCGCTCCGCAAAGTGCTCTCCGCAGCCGCCACCAAGCACAAGAAGAAGTCCGTCCTGAACATCCAGGAATGAATGGTGGCACGCCAGCCGCCGGCGACTGGGTGACGGTCGCCGTGGTTGCCCGTGCCCACGGGCTGCGGGGGGCGGTCGTCCTGAAGGGACTGACCCGCCACCCGCATGAGTTGGCGGAGGTGGGTCTCGAGGAGGTGCGCCTGCGCCGGGGTGGGGAGGTCTCCCCCCCGCGCAAGGTGCTCGCCATGACCCCGTTCCACGAAGGGCTCCTGCTCAAGCTCGATGGCGTGATGGACCGCACGGCCGCGGAGCAGTTGCGCGGCTGCGAGGTGGTGATCACGGAGGATGAGCGGTGGGAACTTCCCGACGACTCGTACTATGCCGATGACCTCGTCGGCATGACCGTGTTCCATGCGTCGGATGGCAGCCGACTGGGTGCGGTGCTCGAGGTCCGTGAGGCGCCGGCGAGCGACTACCTGGTCGTCGAGCATCCTGCGCGGCCCGGCGGCGAACTCCTGATCCCCTTTATCCCCCAGTTCGTCGGGTTGGTGGACGTTGAGGGCAGTCGGATTGAAGTCACCCTCGTCGAGGGGATGCTCGACATCTGACGCCCATGGCCGAGAAAAAGTCACGCATCGTCTTTTGCGGCACGCACCGCGTGAACTTCGCGATGTTCCACCCGGTGTACGAGAAGCTGCGGCACGACCCGTCGATCGAGCTGAAGGTCAGCACGGGCCGCTACCGCAAGCGGGCGTTCGTCTTCTGGCTGCCGCCAAGGGATCCGGAACTCCGCAACGAGCGCATCTTCGCGGAATTCGGCGTGGACCCGCGCCACCTGTTCGCAACCAGCAACCGTGACAAGACGCCCTACGAGGTGTACGTCACCTCGAACAGAAGCCGCCAGATCCAGCCTCCGAACGCGCAGGTCCTTGTCCAGATTTTCCACGGCGTGTCGTTCCGGAACTTCTCGATCAACAAGGCGTACACACGGTTCACAAAGCTCTTCTTCGCGGGGAAGTACCACGCGGAACAGTACGTGGAGCGCGGCATCCTCGAGGCCGGGGACCCTCGGATCGAGGTGATGGGCCTGCCGAAGCTCGATTGCCTGGTGGACGGAACGATCCGGCGGGAGGACGTGCTGCGGGAGTACGGGCTGGATCCTGCGCTGCCGACGGTCCTGTGGTGCCCGACCGGCGCGCGGTTCAACAGCTTCGAGGCACTGGGCGCGGCGGGGGTGAAGGCCGCGCAGAGTGGGGAATGGAACTTCATCATGAAGTTGCACGACCACCCGCACCTGCCCGAGGGCATGCGCCCGGGGGACATTGAGAAGTCGGTGAAGGCCGCCCTTGGTCCGCGGGGTCGGCTGGCGACGAAGAGCAACGTCGCGCCCCTGCTGGTTGCCGCGGACCTGCTCATCAGCGATGCGAGTTCGGTTGCGAACGAGTACTGCCTGCGCGACCGGCCGATCGTGTTCGTGGACGTCCCCGAGTTGCTGGCGCAGCGCGCCGCGATGGAGGGCTGCGCGATGGACCTGAACTCCCACGGACGCAAGACTGGTCACGTGGTGAAGGCCGCCGCGGAACTGACCGAGGCAATCCGGCACGGACTTGGCAACCCTGGGGAGCATTCCGCCGAGAGGCGCGCCACGGCAGAGCACCTGTTCCACATGCCGGGGACGGCCACGGAGCGCATGAAGACGCGATTGCTTGAGTTTGCGCGCGATCCCAGGACGGCCAGGGCGGGATGAGCAAGGCGGGCAGGTTGGACCCAGGGGATTCGGGCGCGTCGCACGCGGCGCGCAGATTCAGTCTGGTGTTCCTTCTTGTCGCGGGGCTCTTCGTTGCACTCTGGGCGACGGCAGTTGGCGTCGAGTCTGGCGTCCTCGCCGACCTGGATGTCCGGTGTGCAGGCTTTCTGAACTCGCACCTGCGCGACTCGGAAACGCTGGACCTTACGGCGGTGGTCCTTTCGCGCCGCCCGGGAGATGTGTTCATCGCGATCACGGCGGTGCTGCTTTCCCTGCGGTACATATCAAGGAGCCGCGACCGCGGTCTCGCCGGACTCCTGGTGGTGGCTGTGAGCTTCGGGGCCATCGTTGCCGGGACCGACTTTGTCGTGGACGCCGTGGATTCGTTCGCGCGCCGGCCTTCGCCGCTCCATCGAATCGAGGGATTTGTGGTGCCTGGGGGGTCGATCGGGGTGGAGTTTCACGCGCCGGACCGGACCAGGTTCCCCTCCGACCGCGCCGCGAACATCGCCGTGCTCTTCTTTTTGTGTCTTTTTCGATATGGATCGAAGTCGCTTCCCCTGCTGGCGCTGTCCGTCCTGGCTGGCGCGGCCCACGTGGCCACGGGGAGGGCGTGGCCCTCTGACGTCGTGGGGGGCATCGTTCTCGGGTGGCTGATCGCGTCGGCGGTCTACCTCGTCCGGCTGAACGAGGCGATGGCTTGGGCGATCCGGTTGGTCGATGCGCGCGGCGTGAGCCGGGCCGAGGCGTGGCTGCGCAGGCACATGTCGCCCCGGTCCGAGGCGCCCCGCTCGGGGGAGGCACGCGCCTCCGCCAGCGTCCGCAGGCTCGAGGAAGTGCTCAGGCGCGGCTGGGACTGCGAATCCGTGCTATTCACCGGTGTCCGTCACAAGGACAAGGTGTTCTCCTTCGAGGTGGATGGCAGGCGGATGGCGTTCAAGCGCTCGAGGGAGAGGACGCAGGACAGGGCGGATCTCGAGCGTGCGCTGCGTCGCGTGGAGGGACTTCGCAACGTGAGCGGTTTCCCGTCGCCGCGTGTGATTCCTACAAAGACCGGGGGATTGCTTGCCACCGAGGGGGGGCGCCACTTCCACCTGCTCGAGTGGGTCGAGGGCGAGCCCCCTGACTTTGCCGATCCCGGGGCCTTCCGCGACGTGATGGGCGTGCTCGCCCTCCTGCACCGCGACACCGCCGAGGAGTTGGAGAGGGATCGGGCCATTGCGGCGGTGGACGGACGGATCGAGGGGATGCGCCAGGCGGTGCGGGGACTCTCGCGAAGTGCACGACCCGTCCTCTGGGCATTGGTTCCCCGAAACGCCGAGCACAGCACGATGCGTCCCGTGGCCGCCGAGGCCCTGCGCGCGATTCTCCTGTCCGGGCGGGCGCTTTCGGAGCTCTCCCGAACCGGCGCCCGGCCCGTGCGCTGCATGGTTCACGGGGATCCCCATCCGATGAACTATGTCGTCGCGCCCGGAGGGGAACTCCTGCTGGTGGACCTCGACTCGATTCGCCCGGGCTTTCCGCACGAGGACCTCGTCAAGCCCCTTGCCAAGTTGATGCGGCGCCACGACTGGGATGCTGGTCAGTTCATTGCGGCCCTGGATGCTTACTGCCAGGTCCGCCCCATGCTGCAGTGGGAGATTCTCCTGCTCGTGGCGGAGGTGTTGTTTCCGCGCGCACTCAGGAGGGGGCGCATGCCCTCGTACCGTCTCCGGCGGGAGGACTTCGAGCTGGCCTTCTCGCGACGTGCCAGGGAGCGGTTCGTGCGGGAGGTCGCGGCCCGTTGGACCCTCCCGATCGATGCGCGCAGCGACAGCGAGGAACGCGAGCTTTCCCGGTTGCTGGGGATCGAATGACCGCGCGGACTCTTCGCTGCGCGGACCTGCCCATGAAGGGACCGCCATGAGGATCCTGCACCTCGCCACGCACGCCGGGGTCTTTCGCGGCGGTGCCGTGCAGTTGTGCCGCATGGCGCAGGCACAGGCGCGCGCGGGTCACGAGGTGCGCATCGTGGCGCAGTTGGAGACGCATTGTTCCGAATCGCGGCAGCGCAAGGACCGGGAGAGCTGGGAGCCCATCCGCGCCTCGGGCATCGGCGTGGACATGATGTCGTACGCGAACCCGCCGGGCGTGCTCGATCTCAGGGCCCTCATCCGCCAACACCGGTTCGACATCGTGCACGCGCATCGCGACGATGCGCTGCTCGCGGCGTGGGTGGCGCTGATCGGCATGGACAGGCCGAAGCTGGTCGCGCAGAGGGGCACGACGTCGGCCGCGCCGTTACTGGTGGCCTCGGCATTCCGTTCCGGCAAGGTCTGCGCAATCGTGGCCGTGGCGGAGGCCGTGAAGAAGTCTCTCGTCGAGGAGGCCGGCGTCGATCCCGGCAAGGTGCACGTGATCTACGGCAGCGTGGACCTCGAGCAGTTCGCGCCCGCGCCGCCGAACGAGGCGCTGCGCGCGGGGCTCAACCTGCCCGAGGATGCCGTCATCATCGGGAGCATCTCCGCATACAGGAAAGCCAAGGGCTTTGGCGATCTGGTCAGGGCGCTGAAACAGGTGTTTGAGGCCAACCCCAACTCCTACGCGCTGTTCCTTGGGGAGAAGACGGACAAGCACGTCCTGAAGAAGGCCAAACGGGCCGGGATCGCGGACCGGTGCCGGTTCGTGGGGCACCAGTCCAACGTGCACGAGTGGCTCTCGCTCATGGATGTGACGGTGATCGCCGCGACAGGCCGGGAGGGCCTGTCCGGGGTGCTCCGCGAGTCGCTGGCGATGGAGGTGCCGGTGGTCTCGACCGACACGAGCGGCAATGGCGAGATCGTGCGCGATGGGGAGACGGGGCTGCTGGTGCCCGTGGGGAAGCCGGAGGCCTTGGGCGCGGCCCTTTGCCGGGCGCTCGATGATCCGGAGGGCATGAAGCGGATGGCAAAGGCCGGGCGTGCATGGGTTTCATCCCATTGCACGCCCGAGGTCCATGCGGAGAAGTTGTTGGCTCTTTACGCCGAGGTGATCGGCGGGGGGGCCGGGGACTGAGTTAGTTCAAGCCGTCGATCCTGGGTGGGATCCACTCGGTGAACTCTGAGAACTTCTGCGAGATGTAGATGCGGCCCTCGCTGTTGGTGCCATTGGTGGGGTCGTACTGGAGGAAGTAACGCTCCGTGTCGCCGCCGCCCGTGAAGAACTGAGTGCCGAGCGGTCCGTGCGACCACAGGTAGTACGCGCCCATGTAGCGCTCCATCTTGCGGCAGGTGAACTCGTTGCCGTAGTTCGCGTTCCAGCTCTCGCCGGGGAACTGGGATTCGGGCAGGCCTCTGCGGCGGTAGTCGCGGATCGACTTGATTTCGCCGTACTGGAACATCTTGTCCGTGAGGATCGTCGCGTCGCGGTGCGCGAATGTGTCGAGCGTGATCGAGGAGAGGTAGGCGATCGGCGTCGTGATGTCCTTGGTGAGCGTATTGTACACGTACTCGCCGTTGATCTGGTCGTTGTAGGGGGGATTCGGGTAGGAGACGCGCGGATACTTGTTGTTGTCCACGGCGTAGGATTCGATGGCGAGCTTTTGCGTGCGCATGTCGGACTTCACGCGGCTGGTCTTGGACCGGGTCTGCGCCTCGAGGAAGTTGGGAACGGCGATGGCCGCGAGGATGGCGATGATGGCAACGACGATCAGCAGCTCGATGAGCGTGAAGCCTTGGCTGCGGATCGCGCGGCCTGGGAACGGATGGAACACGGATTGAACTCCGGATTGAGGATGGGCGGGGAGGGTGGGGCGCAGCGCTGCGGAAAGCAATCGGGATCGTGAGTTTTCGACGGAGCCCACAAGGAAAGCGCCCGCCCCGGTTAGGGGCGGGCGCGAGAACAGGAATGAAGCTGGGGTGTGGCTTAGTCCAGCCCGTCAATCTTTGGCGGGATCCACTCGATGAATTCGGCGAACTTCTGGGCGACGTAGATGCGGCCCTCGGAGTTCGTGCCGTTCGTCGGGTCGTACTGAAGGAAGTACTTCTCGGTGTCGCCGGTCGCCTCGATCTGGGTGCCACGGGGACCGTGGGACCAAATGTAGAAGGCGCCCATGTAGCGTTCCATCTTCCGGACGGTGAGGAGGTTGCCGTAGTTGGCGACGAATCCGGGGGACCCGGGGATCGGGGGGTAGGGAAGGTTGCGGCGGTTGTACTCGCGGAGGCTCTTCGTCTCGCCGTACTGGAACATCTTGTCCGTGAGCAGGGTGGCGTCACGGAACGCGAACAGGTCGAGCGGCATGCTCGAGATGTAGGCGATGGGGGTGGTGATGTCCTTGTTGAGCGTGTTGTAGATCGGCTCGCCGTACATCTGGTCGTTGTACGGGGCGCCGAAGTACGACACGCGCGGGTACTTGTTGTTGTCCACGGCGTAGGACTCCACCGTGATGCGCAGCGAGCGCATGTCGGACTTTGTCCGCGAGACCTTGGACCGAACCTGGGCCTCGAGGAAGTTGGGGACGGCGATCGCCGCGAGGATCGCGATAATCGCGACCACGATCAGGAGCTCGATGAGCGTGAAGCCCTCGGTGCCCCTGGTCGCGCGGAGACGAGCAAATGTGTCTCTCACGTGGTTCACTCTCCGGGAAAAGATGTGGTGCTCACGAGCCGAGGAAAAGAAAAACTCTCCCCCGACCGTGAAGACCCGAACCGCCAG
>CAZUCD010000014.1:35304-37545 GCA_964618855.1 uncultured Candidatus Sumerlaeota bacterium
GGTATCAAGAGACAAAAATGGTAAAACTCGCCACCGACCGAGGGCATATCCCCGGCCAAGTTTACTGGGGGGTGTGCCGGGCCAAACTACTACTCGATCAACGAGCCGAGGAAAAGAAAAACTCTCCCCCGACCGTGAAGACCCGAACCGCCAGTGGCGTATTCAAGAGTGGAGGGTAGGCACGTCCCGTCGCCGTGGCAACGGGGAAAATGCAACATTTTGCCCAACAGGGAAGGGAATCGCCCCTTTGGGTGCTACCCGGGCTGCCTCGCGACCAGCACCTTGGCGGGGCGTAAAACGGTTCCGTCGTCAAACGCATAGCCCGTCTGGATCACTTCGAGGATCGTGCCCTCCGGCTTGTCGGCCGCCGGAACGGTGCTGAGTGCCTCGTGCCGGACGGGGTCGAACCGTTCCCCGAGGGCGTCGAAGGGCTTGGCGCCGTTGCGCCGAAGCACCTCGAGCATCTGGTTCCGGATGCCCTCGAGGCCGTCGATCCATTCGTTTTGCTCGGCGCCGCCCGCAGCCAGGGCGCGGTCGAAGTTGTCCAGGACCTCGATGAATCCGCGGAGGATGTTCTCGCGTTCGCGCTGGCGCGCGGAGTCGACCTCGCGCGCGGTGCGCTTGCGCATGTTGTCGAGGTCCGCGGCGAGCCTGAGCAGGCGGTGGTTCAGGTCGTCGCGCTCACCGCGCAGGCGGGTGAACTCGCCGGCCAGTTCCGAGCCGGGCTCGATCCCCTCAGGCAGTCCGTCCGTGGTGCTTGTCTCGGTGCCCATGAAGAAGTCCCTCATCCTGCCCAGGATTCCGCGCCGTGGCGGTGTTGGTGCGTCGGGGGTCGGCTGGGTGCCTTCCCCCGGTTCGGTTTCGTCGGTTGGCGGATCGGTCGGGTTCATCGGGTGGAGACGTTCGGGCACCTCCCTCGCCGCCGCAAGCCGGGGCTGGGGGGCGGGCTCTTGCGCCGCCCCCCTGCCCCTGCTCTCCGATCTCCATCAGGTCAGTTCGACTTGAACTCCGCGTCGATCACATCGTCGTCCTTGCCCTTGGACCCGCCGCCGACACCCGCGCCGGCGTGGGCTTCGGGGGGCGGACCGGAGGGCGTGCCGCCGAGGTACTGGGCGATTGCCTGGCCGATCTGCTGAAGGTCGCTGGTCTTCGGCTGGCAGGTGGCGGCGCTGGCCTCGTCCTTGACGAGCTTGCGCGCCTCCTCGATTGCAGCCTCCGCGCGGGCCTTCTCGTGCATCGGCACCTTGTCGCCGCCCTCGGCGAGCATCTTTTCGACCTGGAAGGCAACCGAGTCGAGCATGTTGCGCGCCTCGATGTCCTTCTTGGTCTCGGCGTCCTCGCGGGCGTGGGTTTCGGCGTCGCGGACCATGCGCTCGACGTCGGTCTTGTCGAGGCTCGTGGAGCCGGAGATGGTGATCTTCTGCTCCTTGCCGGTGTCCTTGTCCTTGGCGGTGACGTTGAGGATGCCGTTGGCGTCGATGTCGAAGGTGACCTCGACCTGGGGCTCGCCGCGGCGCGCCGGGCGGATGCCGTCGAGGCGGAACTGCCCGAGCGTGCGGTTGTCGACGACGCGGGGGCGTTCCCCTTGGCAGACGACGATGTCCACGGCGCTCTGGTTGTCGGCGGCGGTGGAGAAGGTCTGCGACCGCCGCGCGGGGATCGTCGTGTTGCGGTCGATGATCTTGGTCATGACGCCGCCGAGGGTCTCGACGCCCAGCGAGAGCGGGGTGACGTCGAGGAGGAGAACGCCGGTGACCTCGCCCTTGAGGATGCCGGCCTGCACGGCCGCACCCACGGCTACAACCTCGTCCGGATTGACCGACATGTTCGGGGCCTTGCCCCCTGTCAGCTTGCGGACGAGTTCCTGCACCGCGGGGATGCGCGTCGAGCCGCCCACGAGGATCACCTCGTCGATGTCCTTCTCGGTGAGCTTGGCGTCGGCCAGCGCCTGCTTGACGGGGCCGAGGCAGCGCTCCACGAGGGAGTGGGTGAGCTGGTCGAACTTCGCGCGGGTCAGCGTCGTGTTCAGGTGCTTGGGCCCATTCTGGTCCGCGGTGATGAACGGCAGGTTGATCTGGGTGGTGAGGGTGGTGGAGAGCTCGCACTTGGCGCGCTCGGCGGCCTCGAAGAGGCGCTGGAGCGACTGGCGGTCCTTCCGCAGGTCGATGCCTTTCTCGCGCTTGAACTCGTCCGCGAGCCAGTCCACCAGCGCCCGGTCGAAGACGTCGCCGCCGAGATGCG
>CAZUCD010000015.1:0-36911 GCA_964618855.1 uncultured Candidatus Sumerlaeota bacterium
CTGATTCGTCCGACAAAGCGGAGAGCGTCGGAGTACGGGTCCAGGGCGTCGATCGCCTGGGTCGAGTCGATTCCATGCCGGCGGATCACGAGGCGCGCGGAGACGGAGGTGAGCTCGACGGACTCGTCGGCCTCCCCGAATCCGGATCCCGCCCCGCCGACCGACGACAGGAGGTCCACGAGCTGCGGTTCGAGGATGCTGCGCGAGAGGCTGTAGAAGTTGCGGAGGTCGGGATCGAGGGGGTCGATCTCCACGAGGACGTCTGATTGGCGGGAGAGGGCCGCGGCGTACTCCGAGTGCTGGCGGCCGTGCACGCGCAGCGTCTCCGAAGTGGCGCGTTCGAGGGCCAGGGATGCACTGGTCAGGTAACCCGCGCGTCCGGCCATGATGCCGAGTCCCCGCCATGCCTCCGGCGAGTTGGGATTCACCCGCGTGGCGTTCTCGTACTTCGTGTACGCCTCCACGATGGTGGCCGATGTGCGGGCGTCCGCAGCGCGGAGGTTGGCCTCCGCCAGATAGAGCGCGGGCGGCTCCTGCGAGACCTTGCCCGCGAGAATCGGGGAGGCCGAGAGGCTGGCGCGCTCGCGCTGGAGGGCCGCGCGCCTAGCGAGCAAATCCGCGGCATGCCCGCGATCCACACCGCGGACCGAGGAGTCGAGCTCTCGGTCCATGCGGCGCTGCGTTTCGGGGAGTGGAATGTCGCGCGCCATCTCGGCGGCCAGGGCCTCCTCGCTGGTGCGCAGGGCATTGAGCCTGTCGAGAAGGGCGGCCGTCTCGCGCTGCTGGGCCTCCCGGGCGCGGGATGCCTCCTCGCGCGCGCGTGTTTCGCGCAGGGCGAGAAACCCGACAACGACGATGCCGAGGAGCACCGCAATGGCGATGAAGGCGCCGCGGCGCTGGCCTGCGATGCGGGCCCTGCGCGCCTCCTCCTCGCGGATGGACGCCTCGAGAGCGGCGCGCGTGGAACCTGGGGAAAGGCTCTCCGCCTGGAGCGCGGCGAGGACCAGGTCGCCGTGGCGGACGGCGGCGCGCGCATAGGCGGCGTGCGCCTCCTCGCGGGTGTCCTCGATGCCCGGTGTGGCGGGCCATGCGGCGCGCGCCTTGTCGAGGGTGGCGAGAGTCTCGGCAAACTTCGAGTACCCCCCGTCGTCCCGGGCCATGCGCTCGCGCGCCTGCGCCACGAGTTCCGCGGCTTCCCTGCGGCGCCCCGCCCCCGAGATGTAGTCCTGCAGGGATTGTATGAACTCCGGGACACCTGCAGGCCGAGATTCGGGCTTCACAGCGAGCGCACGGAGCGCGAGTTCCGCCAGTTCGCGCGGTATCTCCCGGTCGGGCGCGCGGTCCTGCGGGCGCTCGACGAGGCCGGAGGCGGCACGGAGGAAAGCGGCCTGGGCCGTGTCCGCCTTGTGGACCGGCGTGAGGGTCAGCAGGTAGTACAGCGTTCCGCCGAGCAGGTACACGTCCGTCCACGTGCCGATGCGATGAGCCGTGGAGGCGGTTTGCTCCGGAGCCATGTAGGAGGGCGTGCCTGATGGGCTCGACGCCGTATCCCGGGAGGGGGTTCCCGCGATGAGGGAGTCCGCCGTGCCGGGGCCCACGGATTCCCCCACCGAAATCGCCAGCCCCCAGTCCATCAGCAGCACTTCGCCAAACTCCCCCACCATGACCTGCGAGGGCTTCAGGTCGCGGTGCACGATCCCGCGGGAGTGCGCGTACGCCACCGCCTGGGCCATGGAGATCAGGATCGGCAAGTGCTTCGACAGGAAGTCCGGCACCGGGAGACCCGAATCATGGCGGATCAGGTCATTCCAGGGATTCCCGCGGACGAGCTTCATCGCGAGCTGCGGATAGCCCCGGTCGTCCATCCCATAGTCGTACACGGGGACGATGTTGGGATGTTCGAGTCGGCCGGTGGTCAGCGCTTCCTGGCGAAAGATGCCCACGACTTCGTTCCACTCGGGATCGAGCGGATTGCCACCGGCGATGTCGGAGCGCACGCGCTTGATGGCCACCGTCCGCGCCAGTGAGACCTGCTGTCCCTCCCAGACGTCGCCCATTCCTCCCCTGCCGACCACCGTCCCCAGGATGAAGGCGTTGGCCTCTGGTGCCGATGGGACCGGGGTTGAGGGAAGGACCGGGATGTCCGCGCCAGCCGCCTGGGTTTCGTCTCCCGAGTCGGGGGGAAGTCTCAGGGTATCCTGCGTGCTGTTGCCACGGGGCCGTGCGAGCCTCGACCGGGTCGGGTCGAAGGATGCGCTGGGGTTCGTGCCCAGTCCGGCAGGGATTTCGAGAGAGGAATTCGGATCGCTTGGCATCGTTGTCCGTTGGGGAGACGGTTGGCCACCACGCGAACCGCTGCGGGGGCGGTGGGCAAACCGGGAATGCGCCGGGGGGAAGTGGACCAGCCACCGCGCCCCCCCTGCGGGGCAGGGCGAGCCCCGGGGTGTGGATCATCCGTAGTGGAACCCAACGCGATTCAGGCTTGCGGCAGCGCGCCCCTCCCCGTCGCATGGATTGTTCACCCGGCAACCGATGACAGCCCCCCTCCTGACGGCCCCTCACCCAGGCGCGGCGCGCCAAGTGCGACCTGTGCACCGCGTCCTGTGCCTTCTCGTCGCCGCCTGCCTCGGTCTGCTTGGGGCGGTTTCGGCCCAGGAGCCCTCCGAGTCCGGCCCCAACTACACCGCGACCCCGATTCCCCGGTTCGAGCAGGACCCCAAGGGGGATCAAATCCGCATCGTTCCCGAGACCGTGATGACGGTTGAGGAGAACCTCGCCTACGGTGGCGGCCGTACCATAATTTACTACGGAGATCGGACGCTGGAGGCGGACCGCCTGATCATCGATCTCGTGACGCTGGAGGCGCAGGCCGAGGGGAACGTCATCCTGCGCGGACCCAAGGAGGAGATCCGGGCGAAGGCGGCGCGGTTCAACTTCCGGCACTACGAGGGTGTCGCCTGGGGCGTCGACGGGCGCTACGACGCCCTCTACTTCAAGGCGCGGCAGAACGAGGACGAAAAGGGCCCCGCATTCCGGCGCATCAGCGAGGTCGAGTCGCTCTTCCGCGGCACTCAGATGACCTCGTGCGACTTTCCGGTACCGCATTACCATGTGCGCGCCCGCGAGATCATCCTCGTGGACAAGCGCAAGATCATGTTCCGGGGAATGACGCTCTACCTGCGCCGCTACCCGATCCTCTACCTGCCCTGGTACACGAGGACGTTCGAGTCCTCCCCTTGGAACACGGAGGTCGGGTACTCGAGCGCCGTCGGCTTCTTCGTCCACGTCGGCTACCGTTACGTGCACGAGATGCGGACCCCGGACTGGATCCAGCCGAAGAAGTATGTGACGAGGACGCGCGGGCAGCTCGACGCCACCTTCGACTACTTTAGCGAGGTCGGGCCGGGGGCGGGGCTGCGCTACCAGTACTCGTTCGACTACGAGCGCCATCGCGGGGACATGCAGATCTACGGCATCCGCGACGGCACGGCTGTGGACATCCTCGGCAACAAGTCCGGCACGGAGGAGGATGCCGACCGGGGGCAGCGCTACATCTACCGCCATGAGCACAACACCAAGCTGGGCCGCACGATCTGGCAGTACAACGTCGATTGGGTGAGCGACGCGGACGTCTACTACGACATCGTGGACCGCTTCGCGCCGCCGGAGCTCGAGCGCGGCCGAATGGCCGAGCGTCGCTACCGGCTCGCGGGAACGTACTTCCGCAGCAACTGGCTCGCCCGCATCATGCTGGACCACAAGGAGCGCATCGGGCGCGACAGGTACACCGACTTCTCCGAGCCCTACACCGACGACCTCGACTTCGATCCCAATCCGGACGACCTCGAGGACGACGACGACAACCGGACGCGGGGCCTCTCCGAGGACCGCTTCGGCGTCGTGCGCGACTACTACTCCGCGCGCTGGGCGACGAGCCTCATCAAGCTCTGGGGGTCGCCACTCTACTGGCGCAGCCAGTTCAACGCGTTTCAGGGGCATGACTATGGGTTCAACGTCCTCGACACGGGGGACGACGACTCCGTGACCGGGGTGGACTTCTACAACTCACTGACGAGCCGCATCCGCTTCAGCGAGCGCTACACCTGGACGAACACGCTCGGAATCGGCGTGGGGTCGTACTCGCGCGGGGGCACGCTGGTGGACTCGAAGGAACTCGACCGCAACCGGGACGAAACGTTCGTGGACACGCTGCGGGTGAAGGACGAGGAGACGATCATCCTCGGCAGCAGCGACGAGGAGCGCTCCCTGTCGGACGTCTCCGACATGACGCCATGGGCGGACTTCCGCTCGCGGCTGAACGGGCGGTTCACGGACTCGCTGCAGGGCTCGCTGACGTACACGTTCCGCAAGACAATGGGCATGGGGCTCGGAGAGTTCTACGAGTCGATTGGCCGGATCGAGGCGCGGGACGAAATCTACGACTTCCCGAGCGACCAACACTGGGTCGAGGCCTTCCTGAACTACTACCTGCTCTACCCGAAGGTGAACACGTATGTGTTCGCCGCGCGCAACCTGCAGTCGGGGGGGGAGATCTACGCGAACGAGGCGTCCGAGCGGGCCGGCATCGGGGGCTCGTACGAGAGCGATTCGCGCGAGTTCGCGGTGCGGTCCTCCATCTACTACCAGACGACCCAGATCCGCGACCCGGCGGACCCGAACGGCTTCCGCCAGGGCGGGGCCTACTGGACGACGGAGATGGAGTACTCGCCACGGCACAGGCGCTGGTGGACGAAGCTGCGCACGACGGCGGAGACGAAGTTCGACGACGACCCGGCGGACGACCGCAGCGACGAGGAGAAGGACCGCTACGACGAGAGCGATTCACGGATCACGATCATTCCCCTCATCGGGGGCCAGGTCGGCCCGAAGCACATCGCGGAGTTCTCCATGACGTGGGACACGCGATTCGAGGGCATCCGCAAGTACGGGTTCACGATCATCCGAGACCTGCACGACGCCGAGTTGCTGCTGTTCATCGGGATGCGCAACGATTCGTCGCGGGCTCGCGGCAGCAGTGGCGGCGACCTGCTGCTGGCGCAATCGCTCGAGTTCAAGGCATCGCTCAAGCTGAAGATGCCGGGGACGCCCGTGGACGTGCGTCGCGGCTCGATCACCACGCTCGCCGACCGTCGCCAGGACGTGTTCTTCGTCGAGTAGCCCCAGGACATCCAAAGGACAAACCAACATGCCCCTAGCCGACCAACTCCAGGCCGACCTCAAGGCCTCGATGCTTGCCAAGGACGAGAAGCGCACGCATGGGCTCCGCCTCATCCGTGCCGAGGTCCTCAAGGTCGAGAAGGAAGCCGTGGGGACGAAGCTCTCCGATGAGCAGGTCCAGGAAATCCTGCGCTCGATGGTGAAACAGCGCCGCGACTCGATGAGCCAGTACGCCGCCGCGGGCCGCGCCGACCTCGTGGCCAAGGAGCAGGCCGAGTTGGATGTCATCGAGGCCTACCTGCCTGCGTCGCTGACGGACGAGGAGCTCGCCGCGGAGGTGGAAAAGGCCGTCGCTGCATCGGGCGCGACCTCGTCGAAGGACATGGGCAAGCTGATGGGCGGCCTCATGAAGGCCCTGAAGGCGACGGGCAAGGGCTTCGACGGCCAGAAGGTGAATGCCCTCGTCAAGGCGCGCCTCGGCGGGTAGGCGGATCCGTTGTTCCGGCCCATATCCTGCAAGTCAGGGCCATGGGCCTCAAACCCGAACCGCGTAGAACTGCGTCACTTAGGCAGCATCCCCCACGCCATGTTAAAATGGAGAACTCCCTTCCGATGAAGTCCCGCCTCCTGATCAGCTTGCTCGCAGCCCTTCTCGCGGGCTCGCCGGGCGCCATTCTTGCGGGAGAACCTGCGCAGCAGGGCGTTCAGGCCAGCCCGGAGGCCAGCGCCTACCCGTTCTCCGTCCGTGTCGTCGGGAAGGGGACGCCCATGGTGATGATTGCCGGGCTTGGCGTGTCGGCCGAGGTGTTCGACGGGCTCGCGAAGGAATTCGCCGACGGGCATGAGTGCCATCTGGTCACGCTTGGGGGGTTTGCAGGTGAACCCCCTGTCGCTGCGCCGGTCATGACCAAGTACCGGGAAGGACTGATCCGCTACATGGCGGACAAGAGGCTCGACAGGCCAATCCTTGTGGGACAGAGCATCGGGGGAACGCTTGCATACTGGGTGGCGGCCACGGCGCCGGACTCCGTCCGCTCGGTGGTGGTCATCGACGGTTCGCCGTGGATCACGGGCCTCATATTCCCCGACCAGACGCCGGAGTCCTACTCAAAGCGCGCCCGGGAAATCCGGCAGGAGACGCTCTCCCAAACGCCGGAGATTCGCGAGAAGCGGGCAAAGTTCGGCATGGCAACCATGGTCAGGGACCAGCAGGCCCTCGACCGGATCATCGAGTGGCACCTCGATTCCGACCCAGAGACCCTGGCCCAGGCGAATCTCGAGATGTTCACGACGGACATCAGGCCGGAACTCGCCGGGATCAAGGTGCCGGTGATGCTCGTGGCTGCCCCGGGGGACACGCAGGACCCGGAGGCGCTCGAGGCTGTCCGGAAGAACTACTCTGCTCAGTTGACGGCGATCCGCAATCTGCGCGTCGAGGTGGCCGCTGGCGCCCGACACTTCGTGCAGTACGAGAAACCCGAGTTCCTGACTCGCGTGATGCACGAGTTTCTGGACTCGCAGTCCGTCCCTCTTCCTCCACCGGCAGGCAAGTAACCCGCTTCACTTCAGGCTTCCGGACCGTGGCAAGCCATTGTGGCACGGTTGACGCAACCTGCTTGCGCCGTGGGGAATTGGCCGACTTCAGTCGGGTATCCTGCGGGACGGTGGATCTATGCAAATGGGCGAGACGTCCGGACGTTCAGGCTTGGTTCGTTGGTCGATTCTGGCGATGGCGCTTGGCGTGTCGGGCTGCTCCGTCGGGCCGAAGTTTCAGCCCCCCCAGGTCGATGAGCCGGCATCCCTCGCGGCCACCGAGGTCATCACAGGGTCGGCGAAGGAAATGGCGGACATCACGCCCGCCGTCGCGTGGTGGATGCACTTTGGTGACACGCGCCTGAACGCGCTTGTGGCGGAGGCGCTCGCGAACAACCAGGACCTCGAGGCTGCCAAGGAGCGGATCCGCGAGGCGCGGGCCTCCCGCCGGTCGGCTTCCGCCGCATGGCTGCCCAACGTGGATGGCAGCCTGTCCCGCACCCGTTC
Source organism: uncultured Candidatus Sumerlaeota bacterium (assembly GCA_964618855.1). Taxonomy (GTDB): domain Bacteria; phylum Sumerlaeota; class Sumerlaeia; order SLMS01; family JANRJK01; genus CAZUCD01. The sequence goes on from CAZUCD010000015.1 coordinate 7,219, forward strand.
CTCCGATTCATACTGGAGCCGTTCGCGGGAGCGCGGGGGCGGCCACAGCACCGGGCCCCTCCAGACCGTCGCCCCAAACAGGCAGAACACGTACACCATGGGCGTGGATGCGTCCTGGGAGATTGACATCTGGGACAAGACGGGCAAGGCGGTCGATGCCGCCGATGCCCAGATCCTGGTGAACGAGTACACCTACCGTGGCACCGTCCTCTCGCTGGTGTCGGAGACGGCGCTCGCATACTTTGAGATCATGGCCGCGGAGGAGAACCTCGACATCCTCAAGGAGGAGGTGCGCAACCGCGCGGAGTTCCTGAACCTCGTGAAGATGCGCGAGGACAACGGCCTGGCTTCAGCGCTCGACACGAAGCGCCAGCAGGTCGAGGAGGCGAACACGCGCGCGGACCTTCCTGCGGCCGAGGCACGACTCGCGGTCGCACACTACAGGCTGGCGACGCTGCTCGGGAAGAATCCCGAGAACTTCAAGCTGGAGGAGCGGCGCTTGGACGAGTTCCCTCGCCTGCCGCTGATCCCCGAGGGCCTGCCGATCCGGCTGGCCCGCCAGCGACCCGACGTCCTGCAGCGCGAGGCCGCCCTCAGGGCCGCGCTGGCGCGTGTCGGCGTGGCGCAGGGCGAAATGCTGCCGAGCATCGTCCTATCCGCCAATGCCGGGTACCGCAGCGGGGAGATCGACAAGTTCCTGAGCAAGTACGCCGACGAGTGGTCGCTGTCGCAGGCGTTGCGCGTTCCAATCTTCGATGGGGGCGCGCGCTATGGGCGGCTGGAGTCGGAACGCGCCGCGGTGCGCGAGGCGATGGCCAGTTACAGGCAGTCGATCCTGAACGCCCTGGAGGAGATCAACAGCGCCCTCGTGACGGCGGACAAGAACCGCGAGCGCCGCGCCGCCCTTGTCGAGGCGACGACCTCGGCTGGCGAGGCCCTGCGCATCGCACGCGAGCAGTACCGCGCCGGCCTCATCGACCTGCTCGACTACCTCGACTCGCAGCGCATCGAACTCCAGACTCGCCAGGTCCTGATCGCCTCCGACCGCACGATCGTCGACGACACGGTGCGGCTTTACAGGGCCCTTGGCGGCGGATGGGACACGGGGTCCGTGGATCCGGTCGCGCCGGCGCAGAAGGACACCTGGCGCCGCCTCGCGGAGGATTTCCCCCTCTTCGCAGTGGCCCTCACGCCTGAGGAGAAGCTCTACCCCAAGTTCGAACCCAAGGCGGAAGTGGCCGCCGAGTGACGGTCAGGGGATTCAGGCTCCGCAGGTCTATCCCCCGGCCTCCATCCTCTCCACGAATGCGGCGGACTCGGCGATGGACTTCTCCATGTCGGCGATGAGCCGCTCGACGTCGTCCTGGATCCCCTGCACGTCGGCCTGAAGCGAGGTGATCGCCTGGGCATTCAGGTTGTGCTTCAGGAACAGCACCCGGTCGTTGAACGCGGAGAGGACGGGGTCCATCTTGTCCGCCGCACGCGTCATTGCCGAGAGCATCGTGTCGTACTGTTGGCGGGTCTCGCGCAGGCGCCGCTCGCTGGTCGCGCGCAGTTCGGCGTTCTTGTACTGGTCCAGTTCCTTCTCCCACTCCTTGAACAGGGCGCCCGACACGTTTTCGATCGAGTCTATGCGCTCGCGGACCTTCTCCGCGCGGGACTTGCACGACTTGAACTCCGAGTCGAGTTGCTTGTACTTCGATTCGAGGTCTCCGCCGGACTTGCCTAGGACCACCTGGAATTGCTCGAGGGCGTCGGCGAACTGCTCCTTCGCCTTGGACTGGTCGGAGCTGGCGGCCTTGACGCGGCTGACGAGGATTTCGCGCTTCTCACGCCCGAGGCTCTCCATCGTGCTGTAGTACATGCTGCTGCACGAGGTCGTGGCGAGGAGGACTGGAAGCAGCATCGAGGAAAGGAGTCGGTGGCGGTGCATGGAGGGCGGATTCTCCGGTGATCGGTCGGTGGAAGCGATGGGAGCATCCCGTCTTCGGACGGCCTGCTGTCAACGGGTGACGGGTAGTGGGACCCGGGTGCGCCCTCCCGCGGTTTGGCTGGTCGCCGCCGGGTCCGGAATTGCGCGGTCCCCCACCGCCGTGGATCGTCCCCGCCGCGGGGGGACACGGCGGTTTCGAGGCGTGGAATCGGAGGCTGAACGTCCATTGACACCCCCTCGGGCGAAGGGGGAACGTCCCCGGTCTTAGCTTGTGAAAACTTTCGCGATTCCGCCCGCCTGCGGGCCCACGGAAGCACGTCCAGAACGCTGATGCAGCCTCTCCTCGATGCCCTCGGCCACGTCGTTGGCGGCCCCGGAAACGCCCTGATTCTGCTCCTCGCGCTCGTCAAGATCCTGGCGATCCTCGCGAGCATCCTGGGCGTCCTCCCCTTCATCATCCTCTACGAACGCAAGCTGATCTCCTGGACCCAGGATCGGCCTGGCCCGAACCGGGCCGGGCCGTGGGGGCTCTTTCACGGGCTCCTCGACGGCATCAAGCTGTTCTTCAAGGAGGAGATCATCCCGAGCGGTGCGGATCGGTTCCTGTACCTGATCGCCCCCACGATGGTGACGGCGCCCGCGTTCCTCGCCCTGTGCATCGTGCCGATCGGGCCGATCATCAGGGGGGACACGCTGCTGGCGATCGGGAGCTTCCTCGGGATATCTGCTTCCACCCTGGGGCCGGCGGGCGAGGTCAGCCAAATCGCCATCGCCGTGACGAACCCGAGCGTCGGAATCCTCTACGTGCTCGCGATTACCTCCATCGGGGTGTACGGGATTACGCTGGCGGGCTGGTCCTCGAACTCGAAGTGGTCGCTGCTCGGCGGCATCCGTGCCTCGGCGCAGATGATCAGCTACGAGATTTCCATGTCGCTCTCCGTGATCGGAGTGCTGCTGCTGACGGGTTCGCTGAACTTCTACGACATCATCGACGGGCAGCAGGGCGGCCTGCTGCACTGGAATGTCTTCGCGCAGCCGCTGGCCTTCGTACTGTTCGTGATCGCGATGTTCGCTGAGACCAACCGCCTGCCGTTCGACCTTGCCGAGGGCGAGGCTGAGTTGACGGGCGGCTTCCACACCGAGTATTCGTCGATGAAGTTCGCGCTCTTCTTCCTCGGCGAGTATGTCAGCATGATCGTCGTGAGCGCGGTCTGCGCCTCGCTGTTCCTGGGGGGCTTCCTCGGGCCGGTCCAGTTGTTCACGGAGGGCCACCCGCTGTACTACGTCCTCGGGCCGGCGCTGATTCTCCCCTTCAAGATTTTCCTGTTCCTGACGCTGTTCATCATGGCGCGCGCAACGCTGCCGCGCATGCGGTACGACCAGTTGATGGACCTTGGATGGAAGATGATGCTTCCGCTGGGCCTCGCGAACCTGGTGATCACGGCGGTTGGGGTGGGGCTGGGCTACGACGCGGCCTCCGGGCGGGTCTCGCTGCCGGCGAAGCTCGCGATCGGCGCCGTGACGTTCGTGCTGCTTATGGTGGCCGACGGCGTCTACACGTCGCGGCGCAAGGCCCTACTGATGCGCGAGTACCGCAACGTCCGACCGGAGGCGATAGCCTGAGCCGGGGGTCCTCCCCCACCGAAAGGCGCACCCGACCATGATCCTCGACTTTCTGAAGGGCTTCGCGACGACGACCAAGCACGCGGCGCTGTACCTGTTCAAGGACGGCAACGTGACGCTGGAATACCCCGAGGTGAAGCGCGAGCAGCCGCCGTTCTTCCGCGGACGGCACCGCCTCCAACGCTACGAGGATGGCCTCGAGCGATGCGTCGGATGCGCGCTCTGCGCCGCCGTCTGCCCGGCGGAGGCGATCTACCTCGAGGCTGCGGAGAACACCGACCAGAATCGCGTCTCCGCGGGGGAGCGCTACGCCGAGGTCTACCAGATCCACCTCCTGCGCTGCATCTTCTGCGGCTTCTGCGAGGAGGCATGCCCCGAGAATGCGATCATCCTCGGGCCGACATACGAGCTCGCGATGGACCGCCGGACGGACTTCATCGCCGACAAGTCGGACATGCTCGATCCGCCCGAAAAGGGCTTTGGCGACTACCACGAGTACGACCCGTACGTCTCCCACGTGACCGAGGCATCGGACGCGGAGGCGAAGGCCGACCCGTGGACGAAGACGGAGCACGGCAGCCACTAGACCGACGGTGAGCGACCACACTTCATGATTCTCTACTACCTGCTTTTCGCGCTGACCGTCCTCGGGGCGGCTCTCGTGCTCTTCAACCGCGACACGGTGAAGGCCGCGATGTCGCTGATCCTCGTGATGGTGTGCCTCGCGGTGAACTTCCTCCTGATGGGGCAGGAGTTCGTCGCCTTCATCCAGATCATCATCTACGCTGGCGCGATCATGGTCGTGTTCCTGTTCGTGGTCATGCTCCTGAACCTGCGCGAGAGGGAGCAGGCGCCCTGGTACCTGCGCGGGACGCGGTTCTGGGGCGGCGCGCTCGCGATGGCGCTCTTCTTCCTGCTGGCCTACTCGAGCCACCAGTTCCTCCAGGGCGGGGCGCCGAGGCCCGTTGGTGCCGATGCGGAGCCGATCGACCTGACGTCGATAGCGACGGCGCTGATCACGCGCTGGGTGCTGCCTTTCGTGCTGACATCGGTTATTCTGCTGGTGGCAGTCATCGGCGCGGTCGTGATGGCGCGCCGGACCGACGAGGACGGCAACGAGATCGTGGTGGACCAGGACTGACATGAACCCGCTCTACTTCGAAGGCAACATCATGTTGAGCCTGATGCTCTTCACCGTGGGCATCCTGGGCCTGATCTGGAAGCGCAACGCGATCGCGGTGTTCCTCAGCGTTGAACTGATGCTCAACGCGGCGAACCTGCTGATCGTGACGTTTGCGTACCGCTACGGGCTGATGGCGGGCCCGATGCTGGCGCTGTTCGTGATGACGGTCGCGGCGGCGGAGGCCGGCGTCGGCCTGGCCATCTTCATCGCCCTTTACCGCGCAAAGCGAAACATCCGCGTCGATGAAGTCGACGTCCTGAGGGGTTGATCCCGAACGCACCGATGCCCACCGAATTCCAAGCCTACGTCCCCTCGATCAACATCTGGAGCCTGGCGCCGTTCATCGTGCTGCTGGTCGGCGCGATGGGCTGCCTCGTGGCCGATGCCGCGAGCAACAAGGAGGGCAGCCGCAGGCTCCTCCCCATCATAGCCTTCGCCAGCATCATCGCCTCCTTCGCGACCTACTTCCAACCCCTGTGGCCGCGCGGCATCCCGGTCATCGAGGGCATGCTCATGGGGGACAAGTTCGGCATCCTCGGGGGCATGACGATCCTTCTGGCGATGCTCGTCATGGTCGTCCTGGGTCCGGAAACGGTCCGTCGCCGCAACCTGCCTTCCGGCGAGTACTACGCCCTTGTCCTGTTCGCCGCGTTCGGCATGACGCTCCTTGCCATGGCGAACGAGCTCCTGACGGCGTTCATCTGCATCGAGATTCTGTCGCTTTCGCTCTACGTCCTGACGGGCATCGACCGGCGCAGCCAGCGCAGCACCGAGGCGGCGTTCAAGTACTTCATCCTCGGGGCCTTCGCGTCGGCGTTCTTTGTCATGGGCGTGGGTTTCCTCTTCGGCGCGACCGGGACGACGCGGCTGGACGCGATGGCGAAGGTGCTGTCGATGGGGGGCCGGCTGGTTGGCGGCGCCCTGGAGCCGACGAACCCCATCTTCGTGTACATAGGCTTCTCGCTCCTGTTCGTGGGGCTGTGCTTCAAGCTCTCGCTCGCCCCTTTCCACATGTGGGCGCCTGACGTCTACGAGGGAGCGCCGTGCTCGACCACGATGGTGATCGCGACGGCCTCGAAGGTCGGCGCGTTCGGCCTCCTCTACCATGTGCTGCTGACGCTGGGCCATTGGGCGCCGTTCTATGCGGCCTCCGGGTTCATACTGGCGTTCGTGGCGGCGGTCTCGATGGTCTGGGGCAATGCCGCCGGCCTAGTGCAGTCCAACGTGAAGCGCATGCTGGCGTTCTCCTCCGTCGCGCACGGTGGCTACATGATGGTCGGTTTCACGGCCATGATGAGCGCCACGGCGACCTCCCCCGTGATCGACCTCCAAACGGCCCAGGGCACCATCGCCGACAGCCTGCTCCTGTACCTGTTTGGGTACACGGTGCTGAACGTGCTCGCATTCGGGATCGCGCACTACCTGGGCCGCGAGGGTGAGGGCGACATGCGCAACTACCGCGGCCTCTGGAAGCGCAACCCCATGGCCGCGGCGGGGATGGCGCTGGCGATGATCGGCCTGACGGGCATCCCGCCGACAGTCGGCTTCATCGGCAAGTTCTACATCTTCCGCCATGCGGTCGAGCAGGGGTTGATGACGCTTGCCGTGATCGGCGTGCTCGCCTCGGTTGCGTCGGCGTTCTACTACCTGCGCCTGATCCTCACGATGTTCATGATGGACGAGGAGGAGGGCGCGACGGGCCTGGCGATGGCGGACGGCACGCTCGTGGCCCCCGGCAGGACGCTGACCCTCGGCCTCGCTTCCGGAATGGTTTTCCTGTTCGGCGTGTTCCCCATGATCTTCCTCGTGCTGAGCCGATCCTGACATGATCCAATACGTTTGGGCGATTCCCGCCATCATGGCGCTGGCCGCGCTGGTAAACGGCCTGGGCGTCCGTAAGCTGGGGAAGGCTGCGGGGTTCATCTCCGTGGGCGCGATGGCGCTGACCTTCCTCATGTCGTGCGGCATCTTCTTGGAGACGCGGCACAACCTCCACGAGGCGGAGGAGGCGGCGGCCAAGCTCACCCGGGCCGACGAGCGCTACGCGGCGATCAATGCCGTCCTGCGCGAGAAGGGCACCGTCTCCCTGTGGCGCTGGATCGACGTTCCGGCGGGGGACTCCCCGCTCGGGCGCGACGTCAAGATCGACCTCGCGTTCTACGTCGATCCCCTCTCCGCGACTTTCCTGATGTTCATCAGCTTCATTGGCACGCTCGTGTTCCTGTACGCGACCGGCTACATGAAGGAGAAGCACCACGCCCACGCGCACGATGACCACGCGGAGGGCGATGGCCATGGCCACCACGACGACCACGCCCCGCACGGGACGCCGGACGCCGACGGGTGGATCCCCGATCCGGGCTACGCGAGATTCTTCGCCTACGTGGCGCTCTTCGCCGCCATGATGTACACGCTGGTGCTGGGCGACAACCTTCTCGTCATGTTCATCGGCTGGGAAGGGGTCGGCCTGTGCTCCTACCTGCTGATTGGGTATTTCTTCGACAAGCCGTTCTCGGAAAACCTCTCGTGCGCGGACGCCGGCCGTAAGGCGTTCGTCATGAACCGGGTGGGCGACTTCGGGCTCATGCTCGGCATGTTCCTGCTCTTCTGGGGTCTCGGGACGATTGATATCCAGTCGATCGTGGACATCCTCGCAACGCGCAGGCTCCCCGACGGCAGCCTGCTGCCTGTCGGATTCGAGTATGGCGGCGCCATCATCACGGCCGCTGCGCTGCTGCTCTTCCTGGGCGCCACGGGCAAGAGCGCGCAGATTCCGCTGTTCACGTGGCTGCCGGACGCCATGGCCGGCCCGACTCCGGTCTCCGCGCTCATCCATGCGGCCACGATGGTCACGGCCGGGGTGTACATGGTCGCGCGGCTGAATGTAATCTACATGATGGCGCCGATGGCGATGCTTGTGGTCGCGGTCATCGGTGCGCTGACCGCCTTCGTGGCGGCCTATGCGGGCCTGACGCAGCGGGGCATCAAGAAGGCGCTGGCCTATTCCACCGTCTCGCAACTCGGCTACATGTTCCTGGCGATGGGAGTCGGTGCTTTCGCCGCGGGAATCTTCCACGTCTTCACGCATGCGTTCTTCAAGGGCTGCCTCTTCCTCGGGGCGGGCTCCGTGATTCATGCCCTCCACCATGAGGAGGACATGTTCAAGATGGGTGGCCTGAAGAAGAAGATGCCCATAACGGCGATGACGTACTTCATAGCCACGATGTGCATCGCAGGCATCCCGCTCACCTCGGGGTTCTTCTCGAAGGACGAGATCCTCTACATGACGTTCCTTTCCGCGGGGGATGCATTCCCGATCCTGTACGTGGTTGGGATGCTGACAGCGGCCATGACGGCGCTCTACATGGGCCGCACGTACTACCTGACATTCGAGGGGGAGTCGCGGGTCGATCCACACGTCGAGCCGCACATCCACGAGTCGCCGAAGTCGATGACGACGGCGCTGGTGCTGTTGTCGGGCATCGCGCTCGTGGTCGGCTTCATCAACGTGCCAACGACGATCGCGGGGGAGTTCGGCGGGAAGTTCCACCACTTCATAGCGCCGGTGACGGACCGCGGTGCCGCGATAATCGCATCGTCCTACATGCGCCATGACGGTGCCGACGCCCCCCTGGGGCCGCTCGTCCTCACCAACAACCTCGAGGAACCGTCGCACTCGACGGAGAAGATGCTCATGGGCGCGTCGGCGCTCCTCGCCCTGGTGATGCTGTTCGGGGTTGCGCGCGCCATGTTCAGGAACGGGCCCGAGAAGGAGAAGGCTCTGGCCGGCTCGCTCGGTCCCCTCTATCAGGTCTCCCTCAACCGGTGGTGGTGGGATGACTTCTACAACGCATTCTTCAAGGACGGGGCGATGATCTTCGCTCGCGGTGTCTGGCGCTGCGATCTCGGGATCGTGGACGGCATTGTGAACGGGATCGGGCGCGCGGTGCGCGGCCTTGGCGAGGAGTTCCGCCGCCTGCAGAACGGCCAGGTGCAGGTCTATGGCCTCGTGATGGTGGTCGGCGTCGTGTCGTTCATCGTGTACTTTGCGCTCGGTCTGAGGGGCGTCATCCAGTAACCCCTCCCCCGCAGGGCGCGGGCGGACGGGGACAGGCCTCCGCATGAAGTTCGTCATCGCGCTCAATGAGGGCATTGGCCGGAAGTTCTTCGAGTTCGTCGAATTCGTCGGCGACTACGCGCGCTTCGTGACGGGCGCCCTGCGGCGTACGTTCTCCCCGCCGTGGCGAGTCCCCATGATCCTGGACCAGCTCTACCTGATCGGCGTGAAGTCGTTCCCGATCGCGGTGGTCACGGCCTTCTTCGTCGGCATGGTCATGGTGCTCCAGACGGGCGTGCAGCTCGTGAAGTTCGGGGCGAAGGGCTATGTCCCGGGCATATCCTGGATCGCCAACTCCCGGGAGATGATCCCCGCGTTCATCGGGATCGTGGTTGGCGCGCGCGTCGCCGCCTCGATCACGGCCGAGGTCGGCACGATGCGCGTCACCGAGCAGATCGACGCGCTCGAGGTGTTGAACGTCGACCCGATCAGGTACCTCGTGGCCCCCCGCGTGATCGCGATGACGATCATGATGCCCCTGATCACGGCGCTCTGCCTGATCGGCGGCTACATCGGCGGGACGCTGGTCGCCAACGCGGCGCTTCAGATCGATTTCGTGAACTACTATCAGGTGACGAAGAAGTTCGCCTACATGCAGGACCTCTACAGCGGGCTCTTCAAGACAGTGTTCTTCGGCGGGCTCATTGCCGTCACAGGCTCGTACTTCGGGTTCCGGACGCGCGGAGGCGCCGAGGGCGTCGGTCGCGCCACGACGGACAGCGTCGTCGTCACGCTGCTGATGGTGCTGATAAGCAACTACCTGCTGACTTCGGCGATCGTGGCCTTCCTCGGGAACCTTAAGTAGGCGCCGCGCACCCCAACCGCTTGACCGCCCGGGTCGACGGCGGGACGCTTCGCCCATCGTCAAGCTGTGGTCTCCCGCGATGCGCGGAAGCATCCTGCCCAGGGGACGGTCAGTGCCCGCCACAACTGCCACCATGCTCTCGCCCGAGCGCGTCATCGACCTGAAGGGCGAAACCAAGACGGCCGTCCTGAACGAGCTGATCGACGTGATGGGCACGTCCAAGCTTGTCGGGGACGTGGAGGACCTCCGGCGCAAACTCCTCGAACGCGAGTCGACGCACTCGACGGGCATCGGCATGGGAGTCGCCCTCCCGCACGTGAAGATTTCCAGCGTGAAGGACTTCGTCATATCGATCGGCCGCTCCACGGGGGGCGTGGATTTCGACTCGATGGACGGCAAGCCGGTCTACATCGTCGTCATGATCACGTGCCACGAATCGCAGGCGGGAGAGTTCCTCAAGGTCATGGCCCGGTTCGTGAAATGCCTAAAGGACAAGGAGTTCCGCCGGGCGGTCCTGATGGCCAAGTCGCAGCAGGAAGTCGTGGACGCCTTCGTCGAGGGGACGCGGGTATAGCGGCTTGATTCCGGACCGAAGCCGGTGCAGGATTCCACCCGCGCGGAAGGTCGCCACCCATGCCCTGCAACGACATCACGGAAACGCTGTTCCTCAGGCTCGATGCGGGTGAGCGCCTTGCGGGCTACCGGCTGGCGAAGCGGACGTGCGGGCGTGCCGTCGGTGAGGAAAGCCTGCTCGCGGCGGAACTGGCCGGCCGCCCGGCACTCGACATACTGAACCTTGACCTGGAAGCCTTTGTGGCGCCCATGGAGCTTGGCGGCGATGAGGTGAGGACATTCCTCGTGCTGAAGCACTTCTTCGCCGTGCAGGCGGGCATCCGGTCGCTGCTCGGAATCGAAGGGAACGGGACGACCTGCACGGTTGCTTCGGTCGTGTGCGAGGGCGGGGACGTGACTTTGGAGGCGGACCTCCCCATCGATGCCCTGACGGAGGAAATCAAGGCGTGCGGGAACTGCAAGGGGTGCGGTGCCCTGCGGAAGATTTTCGGAGCGCCGCGCGTAGCCGCCCCGCGTTAGGTCGGCCGCGGCCGTGCCGTGCCCGCCACCAGCAGGAAAAGCCCCACGAGGAGACCTGCCGCGGTAAGGAAGACACCGACGCGGTAGGAGGCTGGCTCGTAGACCCAACGCACGACGCTTTCGCCCGCGGGAATCTCGACCTGGCGGCTTAGTGCGACCTCGCGCGCCTCGGAAACTACCCTCCCGCCCAGTTCCGTGCGCCAGCCGGGGGCAACCACGTCGGCGACCTCGAGGGTCCCCGCACGGGGCGCACGGACCTTGAGTTCCATCGGCCCGGTGCCCCGAAGCGTCCATTGCCATTGCAGGTCGCGGGTGGTGTAGCCGCCACCCGGTTCGAGAAGCCTGACGGGTGAGTTTTCGCGGAACTGCTGGTAGGGCGCGGCACCTTCGCCAAGCGCACTCCGTCCCCCGCCCGCGGCACGCGGACGAACCTCGAGGCCGACTCCCCACAGTCGGCGCCACTCGATGGAGTGGAGCGTGAGTGTGCGGTCGGAGGCTTCCTTCGCGGCGAAAGAGATGGGGTGGTAGCCAGTCAGGGACTCGGCATCGATCAGAATGGGACGAAGCGAGAGTTCGCGGCCGATGAAGGATGCGCGCCACGGCTTTGGCAGCGCGAGGTAGAGGGCGTCAGTCTGCTCAGAACCGAAGTCGCCTTGATATGCGGCGAAGGGCTGCGCCACGAGGAAGGCGCGGTTGGCCGTCAGCAGGTCGAAGGCGCCGGGCACGACAAGTAGTGCGGCGGCAAGCAACCGCCCAGGGACCCGGCGCCCGCGTCCCCGCAGCGTCCGCGCCGCGAACAGGGCAAGCAGGGCAAAGCACGTGTGGTAGATGATGCGAAGCAACTGGTCATCCGGGAGCCCGGGAGGCCATCGGTGCACGCGCAGTCCAATCGCCAGTGCTGATGCGGCGAGTGGGGCCGCGATGGCAGCTCCAAGCATCACAAACGGGACTCCACGGCGGTGGAGCATGGCCCTCAGGCCGAACCCCGTGAGCATCGCCACTGCCAGCGATGTCACGCAGTAGAACGTGGCCGGGGAGCGGAAGCTCTTGAACCCGGGCACGGCGTGGTACATCAGCGCATAGAGGGGAGTGAAGCGGCCGAACCCGACAACGAGTGCTATCAGGGCCGCAGCGGCCAGGAACCGGACCGCGCCGTGGCGGCGCGAGGCGACGGCTCCCAGGCACGCGAGCAGCACGAACAGTATTCCCGCGTAGTCGGAAACGATGCGTTCCCCCCCGCCGTTGGGGCCAGCTCCCCATGAGCCCCAGTAGAACCTGTCCGAGCCGGTGTTGCTTCCGATGTGTCGCGGGACGAGGAACTCGAAGGTCTCGGCCGGGGGATAACTTGTCTGGACGGCTTCCTCGAAGGAGACGCCGGCGGCGCGGTTGGAGACGCGGGCCATCTCCGCCCCCGGGAGGAACTGTGCGCCTCCCAACGCGAGCCCGAGGGCCGCGGCGCCGCAGAAGACCCCCGCATGCAGCGCGGAAAGGCGCGGCGAACGGGCACCCATGGCGCGGGCCAGCACGACTCCAGCGCCCATCATGAGGTGGGCGGCCGCGATCTGGGGATGGCCGGCAAGCAGCATCAACCCGAGCGCGCATCCAGCAAGTCCGCCCCCGGCCGGTGGGTTCGCGAACCGGGGCCTCATCGACCACCAGTGGCCCGCGAGCCCCCACGCAAGCCACGCTAGCGCCATCACCTTCTGCCAGTGCCCCGCGTGGATCAGCGTCACGATGTGCCCGGTGAGCATCCACGCCGCCCCGGCGCCAAAGGCAGCCAGGCGGGGCAGTTGGAACGCGCGGCCCGCCGCATAACCTCCCATACCCGCGACCCACAGCGCCGCTCCCCAGCCCAGCACCTGCGCATGTGGATAGGACAGCCATCCGTGGAGCCATGAGAAGGGCGAGAATGGGGTTGCGAGGAACGCGCCGAGCACGGGGAGCCCCCCCTGCAGTGGAGGCATCCAGAGCGGCACCGCCCCGGGGTGCGCCTCGGCCTGCAACCGAAGCCACAGCGCCACCGGCATGTCGTGCGAGACGGTGTCGGTGCCGAACAGAAAGTATCCCGGGGTGCCGCGGCCGCCAACGAACCAGACAACCTGAAGGGCGGCCAGCGCCGCATACGCCAGAGCGACCAGGACACACACCGCCGCGGTCCTGCCCGAGTGCCCCCCGCGCACGGCGCCCCCACTAGGCGACATGAATCGGAACGCCGGGAAGCAGGGAGAGGATTCGGGAGAGCCGATCGACGACGATCAGGCGCGAGCGCATCGACTCCGCGACGGGAATGGAGCCCTCGCGGATGCGGGAGGTGACGGACTCCAGCGTCTCGCGGATGCGCTCGACTGCGGAAAGCGGAAGTGCCGGGGCCGACGCTTCGTCGCCCGGATCACTTGAACGAAGCTCCTCGATCCGGGCGAGCAATTCGCGCAAGGGGGTCGCGAGCGGCTCGATGTCGGAACCCGCCTCAAGGAGGCAGAGGGCGTGGCGGGCGGCGGCCTCCAGCGGATCGGACTCGATCGAGCCGGGCCGCGACCATGCAAGGTCGCCGATTTCGGCCACGCGGTCCTCACCATCGGCGGGTTCGAGGCAAACCCATCCGTGCACGGGCAGTTCCATCCACCCCGCCAGCGTTCCTTCGAGTGTTGGTTCGTCGTGGACGGCTGCAAGGACGGGCACCGGTCGCGAGGCGTCCGCGTCGATCTCGCGCATGTGGAGCCGCGCCTGCGCGGGCGGTCCCAGGGTCGCCACCGACGAGATGATGCCTGTCTGGGTCCAGCGCAGGTGGGGCAGGAACAGCTCGCCGTCCGGGCCTATCCGGTTGTCCGCGAGGGCGATGATCGCGGCATCCGGGCGCACGGCGCGCATGCGCGAGGCTATCTGGCCGAGGAAGTCCTCGAACTCCGCGAGGCGCCAGCGCTCCACGTCGGCGAACATCTCGTCGTCGGGATCGCTGATCACCTCGTCCGGTTCGACCTCGAGCTCGCGCCTCAGGCTGGCGAGCGCGGACACGCCGAAGATGCTCCAGTCCGACACGTCTCGTGTCGGGAGGGGGATTGCGCGCAGGTCGAGGAGGACGGCCTCCGCGGGCAGCGACTCGATGGCCATCGTGACGGCGTCCGCGGCGAACCTGCGCCATGACGGGCTGTGCCAGCAGAAGCGCGCGGCGAGGCCTGGTTTATCGAAGGGCCCAAACTCGCGCCGTGGGCCGCGCATCAGCCAGGAAGTGTGGCGGCGCGCGAAGGGGGAAGGGCGTTCCTCGCCGGGACGGGCAGCCGCAACCGGGTCGACGTAGAGCCAGAGCGAGAGTCGCTCCGCAAGCACGGTGCGGGCAAACTCGTCGGCCGGGCTGTCCTCGATGACGGGCTGCAGGCCCCGCGCCACGGGGAACATCAGCTCGCCGCCCGAGATCAGCGGAATCGCGCACGTGTTGTACCCCCGTCCCTCGAGGCGGCGAACGAGGTCGCGCGCGTCCAGCTTCTCCTTCCGCCCGGGCATGGGGAGCACGGCCGCGTGCGTCTCCGCGAGTCGGATCGCGTCTGCGGAGAGCATGTCGCGGGAGATGGCGACGCTGGATTCCGGTGTCATGCGGGAAGCCCCCCCTCGCGGAGCTCCACCAGACGGGCGCGCTGGGCACGCACGGCCCCCACCATCACATCGGCCGTCGACGCGCGCAGCCGCAGCAGTGTCAGCTCGGGTGGGCAGAGCACCCGGAATCCGCCGGTCGAGACACCGATCCCGCGCGAGACGTTCATGACGCAATCGGCCCCGATGTCGTACACTCCCGAAACCCAGCGGTGGCCGTGCCTGCCCGGGACGACGACGGCCCCCGCGAGTGGCAGGCACGCCTGGCCTCCATGCGTGTGGCCGCAGAGGATCAGGTTGGCACCGTGGCGCGCGGCGTCGGCGGCGACCTCGGGCGCGTGCGCGAGAAGGACCAGCGCATCGGCTGAGCCCTTGCGCAGGAGTTGGCGCCAGTCGGGTGCCATCCCGTCCCACGGGGCGTCGGTGCCGGCCAGGATCAGGCTACGCCCGTTGCGCGTGAATGTGCGGCGCTGTCCTCCGAGGTACACGATGCGCGAGCGGCCAATGGCCTCGATCACGCGCTCCGGCCGCGTCCAGTAGTCGTGGTTCCCAAGCACGGCATAGGAGCCCAGCCTTGCATGGAAGCGGTCGTGCAGCTCGACGGACCTGCGGATGTGCCGAGGCGAGTTGATGAAGTCCCCCGTGAACACCACGATGTCCGGGGACAGCCCGTTGGCAATGTCTGCGACCTCCTCGAGGTAGGCCGTCAGGCCGGTGCGGGGATCGTAGTGGAGATCGCTCGCCTGAAGGATCGTAAGGCGGTCGAACTCCGGGGGCAGGCCGGGGACGACGATGTCCCTGCGGATGACCTCGAGTGCGGTGGTTGTGTCGAAGGCCGAGAGGATCGCGGGCAGCTTGGCCACGCGATGTTCCAGGCGGGGCGTGGATGTTTCCTCCGTGGCGAGGCGGGGCGACCTGCGCGGCAGGCTCCGTTCCCCGACCCAGAGGGTGAACCTCCAGATGGTAAGCGCGTGCAGCGCGACGATGGCCCCCGCGATGGCGTACGCCGCTCCCTCCTCGGGGGTCATGCGGAGGGCCTCGTCCACCGGTGGCCACTCGCGGAAGAGAGCGAGGAGCAGCGCGGGCAGCAGGAACGAGCACGCGAACCAGCCGAGCACGAGCGGGCGCTTGAGCGGCCCGTCCGGGACATGGAGGTAGTGGCGGTTGTGCCCCTGCAGCCACAGGTGCAGGAGCGAGACGAGGACGAGGGCGTACCCTGCGAGCGGGCTCATTTGCCGGTGCGCCGCGGGGCGCGTTCGCTGGTGCCGGCACGCGAGGGCTTCGTCGTGCTGTTCAGGAAGGAGAGCACGTCGCGCAGGACCTCCGGTGCGACGAAGACGGCGGGGCGCGCGCCCTCGGGGACCTCCGCGAGGCGGCGGGCGAAGTTGGAGTCGAGATGGGGATACTGCCTGCCGACGACGCGCTCCCGTCCCGAGGCGACGCTCCTCCATGCTTCCAGGTCGCCCTGTTCCACCGTCAAGTCGCGACCCGCGATGGCAATGAAGACATGCCCGGCGAAGGACTTCGTCATCTCGGGCAGGTCCATGGACTCGACCTCGCGCCACCATGGAGCGGGCCGGTGCTGGTAGCGCCGCGTTTCAAGCGCATGGCGGTCGGCGACCGCGGCGGCTGCCTCGCGCATGCGCTGTTCCTCGGACTCCGGGAGGTCCCCCGCAGCGATGGCCACGCGGATGCGCCGAAGGTCGAGCGCGGTGCCCTCCCGCGCGGGAGGAGAGAACAGGATCAGGCCGTGGACGATGGATTCCCTGGTGGCGAGCGCGACAGCGGTCGCGCAACCACCCCCGAGCCCCATGACGAAGATCGCGTCGCGGTCGACCTCGGGCTGCGACGCCAGGAGTCGAAGGCCGGCGCGCGCGTCGGCGAGGTCCGTCGCCGAGAACGTGTCCTCGCCGCGGTAAGCATCATCGCCATGGACGGCGGACCGTGGCGTCACGCGCAGGACGGCGGCGCCGCTCGCACCCAGCCCATCGGCAATGTCCCGAAGGGGCCGGCAGTTGGCTCCCGATGCGTCGATGTCGGTGGCGCCGGCGTGTCCCAACAGGAGGATTGCCGGGACGCGCGCCTTCGCCGAGGCGACGCGGGGAATGGCCAGGATCGCGGGCAGCGGGCCTGCGGGGGAATCGACCTCGAACAGCCGGCGCACGAGCGAAGCCTCGTCAACGTAGGGCGGACGGTCCACGAAGTCGCCGTCACGCGCGTAGATCGCCCCGTCCCCAGGGGCGTGGGGCTGGAGCCGGCAGCCGGAGACGAGGCGCGGGCCGAAGGCGCAGCCACGGAGCACCAGCACAAGGTCCTGCGTCCCCTTCTCCCCCACCATCGGCACAGAGATGGTGCAGGTGGCCTCGTCGTTCGCGATGCAGGCCGCGGCCCTGACCCTCCGGATGGATCCAAGCTTCGATGCCACATCCCGGAGCAGTTCGGCCCCACTCGAAACGGACCCCTGCAATGGTGGGATGTCGAGCATGGGCTCGATCGGGCCGGCATCGCCGCGGGCGAGCGCCATTGCGATCCGCTCGGCCTCGCGGAGGGTGTCCCTTGTGGGCTCGCCCCCCTCCCCCCGCGAGAAGGCGGTGGAGATCGCGAGCAGCACTGCAATTGTCCGGGCGCTTGTCACGATGGTCCGAATCCGGAGAGCAATGCCGAGATTCGCTCGTCGCCGCCTCCACGTTGTTCCATGAAGCGGTGCACGTACTTCGCAATCAGGTCGGACTCCAGGTTCACGCGGTCCCCGGCCACCCGCCTGCCGAGCGTCGTGCGAGTCCACGTTTCCGGGATGATCCAGAGCGAGAAGCGGTCGGCCTCAACGTCCACGAGGGTGAGGGAGATGCCATCGACGCAGATGGAGCCCTTCGGGACGCAGTGCGAGATGACACCGCCCGGAGCGGAGATCCAGACGACGCGCGCCTCGCCGGCGACAGTCGCGGAGAGGAAAGTGCCCGTGTCGTCCACATGCCCGGACACGAGGTGGCCACCGAGGCGCGAGTCGAGCCGCAGGGCGCGCTCCAGGTTCACGGATGCCCCTACCGGGCGCTGTGAGAGCGTGGTCTTGGCAAGTGTCTCTCGCGAGGCGAAAACGCGGAAGGCGCCCTGCCGGAGTTCCTCGACCGTCAGGCAGCAGCCATCGACGGCGATGCTGTCCCCTCGGGCCGACTCGCGGGCGATGCGGTCCGCCGCGATCCACATGCGTGCTCCATCCCCTGTGGCCTCGACGGCGCTGATGGTGCCGATTTCCTCGACGAGTCCTGTGAACATGGCGGCGGCAGGATCATGCGGGGGATGCCCCACGATCAAGCGCAGCTTGTCGTGCCCGGCCGCGGGGGGGCGCGGCCGGGCCGATGCTGCTACTTGCGCCGGGGCTTCGCCTTCGACTTCCCGCTGGCCGCCACCATTTCGTCGAAGCTGACATCGCCGCTGGGGCCGTAGACCGCAGGACACTTCGCTCCCATCATGCGGAGCATCTTCTGCATCTGCCCCCGGTGGTGGATCAGGTGCCGCAGGTGGATGTTCAGGATCCACGCGGCGGGAAACTGCCCCATTCCGAGGAAGTCATGCGGGGCGGCGCACTGCTCGGGAGTGAGCTTCGACGCCGCGCGCATGAACTTGGCGTGCATGGACTCGCAGGACTTCACCAGCGCGGCGCCCTTCCGTGGGACGCTGGGCTCCTTCGCCATGGGCTTCTCCAGCCCGACGAGGGACAGGAACCAAAGGCCCGCCCCGTAGATGTGAAAGCCCATGCGGGCGAAGGTCATCGACTTGATGTGGGGGCGGTAGCCGAGCATGTCCTCCGGGCATGCGCGAATGACGTCGAGGGTGGACCGGTGCTCCAGCGGCATCATGATGACAAGGGCATCGCGGAGCGCGGAGGCGTCCGACGGGGAGAGCTTCATGCTGGTGCCTTTCCTTGAAGGGGATGGCGTCGAGCGTTGAAGCGACGATCCATTGGGTCAAGCCGTCGTGCGCGCTGCCCGGGCGTGGCGCGCTGGCCAAAGCGAAGCCGCCCGCCCCTTGCGGGGCGGGCGGTCGATTGCTTGATTTCCTGTGACGGCCTACTTGCCGACGTGCTTCGGAAGGTCGAAGAGGGGCAGGTAGAGCGCGATGACGATCGTGCCGACGATGATGCCAAGGAACACGATGAGGATGGGCTCGAGGATCGAGGTGAGCGCATTCACCGTGTCGTTCACGTCGCGCTCATAGGCCTCGGCGACCTTGTTGAGCATGGCGTCGATGGCGCCGGTTTCCTCGCCGACGGCGACCATGTGGACGACCAACGGGGGGAAGACCTGGGACTCGCGGAGGGGCTCATGGATCGACTCGCCGTCCTTGACCGAGTTGTAGACCTTGTCCATGGCACGGGCGATGACTTCGTTGCCTGAGGTGTCGCGGACGATGTCCAGTGCCTGGAGGATCGGCACGCCGGATTGGACTAGCGTCGCAAGGGTGCCGGCGAAGCGCACGATGGCCACCTTGCGCAGGAGCAGCCCGAACACCGGGAGCTTCAGCTTGATGCGGTCGAACACGTGCTTCCCCTCGCGGGTCCCCTCGATCTTCGTGTAGATGAACCAGAGGAGGAAGACGGCGACGGCGATCTTCCATGTTTCGTGGAGGATCAGGTTGGATGCCCACACGAGCTGCTGCGTCAACCACGGCAGTTCGGCGCCCATCTGCGCGAAGATGTCCACGAACTTCGGGACGATCTTCCACAGGATGAAGGTAACGATGAGGATGGCGAGGCCGCCGACGACGACGGGGTACATCATGGCGGACTTGACCTTCGAGATGAGCGCGGCGCGCTTCTCGAGGAACTCGGCGATCTTGTTCAGAACGGCCTCGAGCACACCGCCAATCTCCCCGGCGCGCACCATGTTCACGTACAGGTTGTCGAAGATCTTCGGGTGGCGGGCCATCGCCTCGGAAAGGGAGGAGCCGCCCTCGATGTCCTTGGCAATCGCGTTGATCTTCTCGCGGAAGATGATCGACTCGACCTGCTCCTGAAGGATCATGAGCGAGCGGATGATGGGAAGCCCAGCGTCGATGAGGGTGGCGAGTTGGCGCGTGAACGTCATGATGTGGCGGGACTTCACGCGGTGGAAGATGAGGCGCAGGCCGGGGAGCGCGAAGATGTCCGCGTTGGCGCCCCCCTTCTTGTGGATGACGACCTTGAGGGGGTAGTACCCCATGTTGCGGAGCTTTTCGACGATGACTTCCTCGTTGGCGGCGTCGATGGTGCCGCGCACCTGCTTGCCGCCCTTGTCGAGCGCTTCGTAGTAAAACTCGGCCATGGAACTTGCTCCGTTTCGCCGGTCCGTAGCGGCCCGCGCGACTGCCCTTGATAAGGGGCCGGGGACGGGGTTCTGTCAAGCGCGGGAACGGGGAATCTTTCGGCGCCCGGTCAGTAGCCGAGGGCGACGGCGCCGAGGAGGGCGCGGCGAGCCTCCTCCGCGGACTGGTATCGAGCTGCGGGGTCCTGCGCGTAGCACTTCTCGATGGCGCGGGAGAGCTTGAGGGGGACGAATCGGCTGCGTTCGGCGGCAGGCACGACCCCGGGGATGCCCCTGCGCGACCCCGTGACCATCGACCACAGGGTGAGTCCGAGCGAGAAAACGTCGCTTCGCGCGTCCGCGGGCTGTCCCGCGGCGACTTCCGGCGCCATGAAGTAGGGCGTGCCGATCACCTGCCCGTAGTGCGTGATCGTCAGTTCCTCCTTCGTCCGGGGGGGGCGGCTGATGCCGAAGTCTGTCAGCTTCACCTTGCCGTTGGAGGCGAGGAGCACGTTCGTGGGCTTGATGTCGCGATGCACGACACCCTCGCCGTGAAGGTAGGTGATGGCGCGGCAAAGCTGGTCGATGACTTCGACCTGACGCTCCGGGGGCATGGTCTCATGCTCGGTGCCCGCAAGCATCGACTGGAGGGACGGCCCGTCGACGAACTCCATCGCGATGTAGATGGTGTGTTCGCGCTCCCCCATGTCGAAGACCTGGACAACATTGGGATGGTTGAGGCGGGCCATGATGCGTGCCTCACGGCGGAACCTCATGCGTATCTCCTGGTCCCGGCCCGCTTCGGACAGGAGCACCTTGATGGCGACCGTGCGGTCGAGGCTGCGCTGCACAGCCCGGTAGACGTTGCCGAACCCGCCCGAGCCGATGACCTCCTGGAGCTCGTACCCGCCAAACATGGTGCCGAGGTGGCGCTTCGCCTCCTCGGCGCGGCGCACCGCGGGGCTGGCCGTCGGGGCCTCCACGGTCGAGGTCAGAGCGCGACCGCGGAAGTTTGCCTCCGTGTCCTGCATGCGCGCGTCGGAATCTATGGCGGAGTCCCCGGCCATGCCGAGGAGTCCCCTGATCGTCTCGATGAGCAGCTTGGGGTCGAAGGGCTTGGAGAGGTAGGCGTTGGGGCCGATGCCGAGGGTGTCGAGTTCGCGCCGCTTCGAGTCCGCGATCCCCGAAACCACAACCACGGGGATCCAGGAATGCCGGGGCGAGGACCTCACCATGCGGCACACTTCCTCACCCGCGAGTCCCGGCAGATTCAGGTCGAGGAGGATGATGTCCGGGGGTGTTGCGAGCACTGTGCGCAGCCCCTCCAATCCATCATAGCACGTCGTGACCTCGGCATCGAGGACATCGTTCACGACCTGCTTGAGGATCATCGCATCGGTTCTGGAATCCTCGATGACCGCAACCTTGATGGGGGGCTTCATGGGGCGAGGGGCTTTCCCTCGGCGAGACCTTGCGGGATGGCTGGGAATCGGGCGGAGACCTGTTGCTCGACGCGCTCGAGTTCGCGGACTAGGGCGGAGATCATGAAGGGGTCGATCTTGTCCGGCTCACTCTTCAGGAGGCGCTCGAACTCTCCTGCGAGACGGGAGAGGTGTTCGGCTCCTGCATTGGCGGACGCTCCCTTGAGGGTATGTGCCGCCCGGAGCACTTCCCTATTCGAGCCTTGCATGGCGTGTGCCTGAATCGTGGACACATAGCATCGGGCTTGGGACACGAATTCCGTGTAGAACTCGACCATGAAGCTCGGGTTCCCGGCACAGATTGTCTCAATTCGAGACCAGTCGAGCGACTTGCTGACCGGGGCGGCTGGTTTGTCCAGGGATGCTTCGCCCGGAGCACGCATGGACACCCACTTGTCCACAGCCCGCTCAAAATTCACCTGCTCGATGGGTTTCGAGAGGAAGTCATCGATGCCGACCGCGGCGCACCTCTCGCGGTCCTCGCCGAGGGCATTGGCGGTGATCGCGATGATGGGGACCTGAGAACGCTTGCCGTCCATGGTCCGAATGCGCCGGCTGGCCTCAATCCCGTCGAGTTCCGGCATCATGCAGTCCATGAGGATGAGGTCGTAGGGGAAGCGCTCCGCGTTGCTGACGGCCTCGAGGCCGTTGGAGACGATGTCGATGGAGCCAACACCCATGCGCTGGAGGAGCAACTTGGTGACTTTTTGGTTAACGATGTTGTCCTCGGCAATCAGGACGCGGGCTTGGGCGAGGCGCTCCGAGGATGAGAGCCGGCGGATGACGACGCTCTGACGTGAGGAGGAGCCCGGCGTGCTGAGGGTCGCGCATCGTGCGATCACGCGGAATGCGCGCGATGGGGAGAGTGGCTTTGCAAGGCGTTCGCGGAAGGGGTCCGAGCCGTTGGCTGCTGGGGACATGTCCGCATGGCGTGCGCCCATGAGGATGAACTGTGCGGCGCAAGAGGGGAAGGCGGCGCGGATCGCCGCGACCAGGTCGCCGGGCGCGCCCGGGACCATCGAGGAGTCCACGAGCACGAGGTCGAAGGTCTCGCCCTGCGCGAGTGCCCCGCGCATGGCCTCCAGCGCGCCCTCCTCGGTCTGGGCGCAAAGGGTCGTAGCGCCGCGCTCCCCCGCCATCTCCGCGATGAGGGCACTGTTCTCCGTGTCGGGGTCGACGACCAAGAGCCGGACGTCGCGCACGTTGTCGGCTTCGGCGCCGCCCGTGGGGGCCGGCGATGCGGCCGACTCGCGGAGGGGCAGCTCGAGCGTGAACTCGGAGCCCTCTCCTTCGCGGCTCTGCGCGGTGATGGCGCCCCCCATGAGTTCCGCGAGCCCGCGCGAGATCGCGAGGCCCAGGCCTGTTCCCCCGAACCGCCGTGCCGTCGAGGCCTCCCCCTGCGAGAAGGGCTGGAAGAGCGCGCCGAGCACGCCCGGGGGCATGCCGATGCCGGAGTCGCGGACGGAGAACCTGACGCGACCCTCCCCCGCCAGCGTGACGCGCACGGTGACGCCGCCGCGCGGGGTGAACTTGATCGCGTTCGAGCACAGGTTCAGGAGCACCTGCCGCACGCGTGTGGGGTCCCCGAACACCGTGCGCGGAACCCGCGCGGAGATCAGCAGGCGCAGGGAGATCGACGCTTCCTGCGCGCGCACGGCAAGGAGTTCGGTCACTTCCTCGACGCACCTCCACAGGTCGAAGTCGAGGTTCTCGAGTTCGACGCGCCCGGCCTCCACCTTCGAGAAGTCGAGGATCTCGTTGATGATCTCGAGGAGACTCTCGCCCGAGCGGCGGATGGTTTCCACCTGGTCGAGCTGCGAGGGTGAAAGCTGGGTGTCGGCCAGGATTCCCGCCATGCCAATGACGCCGTTCATGGGCGTGCGAATCTCGTGGCTCATGCGGGCGAGGAAGCGCGACTTCGCGGCGTTGGCGGCCTCTGCGGCGTCGCGGGCTGCGGCCAGTTCCCCCACGTGGCGGCAGCGTGCAATCGCCATCGAGGCGCGCACGGCCAGCGCCGAGAGGAAGTCCACGTCATCGGCGGTGTAGTCTCGCGGGTGCCTGTCGAGGGCGTACAGGATTCCGACGGGGCGATCCTCCACGACGAGGGTGACGCCGACGTAGGCGTGGACGCCGCTCGCCTCCATCAGGGGATTCGCCCCGAAGGGGTCCCGGTCGCGTCGGGTGACGACCATCGGCTTCAGGTTCTCGATGATCCACTGGGAGGCTCCCCCGCGCCGCCTCGGGCCGAAGGACGGGTCGTTGATGGGCTGGCCGGGCACGGTGGTGGAGCGGATCGTGAAGCGGTCCTCCGCCTCGTCCAGCGTGACGACGCTGGCGCCCGCGCTGGCAGGGAGCAGGTCGTGGGCAAGGTGCGCGATGCGCTCGAAGAGGGGCTGGAGCTCGCTCGGCTCGCTGATCGAGAGCTGCGAGTGCGCGAGCGCCGCCTGCCGGCGGTGCTGCTGCTCGAGGGCCATGTGGGCTTCGTGGCTGTCGGTCCAGTCCTGCGCGGCGGCGTACACGACGCCGTCCTCCGGGAAGGAGCGCATCGTCCAAAGGAAGTGGCGCCACTTCCCCGTGCCGTCGCGGAGGCGGACGCGCAGCTCGCGGATCGAGATGCCACCGCGCAGGCCCGCGAGCGCCTGCTCGAAGGTCGCGCGGTCGTCCGGATGGACGCGCGGGAGGATCCCCTCCTCCGCCAGGCGCGCCCGGGTCAGGCCAAGGCTCGTCTCCCACATGTCGTTCGCGTGGCGGAACCGTCCGTCGAGGTCGAGGATGGCGAGGTTGTCCAGCGAGTGCGTGAAGAAGCTCTCAAGTTCCCGGGAGAGGCGCCTCGGCTCCGTCACGTCCGTGCCGACGCACACGAGGCGCACCCCAGCCTCCGACGTGGGCAGGCGGGTGGCGTGCACGTCGACCGTGCGCGGGCCAACGCGGACGTCCCTGCGGAGCGGTTCGCCGGCGCAGACCGAGCGCACGTCGTCCGCCGTCATGATCGGGCCGCCGCCGATCGAAGCGATGGACGCGCCCTCCGCCTGGCCCGCGGAGATGCCCAGTATGCCGAGCGTGTCCCCTCCCGCACGCCGGATGATCCCTCCATCGTCGAGAACGAGGAACACCATCGGGGCGGAGGACAGGATGGCGTCTAGTTCGACGCGGGCCAGTCGGAGCTGCTCCTCCGCGGCCTTCGCGAGCGAAATGTCGAGCACGATGCCGTCGAACCTAAGCTCACCCGACGCGGGGTCGCGCACGGCCCGCCCACGGTCCCGAACCCACCTGACCTCGCCGTCAGGCCGGACGATCCGGTACTCCTCCTCCACATACCCGAGTTTCTCGAGGCGGTCCGTGTACGTTGCCACCCGCGCACGGTCCTCGGGGTGGACCACGGACAGCCAGAGCGATGGGTCGGCCTCGAAGTCGCGTATGCTCCGCCCGTAGACGTTCTGGGCGGACGGTGTCATGTAGACCGGTTCCTTCGAGTTGTGGACACCGGACCAGACCACCTCCTCCATGGACTCGAGGATCGTCTGGAGACGCCGCTCCCGGAGACGGAGCTCGGACTCCAGGCTCCGCTGCTCATCCAGCCTGAGGAGGTGCGCACGCAACAGTATCGTTACCGCAAAGGTGACCCCGCCCCCGAAGGTTGAGAACAGCAGCAGCAGCCTCCAAAGGGTGGCCAGACGCTGCGAGACCCTGCCCTGCTCCCCCCTGAGGCGGAGCACCTCGCCATCGACGCCTTCCACGATGCCCGCGACCAATCGCGCGGCATCCCGGGCGGTTTCGTCGGCGCCGTCCACGGCGACCTGCCGCGACTCCATGCGCGCCAGCCCAGCCTCGGCGGCATCGAGAACTTCGATGGTGGAGGGGTCCTGCCCCTGGGCCTTCCTTGCGAGCGCGAGCGCAGCGCGGCACTCCTCGACACGGATCCGCCATTGTCCGGCGCGCTCGGCGCCCCTTGCGGGGAGCTCCAACGGCGCGATTCCCAGGCGCGAAAACTCCCCCGAGAGCCGCGAAAGACTCCCAATGAGCGCGCTGCGGCCGGCTACGTTGTCCTGAATGCGGACGAGTTCGACCCACAGCCAGACGTTCAGGCCGACGAGAATGGCAGGGAGGACAAAGATCAGCCGCCCGCGATACCACTTTGAGGTCCCGCTGCTCATCGTTCCGGTCCGTCGTCCCGGGGGTGATCCGAGGCATGGATACCAACGAACATCAAGGCAGTTGCAGGTTTCGTTCCCAAATCCTGTCCCGTTGCCCCGCCGGGGGGGACGGAGCTGACTCGGCCCATGAGCCCGGATCCCGACAGTCCAACGAAGCGCCCCCCCTCCCCCGCCGAGGCCCGGGAAATCGAGTCGATCCTCGCCCACTTTGGTCCCGAGGACAATCGCGCCCGCATCTACGAGTTGCTGAACGGGCAGTTGTCGCTGATCTACGGGCGGGCGACCTCGCTCGTCCAGATCGCCAGCGTCGTTATCACGGTGACGGGCTTTTCGGGGCGCATCATCGCGGATACGAGCCCCATCGCGCAGGCTCTGGTGATAGGCGGCGTCTCCATGGTGAGCCTTGCCGCGGCGGCGGCGCTGGTGTTCGTGCTCCCCGTCAGGTGGATCACCCTATCCATGCACCTGCCCGTGAGGGCCTGGGTCCTCGGCGTGGTTCGGCGGCGCGAGTTGAAGGTGCGAGCGATCAAGGTGGCGACGGGGCTCCTGATCGTCGGGATGGTGATGTACATCGCGGCCATCGCGCTGATGCTGGCTGATCCGGCGGCGGCGGAACTGACCCGGGTGCGGTAGGGGGCTACTCCCAGCCGAGGCGCGCGCGGCACTCGGCCTCGCCCCGGCCCAGGATGCGTTGCCAGGCGCGCCTCATCATGAGCAGGCGGAGGGCGGCGCCGGCGAGTTCGATCGCGGCATGGACCGAGAACAGCACGGCGTCCGGAGGCGCGATCCGCACCCATCCGGCAATGGCCGTGGGCGCCTCCCATCGAACCACGTAGCTGCCCATGGCGGAAAGGACCAGCACCGTGGTGAGGAGCACGGGCGCGGGTCCCGTTGCACCGATGGCCGCGTTGATGCTGGCCCGCGCGAGGAAGCCCGCAGCGAAGTTCACCACCATCGCGGCCATCATCGCGAGCGCCGCTGCCTTCGCGGCCAGGGAGAGCTGCACCCCCGGGCGCAGGACCGGCACGTAACCCGTCACCAGAGCCAGACGCGAGGAGTTGATCGCCTGCGAGGCCGACTGCATGGGATCGAGGATCGCCCATGCGAGAAACACGGCCACGGTCAATGCCAGGAGCAGCGCAAAGGCCCCGCCCACCAGGATCCTGCCATGCATCGCCGCGGCGATCCTCCGCCAACCGAGGCCAGACATGAGCAGGTCCCCGAGGATCGGGGACCGGTCGATTCTGAAGCGCGCGCCTACCCCCGCCGCCGGGGCACCGAACGCCGCCATGAGAAGCAGGTAGTTTGAAACGTCCGCGGCCAGCGCGAGCGGTTCGCCCGCGCCGACCTCCATGTCGTGCGCGCGGGCGTGCAGCGTGCCCGCAACCCATAGCAACACGACGACCGGAAGGGTCCACCACGCGACGACGGGGAGCGAATCACGCCAGCAGATTCGCCCTCCCCCGCCCCGGCCGAGCGCCACTCGCAGCACGAGCGGATTTCCCCGGTCGAACGACTCGGACCATGCAATCGGCAGGATGCTCAAGGTTTCGCCTTCAACTTGGCCATGAGCCCCGATGCGCCCGGATGCCCGGGATTGATCTCCAGCACACGGGCGGCGGCCTCGGCCGCTTCCGCCTCGTGGCCCGCGTCGTGGGCGGCGAGCGCGAGGTACCACAATGGCGTGGGCGTTCCCGGTCGGATCGCCAGTGCGCGGAGCGCGGCCGCCTTCGCTCCCTCGTAGTCCTTGCGGACGACGTGGTAGTGCGCCAGCTCCACGTAGTTGTCCCACAGGATGCCCGGCTGCCTGCCCGCTCGGGCGAGAGACTCCTCAGGCATGGGGGGGGTGCGTGATGCGGCGATCCCGACCCATGCCGCGAGCACGCACGCCCCCGCCACCGATGCGGCTATGGCGGGACGCGGAACCGGTGCATCCGGCACGCCGGGGCTGAGCGCACGCCGCGCGATCCACCAGGAGAACATGCCCAGCCCCGCTGCGCAGGCGACGCGGACGGACATCCCGGAGACGGAGGAGGAAGCCTCGACAAAGGGCCTCGCCAGGGACCAAATGGTCTCCACGGGGGTCGCGATGGTCCTGCTGAGTGCCCGCACGAATTCGGCATCGAACGGCACGTACCGATCGAGCGGTACGAGCAGCCGGCGCTCTGCGAGCAACAGAAGGGAGGTCCACGCCAAGCATGCCAGGACGGCGGCAACAAGCGCGCCCCGCCACCTCCCCGACGAGCCGTCCCACAGCGCGCCCAACCCAAATGCCACGACGATGGCAACATCGACAAGTCGCCTGTTGCCGAAGGACCCTCCGCACCACCACACGACGTTGGCGGCGTTCAGGTAGAGCTGCGCCGCGAAAAGAAGCACTAGTCCGACCCCGAGCACCCTGTCCTTTCGGAACACCGCGGCAAGCCCCGCCAGCCCGAGCACATGAACCGGCGTCCAAGGCAGCACCCCGTGGTAGTCCGAAAGCAACACGCCCAAGATGTTGGGGGACAGCCAGTGCATTTCCTCGGACTTGGGCAGAGTGAGGGGCCCGCCGTAGATGGCCAGGTAACCAACCATCGCAGGAGCGAACCCGAGCAGGGCCCCCGCCCCAAGCCTCAGCAGCGCCGACACTCCGCCGAATGCCTGCGCCAACGAACCCGCCTCCGCCAGAAAGACCACCGCGAGTGCGCCGTTCTGCGGTCGTACGAGCGCGGCAGCCCCAAGCAACAACCCGAGGAGCAGCCAATCCTCCGCACGTCGCCCCTCCCGCGTGCGCGCCCACAGGACGACAAACGTTGTGACGCACGCGAACGAGACCGCGTGGCTGAAGAAGGGACCACAGGCCAGATAGAAGAACAGGGGGGTCCCCAGCACCATCGCCGCCGCGGCAAACACCTTGCCCTTCGTGCACCGGGAAAGGTGCGGGAAGGCAAACGCCAGGGCTGCAAGCGCCATGGCACAAACCCACGCCTGGGCGGCCACCCTTCCGAAAGGGAGGGCCGGCAGGAGCGCGTAGCCGGAACCCGCGGGCCAGTCGTTGGCCAGCCTTCCCGTGCCGGTCGCGTACACGTAGTAGCGTGGCATCTCGTACATGGCGTACTGGTTGGAGAAGGCGAGGTCGGCGTCGCGAAGGAGCGACTCGCCCCATGCCCAGTAGCTGACGCAGTCCGGTGGCGAGAGGAAGGGGTCCGCGGCAAACAGGAAGACGATGGCACAGACCAGCCCGACCGCGGCGGCAACCCACCTGCGCCGTCCATCATCCGGCGACTCGGCTGGGGTGGTCCTGGGACGATCCATGTGGTTCAAGTTGACAGTGTTCGCCACCGCGTGGCCACACCGCGGACGCATCGGATTCGGGCGGACCATCGACACGCCCGAGCCAAGGGGAACGACGCAACGTGGCCAAACGCAAGACCGGTATCCTCGCCCATGCGGGCGCCTTGGCGAAGTGGGGTGGCCTCGCCGCAATCTTCATCGCCATGGGCTACGCGTGGCGGTCCTACGCCACGCTTCCCCTGCCCGTGGAGGGCCCGCTGGCCGGCGACTCTGGCGCTGGAAGCGGGGATGACCTCCAGCGCGAACGCCGCCGCGCCGAAAGGGCCGAACGAGAACTCGCCCGCATCCGCGGCACCATCGCCGAAGTCCAAGAGACCGCCACCGTCAGCGAAGCCACGATCGCCGATGCACGTATCCGTGACATCCTTGACCCCTGATTTCCGGGGATTTTCGCGGCTGCTCCAAAAGGGTTTGACACGGGGCGCATCCCCGACGTTCCTACCCCGCGCCTAGCGCACTGCTCCCCTATAGCTCAATCGGTAGAGCGCCGGACTGTTAATCCGTAGGTTCCTGGTTCGAGTCCAGGTGGGGGAGCCACTTCTAAACCCAGAATTCCCAGTACTCCGCAACGACGCGCCGCCCCCAAACGAGGGCGGCGTTTTTCGTCGTTCCGGTCCCCGTCCGGGGCGGGACGGGGTGCCTCCCCGGATCGCCTGCAAAGCCTGCCCCGCCGCCTCGAAACGGCGGGGACGCTCGACTTGCAGGGCGAACGCCGGAAGCTCCGGCGGCTGGGTCAGGATGCCGCCTCCTGCGCCACCGGTTCGCCCTCCTGTTGAACGGGCTCCGGCGGCGGGGAGGTCGGGGACCCTGCCTTCGACTTCTTCCCCCGCTTCCCCGTCTCGGCGGGCGCGGCGGTGGAGGAAGTGGAGGTCTCCTCGCCCCCGGCGGCGGACACGGGCGGCGCTGCCTCGGCGGGGGGCGGCGGAGGGGGCGGGATCTCCGGCAACGGCAGCGCACGGACGGCGTCGCCCCACGCCTGCCAGTCCCCGGCGAGCACGAGCCCGCCGTCCTGGTGGCGCGACAGCAGGCCCTCGCCGACCAGCGCCGCCGCGATGAAGAAGGCGTTGTTCTTGCCCTTCGCTGCGATGGCCGTCGCGAGCGTCGA
>CAZUCD010000016.1:0-36064 GCA_964618855.1 uncultured Candidatus Sumerlaeota bacterium
AGGAGACCACGCGCTTCGTGCTGTTCCAAGCGGAATCGTTCGGGTTTTCGGAGGTGCCGAGCCCCTTGCGCCGGTGGGGGAGGTGCCGCATCGTCCTCGTCCATGAGCCAGACCGTGTCCCACGAGGGCGTGCAACTCACGCTCGCACACGCGGACAACCTGCCCTTGGAGTGGGTCGGCCAGCCGCGCCTTTGCGAGCAACTCCACGCCGCGTGGCTTGTCATCCAGCCGGGGGATGTGCCCCTCAACCCGCGCCTGATCGGGAAGCCGGGGGTGGGCAAGACGACGCTCGGATACTCGGTCGGTCGTTCGCTGGGACGGGAAGTGTACATTGTCCAATGCACGATGGACACGCGGCCGGAGGACTTGATCGTGACGCCGGTGCTTCAGGGGGATGGTCGCATCGCCTACCATGCGAGCGGTGTGGTCACGGCGATGCTTCGCGGCGGGGTCTGCATCCTCGACGAGGGCAACCGCATGAGCGAGAAGAGCTGGGCCTCGCTGGCGCCCCTGCTGGACATGCGGAGGTACGTGGAGTCGGTCGTCGCCGGGATCAAGATTCCCGCGCACCCGGAGTTTCGGCTCTGCGTGACCATGAACGACGACGCGAGCACGTACGACTTGCCCGAGTACATCGGTTCGCGGCTGAAGCCCATCATCGAGGTCGGCTTTCCATCGCGAGCCGAGGAGGCGAGGATCCTCAACCTCGCGGTCCCGTTCGCGCCCGTGGACCTCGTGCAGTACGTCGCGGATTACCTGCAAAAGGCACACGGGCAGAACATGCCCTTCACGAGCCGCGACGGGGTGCACATCCTCCGCTATGCGCTTAAGGTCGGCACGCTGCGCAAGGCGTCCCCAACGGCGTGCCTTCTCGAGGCGATCGAGGCCGTGCTGGGAGAGGTCGGGGTGGACTTTCTCGACTCTGGCGCAGGTCCACGGGGAACGCCGGATCGGGGCCTCGCCACCGGCGATCCGGAAGAGGCGGAGGATGAGTCGCTCGAGGACTTCATGGACGATGCCGACGAAGACGATGCCCCCGACCGCTAGTGCAGGACGCGTCCTCTTCGCGGCGGCGATCTGGATCGCCGGCGGTCATGTGCCTGTGCACGCCGAATGGACGGGATTGGAGGCGCTCATCGAGGCGTCCCGGTCGGCAACGGTGGAGATGGCACCCACCGTCGTGTCGCCGGAACTCACGGTGAAGGGCCGGATGCCCCGGCCCGTCCCGAGGCCGGCGCCATTTGCGGCTCCCGCGGGCTGGCCTGCTCCGAAGCCCGCCGAGGTTGGGCGCACTCTCGCGCTGCCCGTCAGCGGACGCCCACTGTCCGTGCAACCGCTCGACGATGGCCGTATCCTCGTGGGTGACTCCACGGTGCTGCTCGCGGTGGCCCCGGACGGCGCGGAGCCTGCCGCCGTCGTCCTTCAGGCTGGCGCCCGGAATGTCGTGCCGGACCAGAACGGCGAGCGCCTGCTCGTGACGACAACGGGTGATGTGCCATTCTTCGTGCTCGATGCGCGGACGCTCAAGGTCCATTCGAGCATCACCGGCGACTATGGGGGCGCCGTCGCGTGGTGGGGCGAGATGTCCGGGGAGTTGCTCCTCGTGCGGGAGACGCTGGATTTCAGCGGCCAACTGGAGAATCGGATATTCACGTTGATCGAAACTCTGCCCGAATCCGGGGGTGAGCCAAAGCCGCTCGGGTGGCCCGTGGACTTGTTCGCGAAGGCCGGAACCGTGGCACCCCTCGGTGTTTTCTGGGCGACGCCCGCACGCCCCTGGCAAGTGGATCCGATGCCCGGACCGCTGGTCGCGCTGGAGGGCACGAAGGTCCGTGGTGCGCTGATAGAGCCTTCGCCGTGTGCGGACACTCGGCCTGCCGGGGGCCGCGATGGCAGGCTCTACTGGATCCGCACGCGCGAGCATGGATCCAACTCGGGCCGACTGATGACGAGGGATCCGTCTGAGGGTGCGGTTGCGCGGCAGTTGACACCGGGTGCCACATGGCTGCTCGGAGTGTCGCCGTCGGGGAACCATGTTGCATGGGTGGCGGGCGAAGACGGCCCCGCGGAACTGCGCCTGTCCACCGCGGAGGAACTCGCGCGGGTGGACTCCGGCGCCGTGGCCGCGGCTGACGAATCCCTCGCGACCGCATGGCGAGCGGCCAACCGACGCATGGCGGACGCCTTCGCCTCTACAAGCGTCGCCGACGACCTCGCAACGACCGGTCCGACGCCGCTCCTCACGGATCGACCCACGTGGGAGGATGTCGAGATCATGGGACGCGCCTTCGAGCAGGCGCTGCAGAACGACTTCCACCTGACGGCGGGGGAGCGGTCGCTCCTGCCGGTGGGGGATCTGCTGCTCTCCCGTTCCGCGGGCCTCGTGGGCGACGGGCCCATCGAGGTGCTTGCCGTTGGGGGATTCGTCGTGCGCGAAGCGCGCAGGCGGGGCATCGGGACGAACCTCCCCGCCGCAGGGAGTCCTTCACTTTCCGCCACGGAGGCGGATTGGGCGTGGACCGACGAGACGACCATGACGCTCGCGAGTCCGTGGGTGATCGCGCGCGAGTGCCTTGACAGGAAACTGTCCCCCGGATGGGTCATCGCGCAGTTGGAGTCGCAGGGAAACCTGCCGGTGATTTGGACGGACGGGTTCGAGGGCCCAACGCGTTCCCTCGCGGGGGAGTTCCTGCTTGGCGTAGCGGGAGTGTCCGTCGGGGAGGAGTCGGCCATCGTCTACTCCGAGGCGCTCGAAAGGTTTCCCGATTGCGACGTCTGCGCGCGCGAGTTGGCGCGGCGGGGCGTGAACGCAGGAATGCGGGAGCGCGCGCTGGAGGCCGCCGGCCATCTTGCTGCGCGGCGCCCACTCTCGGCGGAGGCGTTTGCCCTGCTTGCGGAGGCGCTGGTGTCAAACGGCGAGTCCGAGCAGGGGCGGGCCGCCATGGACTGGGCCCTCGAACTGTCCCCGCTCGATCCCGTCCTGCGGTTCCAGTCCGCCTCGATGTCATTCGTGCTCGGCGACCTTGTCCGTGCCCGCCGGGAGTTTGGCGAGGCCCTGATCCTCCCCGGCGGGGGAGCGCTGGAGGGGCTCGTTCGCTCCCGGGAGCGACTGATCGATGAAACTATCGCAAAGGTTCCCGACCCATGATCGTTGGCATCGGAATCGATCTGGTGGAGGTTCAGCGCATCGAGGAGGCGCTTGGCAGGCACGAGGGCCGCATGAAGTCACGGCTGTTCACCGACGCGGAGCAGGCGTACTGCGACGCATGCCACACGCCGTCCCTGCACTACGCGGCCCGCTTCGCCGCGAAGGAGGCCTTCAGCAAGGCCGTCGGCACCGGCATGACCAATGGACTGAAGTGGAAGGAGATCGAGATACTGAACCAACCGACCGGGGAGCCGGTCCTGATGCCCGCGGGTGCTGCGACGGAACTGATGGCGGCGCGGGGCGCCACCCGGGTTCACGTGTCGCTGACCCACACGAAGGGAATGGCCGGCGCGGTGGTCGTCCTGGAACGGTGACACTGCGCACGCTGCTTCTCGCATGCCTTGCCGCATTGGCAACCGTGTGCGCCCCTGCCCAGGCCCCCGATCGCGAAGGCGAGACTCTCGTCCTGCCCGATCGAGCCACGACGCAATCGCTCGAGCTGGAGATGGCGCAGGTCGCGTCCCGCCTCGAGACGCTCCGTGCGCTCTCCGAGCGGGCCGTCTACGACGAGAATCCCGAGCCCGCATCGGATGCGATGCTTGCATCTTTCCGGCGCGCGTGCGGGCAGGTCGCCGTCCTCAGGCCTGACTCGAAGGAGCGGGCGGGGATGCTGGCTGCGCGGACCGCGACGCTCCTGAGGTACTTTGAGCAGGACTATGCTGCCGGAAACCGGCCCGGGGTCGCAAACACGGTGCGGATTCTGGGCGCCACTGCCGGGGCGCTTTCGAGTGAGGCAACCGCCGCCATCCACGCGGGTGCCCCGTCGCAGTCAGACGTTGCCACGGGGGATGCGACATGGGTTCCGGCCGGGTTCGAGGATGCGGCGTACCGCGCCTCGCTGCGTGGACTATCGACGCGTTCCATCCTTGGTGAGTTCGCTGTCCACCGCGGTGCCCTGGCACGCGCCGTTACCCGTGATGAGATGCTGACGGCGTGCACACGGATATCCGAGGCGGGGCGCGAGTTGTCCACCCGCGCGGAATCGCTCTCGGATTCGTCCCGCAAGCCGTTCAGGAACACGGCACTGCGCGCGGACGTGATCGGCGAGAGCATCTATCTCTACGCGCTTCGAGGGGATGCCGAAAGAAGGTCCCGCCAGGAGCGTCTCCTCCGGGATGTTGAGGGTGAATTGGCAGCTTTCCTCGATGTAAATGGAATGTAGGGCCCGATTGGGCTGGAGCCGGTGCCGTGCACCGTCATCCAATTCCTGCGGTGCCGTCCGGAGGCTGAACCCATGAAGACGCTTCCCCCCATCCCGGAGTCCGAACTCGACCTCTACCCGATCCCCCCCCTGATCGGCCATGAGGAGACACCGCCCGAGCTTCGCGAGCGGATCGCGAACGCGAAGGCCCAACTTGGTTCGCGCGTCGTGATACTGGGCCACCACTACCAGCGAGACGAAGTGATCGCATTCTCCGACAGGCGGGGCGATTCGCTGGACCTGTCCGTGTTCGCAGCCGGAATCGAAGGCGTGGAGCACGTGGTCTTTTGCGGCGTCCACTTCATGGCCGAGACTGCGGACATCCTGACACCTGAAAACGTGGGGGTCATACTGCCGGACCTGCGGGCTGGGTGCTCGATGGCGGACATGGCTCGTGGGGATCAGGTCGAAGCGGCTTGGGAGGTTCTCACCGACGCCACCGACGAACTGATCGTCCCTATCACCTACATCAACTCGACGGCAGAGCTGAAGGCGTTCTGTGGCGCCCATGGAGGCGCCGTATGCACCAGCAGCAACGCCGAGCGCATCGTCAAGTGGGCGCTGGATCAGGGGGGAAAGGTCTTGTTCTTCCCCGACCAGCATCTCGGTCGGAACACATGCGCCAGGCTCGGCATTCCCCTGGATGACATGGCTGTCTACGACCCCCACGACCCGCACGAGCACACCGGTGGAAACCCGCCGGAGGTGTACGACGCGCGCCGCGTGATCCTCTGGCGCGGCCACTGCTCGGTGCACATGAACTTCAAGCCGACCCACCCGCGTGTGTGGCGCGAGCGCATGCCGGGCATACAGGTGATCGTCCATCCCGAGTGCGAGCACGCTGTCGTGTGCGAGGCCGACTTTGTCGGATCCACGAAGTACATCCTCGACACCGTCACGAAGGCCCCGGCGGGCTCGAAGTGGGCCGTCGGAACGGAGCACCACCTAGTGAACCGGCTCCGGCAGGAGAACCCGGGCAAGTTCATCACGTCCCTCGCCCCCTATGCATGCCAGTGCTCGACCATGTTCCGCATCTCGCCCGAGGCCCTCTGCGCGAGCCTGGAGGGACTCGTCCGCGGCGAGCCGTCGAACATCGTCCGCGTGCCCGCTGCCGTTGCAGCCGATGCGATGGTGGCGCTGGAGCGCATGCTGGAGATGAGATGACCGACTTCCACCGACGCGAGGACGCCCGACCATGAGGACGCTGCTGCCCGCATCCCTTCTTGCCGCCACCCTAATCGCCTGCGCGAGCAACGACCCTGCACGCCCGGAAGGCACATCCGATGACACCACTTCGGCCACAGTCGCAAAGACCCCCGGGGAAGGCACCCCACCCGGGACCGGGATGACGACGTCTTTCCGGGATTCTGCCGCCTACGCCACGCTTCTAAAGGCCGATTTTTTCGAGGCACCCTGGGTGGGACGGTCCATGGAGCCCTCCCGCAATGCGATCGCGTTCGAGGAACTTGTTTCCCGTCCGGACGCCCAGGAGGCCATGGAGGAGTTGTTCAACGCGGAGCACGCCCCGCAGGTGCGGCTCTACGGCCTGTGCGGAATGTACTTCACGGATCCAACCGCCTTCCGGGACGGCTGCGAGCGCATGTCGCGGCTCCGCGTCACCGTGGACTACCTGAAGGGCGACCTGCTGCTTTCGGGGCAGGCACTCAGCACCCTCATAGCCGCCCCGGAGGAGGAACCAGTCCTCACCTTCACGAGCCCTGAGCGTGCCGTATCCCAGTGGAAGTCCCGGGTCGCCGAGATGAGCGGTGGCTATGTCATGGACATTCGGCATGGGGGCCTGCCGACGGGCCTGCGCGTGGCAGGACGCGGCGGCAAGCCATGACCCACCGGCCACTCGTGCTCGTCGTGGACGACGAGCGCGAAGCCTGCGACCTGATGCTCATGGCCCTTGATGCGCGCGGGTTCAGGACGATCGTGGCGCACGACGGGCTGTCCGCGTGGGAGATGCTCCAGGCGAGCCGGCCTGCTGTCATGATCGTGG
The DNA here is from genome assembly GCA_964618855.1 of uncultured Candidatus Sumerlaeota bacterium. Lineage (GTDB taxonomy): Bacteria > Sumerlaeota > Sumerlaeia > SLMS01 > JANRJK01 > CAZUCD01. The sequence continues at coordinate 6,412 of CAZUCD010000016.1, forward strand.
ACATTCAGCTTCCCGGGTTGAACGGCTACGAGTTGGTTGTGAAGCTTCGCAAGGATGTGCGTCTCAGGGGGACTCCCGTTGTGGTCGTGACCGGACTCACCGGTTCCTCGGGATCCTCCGACGAGGAGTGGGCCCGAGCCTGCGGAGCGGACGCCCTCTTCACCAAGCCGTTCCCGATCGATGCGTTCGTCGCGAGGGTCGCAACCCTTGCCAGCCTCCGGCCCACCGCGATCAAGGACTAGCCCGGCACCCTGCCCCGCATCATGGAGTCACGAGGATGTTCTCGTCGCTCTTGTGTGTCGCCACGATGTCGCCCGCGCTGACGGTCCCGTTCGTTGGGTCGTACAGCGTGGTCTGGGTGATGGTCGTGTTGATGACGCGGTCGGGGCCTGCGCTGGCCAGCACGTACCGCCCGTACTTCTCCACGCCCAGGTTGGTTGTCGGCCCGCCGGCGAAGTAGAAGTAGAGCGCGTCCTTGACGAAGACGTCCTGCGGCAGCGAGCTCAGGTACTGGACGGGGCGGGTCAGGTTGTACAGGGCGCCTGTCAGGCCGATTCCGCCGGCGTTCAGCGGGTATGAGTTCGCATCGACGGCGTAGGCTTCCAAGGCGGTGCGGATGGTACGCAGGTCCGCCTTTGCGCGCGACACCTTCGACCTCGTCTGCGCCTCCAGGAAGTTCGGCACGGCGATGGCCGCAAGAATGGCGATGATCGCAACGACGATGAGGAGCTCTATGAGCGTGAAGGCGCGCAGGCGCATGGGCATGCTCCGAAGGAGGGGCTGGTTCGGGGATGGACGTTGTTGTTGAGCCGCGGGTTGGGGCCGAGGGGCCTCAACCCGCGGAGCAGCGGCGTCGCTCAGGGATTCCCGCCGACGTTGACTTCGAGCTCGTTGGAGCCCTCACCCCCCGACGTGCTCTCGACGCCGATCATCAGCATCGTCGCGCCCTCCGGGACCGTGATCGGCTTGCCGTCGGGCCCGGTGAGGGTCGTGCCCTCCGGGGCGCCGTTCGAGACAACGGCGCGCACCTTGGCATTCGGGTCGTTCATCTGCTTCTGAAGGCTGTCGGAGAGCGCCTGGGAGACGACGCGGCTGGCCTGCTCAGGGGACATCCCCTGGGCGATGAGCTGCTTCATGGCGTCGGCGCTCGCGCTGGCCTCGCGCGAGACGAGGTTCTCCCCGCCCTTGAACATCGAGTCGCCCGGGCCCTTGTCGCCCGAAGCCGCGAAGGAGAACTTGCCGCCCCCGTGCGCCTTGATGCCTTCGACCGCCTTGCGGACGGTTTCCTGCTGGTCAGCCGGCAGGCTGGCGATCTTCGCATCGACCTCGGAGGCGGGTGCGGAGGGATCGAACTCGAACTCGATGTCGTTGCCGTCGGCGCCGCGGAGGCGGATCTTCGCCTTGCGGGCCTCGCCCCCGATCGTCTTCGGGGGATTGAGCGCGACGTCGAACTTCTTCGCATCCGCAGAGACCGCGGCGGTGGCCGGAGCGTTGTCCCGGGAGGCCATGACGGCAACCCCGACCGCGCCGGCGATCAGCGCGAGGACGATGCCTGCAACCACGAGGCCTGTGCTGTTGTTCTTCATGGACATCTTCTCCTTGGTGTGCCCCGCGCCACGTTCGACCTTGGCCGCGACTGCGCGGTAGGCTGGTGCCACTCTGGTGTTTGACGCCGATGCGCCCGCACTTCCGATCCACGATCCCGCATTGCCGCCCGCCCTGCCGACCGATGGGGGAATCCCCACCCGGACCGAAGCGGCCTGGCCCTGCCTGGCCCTCACCCGGCCCCCGTCGCTTGAGACCTCCACGCTCCCGTGCAGCACCGAAACGGCCAGCCCCACCGACGAGGCATCCGCTTCGAATGCCGTGCCCGTGACGAGGATGCTCCCCGCGGGGCACTGCATGAGGAAGGACCGCTTCGCCTCGTGGGCGACGAGCGCGAGCGCCCGACCCACCACCAGGCGCAGCCGGCGGGCAGCCTGCGACCACGGCGAGAAGTCAAGCTCCGCACCCGCCGCAAGCCACACGTCCGATCCGTCGTCCATCCGCACCATCACCCGGCCCGAACGGACGCGGAGCGTTGTCTGGCTGGCGATGCGCAGGCCGGACTCGACGGGCCTTGCGTGGGGCGTGGCGGAGTCCGCCAGTTCGGCGGTGCCCTCGACGAGGATCACCGTGGCGACCATCGAGGCCGCGCGCTCCCTGAGGAGCGACTTCAGCTCGCCAAGGTCGCGGGAGCGGCCAGGGGTGTTGCTGGAGCGAGGCTCAGGATGCATGGTGGCGCTTCCTTCCGTCGGCGGCGTTGGGGCTTTCGAGCCTGCGTCTCATGTCGGCGAGCGCCCTGTAGTAGGTCGTCGCCGCGGTGGCAGCGGGGCGTCCGGTGATTGTGGAGATCTCCCGGAAGGTCAGTCCCTCGAACAGGTGCAGGAGGATCACCTCGCGCGAGGCGTCGGGGAGGGTCGAGAGAACCCCCAGGACCTCGGACTCGCGCTCCCGGCGGATCATCTCCTCGAAGGCGGGAGGCAGGTCCGCGGCGAGGCGCAGGGCCTCCCCGCCGTCATCCTCGAGAGCGATGACCCGGGCCTGCTGGGAAGTCCGTTCCCTGTGGAGGGAAAGGCATGTGTTGCGGCAGACCGCGAAGAGCCAGGGCCGGAATGCGCGCGTCGGGTCGAACAGCCTGTGGCGTTCCAGCAGCCTCAGGAAGGTCTCCTGCACGGCATCCATCGCCGAATCTTCGTCACCCATCATGGACCGTGTGAATCGGGCGACGTCGCCGAAGAACATCTCGGCGAGGCGCTCGATCGCATCCGGGTGCCCATGGTGGAACCGGTCAAGGAGTTCCCTTGGCGGTTCGGGCGTGTGCTCGGTGGATCGGTGTGCGTCGTTCATCGGCATCAACCTTCGCACACCATACGGTAGCCCGGGGGGTTTTTTTCAGGAAAAAGAGAATCCCCCCGGTCCCGTATCAACGGATGTCGAACGACCACGGGGCGGCGGCGAGAATCTTCAGGTTCCCGTCGGCCATCGTGTGCATGAAGAACTTGAGCATGGCCGCGTGCTGTTGCGGGACCACCGATTCAACCTGCCGGAAGGGGTCGGAGGCCTCGGCGACGACCGCGGTCACCGTGGCATCGAGTCCCGCCTTCTTCCCGGAGAGCATCTCGTCGATCAGTTCCATGAGGGACTTCTCCTTCGGGAACGTGACGACCTTAGCATCGGGGGCCTTGGCGATCTCGCGCGCGGCTGCAATGGCGTCATCCACCCCCCCGAGTTCGTCGATAAGTCCGATCTCCTTGGCGGCGACACCACTCCAGACTCGACCACCGCCGATCTTCTTCACCTCGGACTGCTTCATTCCCCGGCCCTCGGCCACCTTGCGCGTGAAGGTGTCGTATACGTCCTCCAGCATCCCCTCGATGATCTTGACCTCGCGCGCATTCCACGGCCGCGCCTCGTCGGCCAGGCCCGTGTTGTCCCCGATGGCGATCGTGTCCTTGCGGAGGCCGATCTTCTCGTACATTCCGCCGAGGACGAACCGGCCGCCGATGACTCCGATGCTGCCCGTGATCGTGGTGGGCTCGGCGAAGATCTTGTCCGCGCCCATGGCGATGTAGTACCCGCCGGAACCGGCGACGTCCCCCATGCTCACGACGTGCGGTATCCCGCGGTCGTTCAGCGCCTCCAGGCGCTGCCAGATCAGGTCGCTTGCGATGGCGCTCCCACCGCCGCTGTCAACCCGCAGCACAATGCCCTTCAGGCCCGGCTCCTTCGCCACCTCGTCGAGCAGCTCCAGGAAGTCCTCCGACGCGATCACGTTTTCCGTGGCGAAGGGGGACTTGTCCGCGCGACCGTCCATGATCGGCCCGAGTGCATAGACCAGCGCGATCTTGTCCCCGGCCTCCGTCCTGGACTGCGCCTTCTTGGCCGTGCCCATGAAGAGGGCGAGCAGGTTCACCTGCTCCGGCTTCTTTTTCTCCTGTGCCGAGTACTCCTCGTCGAACTTGATGTCCTTGCCAAACTTGCGTTCGACGTCGCGCTTGAGTTCATCCAGGTATGCGATGCGGTCCACCAGCCCCTCGTCGAGGGCCTGCTTCGCGGTGTAGGGGCCGTCGGTCAGCCACCGTCGCGCCTTGCGTTCCTTCACTTCCCGGGCCTCGGCGACGGACTTGGTGAGCGAGTCGAAGAAGTCATCGATGATCTCCGTGAGCTGGATCCGCTGGCCGTCGCTCATGGAGTCGTGCGTGAAGGGCTCGAACGCCGTCTTGAACTTTCCCGTGTTCACGGCCTGGGCCTGCACGCCGAGCTTGGCAAGCGTGTCCTTGTAGTAGAACAGGTCCGCGCGCATCCCGGTGAGTTCGACGCCGCTAACCGGCGGGATGACGACCTCCGTGCCCGTGCTGGCGAGAACGTACCCGCCTATCCCTGCGGCGGTGAACGTCGTGTAGATCGGCTTTCCGGAGTCGCGGAACTCCAGGAGGGCGTTGCGCACCTCCATCACTCTCGCGGAGCCCAGGGCGGGGGAGCCTATGCGCACTATCATCGCAGGCACGGCGGGGTCGTCTTTCGCCTTGCGAATCGTCGCGACAAGCCCCTCAAGGGTTGGCTGGTCCTGTTCGAGGAAGTTGAAGGCGGGCTTAACGTCCGGGTAGGCCCCATCGATGTTCAGGACGGGCACGATGGTCGCGGGCGCCTTCGCTGCGGGGGTCGTGCCAGGGGACTGTGCGAAGACCCGGCTGGGATGCGCGACTGGAAGGAGAAACCCCGTCGTCAAGATCGCCAGCGTGAGGTTCATCACCATGACTTTCCGCATGAGAGAGGCCTTTCGAATTGGTCCCCCGAGGGGGTAGTTCGTCTTCAGATACGCCTGAGGTTCACTCGGATTCAACCTGCCGCGTCCCGAAATCCTCGGCGATTGCCACGACGGCATGCCAACAGTGATCGGAGGGGCCAATCGGTTGGAGCATGCAATGGGCAGCCTGCATCTAACCAAACCCATCAGGGCACACACAGCCTGTCATCCCGTCCTCACGGCGGCAAGCGGGCTCGCGGGGATTCATTGCGCCCATGCCGCGGGGTTGCTCCACTTCCGCCGGCCCAAATGATGACACCAGAGATTCCCCCCGGCGACCGAAGCCCCTCCCCCGAATCGCGAAGCCCCGAGCCCGACGGTCTGGAGGGCATCCCGCACTCTCGGATACCAAAGGCCGTCGTGCGGAGGCTTTCGCTCTACTCCAGGGCCCTTCAGCGCTACGAACAGAATGGCGTGGAGAAGGTGAGCTCGGACGATCTGGCGCGGTTGCTGGGCTGCAAGTCGGCGCAGGTGCGCAAGGACCTCGCCTACTTCGGGCAGTTCGGCACGCCCGGCTTGGGCTACGCGGTCGCGCACCTGCGGGCGAGCATCAAGCGGATCCTGGGAGCTGACCGGGACTTTGCAGTCGCCGTCGTTGGGGTCGGCAACCTGGGGCGGGCGCTGCTGACATACGGGGGATTTGCCCGGCAGGGGTACCGGATGGTCTGCGGGTTCGACTTGAACCCGGTCGCGGCGTCCCAGTCGCTCGACGGGCGCGTCCCGATCTACGACGCCACGGAGCTAACGAGCCGGCTCAATGAACATGAGATCGACATCGCCGTGCTCGCCGTCCCCGTGGAGGCCGCGCAGGAAGTCGCCGACCGGTGCGCGGAATCCCGGATATCCGGCATCCTCAACTTCGTCCCGACGCGCATCAGGGTTCCGGACAGGATTTTCCTGCACCAGGTCGATCTCTCGCTCGAACTCGAGAGCCTGGGGTTCTACATCAAGTAGCCGCCGCGTCAGCGCTGGGTATCGAGCCGTTCCTCGTACTCGTGATAGTGAATCAGGTCGTAGAACTGCTCGCGGGTGAACATCCCGGCGACGAGCCCCGACTGGGTGCCCTCGCGGCGCAACTCGCGCGCCGCGGCCGCGACCGCACCCAACTGCACGCGAAAAAGCGTCAGCGGGAACAGGACGATCCTCACCCCCACCTTGTAGAGTTGGTCGGCCGTGAAGAGCGGCGTTTTGCCGAACTCGGTGATGTTTGCGAGCACCGGGCGGTTCACGCCGTTGCAGACCGCCTCGTATTCGTCGAGCGTGGCAAGGGCCTCGGGGAACAGCGCGTCGGCGCCTGCTTCCACGTAGGCCTGGCACCGCTCGATCGTGCGGTCGATGCCCTCGTGCGCAAAGGCGTCGGTGCGGGCGATGATGAAGAAGGAAGGCGAGGTGCGGCGCCGCGCGGCATCGGCGGCACGGATCCGCCCGACCATCTCCTCCGGCGGGACGATCTTCTTGTTGGGGCGGTGCCCGCAGCGCTTCGCGCCGTCCTGGTCCTCGATGTGCATCCCCGCCGCGCCCGCGTGGACAAACTCCTCGACGGTGCGCTCGACGTTCAACTCGCTGACGCCAAAGCCGGTGTCGGCATCGACGATGAGGGGCAGCTCCGGCGTGGCGGCGGTGATCCGCCTGGTTTCCTGGCAGACTTCCGTGAGGGTCGTCATGCCGAGGTCGGGCAGACCGAATGCGGCTGCGACGCCCGAACCGCTAAGGTAGGCGGCCCTGAAGCCGGCGCGCTGGATCAGCATCGCCGCCGTCGGGCTGAACGCGCCGGGGAGCAACAGCGGATGGTCCTGTTGCAGTGCCTCTCGAAACCGCGAGCCGGGGTGGAGCATGCGGATTCCCTCTCGGACGAAGTTAATGGGAATGTCAGATGACACCCGAAACAGAACATCCGAACGATGGGGGCGCAAATACAACCGTTCGAAAGGGGCGCTTTCGATTGGACTCCGGCGCTCTCCGGGGAGAGAGTCCCACCGTCCGCCCCAAGGTTGGAGCCACAGACCATGATGATCGAGATGGAAGTCCGCGAAATCCAACTGAGCGAGCAGCTCAGCCAGCAGATCGTCGTCCTCGAGGAGAAGGAGGGCGAGCGCCGGTTCCCGATCTTCATTGGGCCCGTCGAGGCCATGGCCCTCGACGCAGCGGTCCACGGTCGCAGGAACCCCCGGCCCCTGACCCATGACCTGATCTTCAACGTGATCGAGGGTCTCGGCGCGGAGCTCGAGGCGGTCTGCATCAGCGAACTCAAGGACACGGTCTTCTACGGCAAGCTCATCTTGCGCATGCCGGACGAGCAGCAGGTGCAGATCGACACGCGGCCGTCGGATGCGATGGTCCTCGCCATGAAGAAGCGCGTCCCCGTCTACGTGGCGAATGAGGTCCTTGAGGCGACGACCGAAGGGGACAATGAGGACGGTGGGATCTGAGCGCTGACGCGGGCACAATGTCGGGAGAAGGAGGGGGGCGGACGTCCGCCCTGCCCCACTGGGTCGCGCTCACCCTGATCATCCTGTCGGTCGCCCTGGTCCCGAATCGCGCCGACCACGACAGTTGGTGGCACTTGAAGTCGGGGAAGGTCATTTCGGAGTCGGGCCTGCCCGAAAAGGACCCCCTCAACTTCCGGGCTGCCGGCTACGACTGGCACAACCATGAGTGGCTCGCGCAACTGGCGTTCTACCATGTGTGGTCGGCGGGGGAGTCCTCGGGGCTGGGGGGCTACAAGGCGCTGGTAGTTTTCGTGGCAGTCTGCCTGTGGGCGACCTACGCGATCCTGTTTTGGCTCGCCATCCGCCTTTCGGGAAATCCCACGCTGGCGCTGCTGATCATCGTCGTCGCGATAGGCATCGGGCGGCGCACCTTCTACCCACGGCCGCCCGTCATTTCGTACGTGTTCCTCGCGGGCCTCGTGGCGTTCTTGACTTCATGGTCGGAGGGTTGGCTCCGTGATCGTCGGCTGCTGCTGGCGCTGGTTCCCCTGACCGCGCTCTGGGCGAACCTGCACGGGGCATGGATGGCGGGATTCGTCGTGATAGGGGCCTACTTTGCCCAGGACCTCGCCGAGTTGTTGCGCCGTCGGCTTCCCCTGCCGTTCGAGGAATCGCCCCCGATTCTTCCCCCCGTCCGATGGGTTCTGCTCGGCGCCGCCCTCATCGTCGCGAGTTGTGCGACGCCGTGGGGCTACCACCTCTATGCGCTGCCTGCACGGGTGATGGGGGACTTCGCACTTTGGCGCAGCATCATCGAGCTCCGATCCCCGGACTTCTACTTCACTCAGCACTTCGAGGCCCTTCTCATCCTCGTGGGGCTGCTCGCGATGGGGGCCCGGGGATTCCGTCCGCGAGCGGGGGAGTGCCTCGTGTACGTGTTCTTCCTGCATCAGGGCATCCAGCATGTGCGTCACCTCTCGATTCTCAGCATCGTGATGGTGCCGATGGTGACCCGGCTTGCGACGGCGGCGTGGATTGCGGCCGAGGCCGCCATGCGTGGGCGGGCCCTTGGCGCATGGCCACGCCCGTGCCTTGCCCTCGCGACCGCGGCCAGTGCGGCGGTGCTGCTCCTCAACCCGCGGGAGGGATTTCCGGAGACGACACTGAACACGTATCCTGCGCGGAACCTCCAGTTTCTCCGGGGGTCCGGCTTTGTGCCCGCCGCGTTCCCGGTCGAGGCGTGCGACTACATCGAATTGGCCGCGCTCGAAGGGCGCATGTTCAACCACAACACCTACGCGGGATACCTGATCTGGCGTTTCTCGCCAGAGAAGCACCGCGTCTTCTCAGATCCGCGATTCGACATCTTTGGCGGCGACCTTCAGGAGGACGAAGACGCGATCCTCGGGGCGCTGGACTTCGTTTCCGCAGACTTCACGACCGGGGCGGCCCAGGTGACGCGCCCCGCGTGGCAGCGCTTCCTCGACCGGCATGACGTGCAGTGGATGCTCATCCGCGGCGAATCGCCCCTGGGAGGAGCACTCGCGGCTCTACCGGCGGGGGAGTGGCGGCTCGTCATGCATTGGCCCGCTCCCGGGAGCGCCCTCGCGAGGGCCGGATGGCAGGTCTGGATTCGCGATACGCCGGGGAACTCGGCGATGATCGAACGCGCCGAAAACGCCTCCGTCGAGTTCCGACGCAGGGCGTCCCGGTGAGCACCGCGGATCCCCAGGGGGACGGTCGTGCGCCGTGGGCAGGCATCGCGCTTGCCGCCGCAGGCGCTTTGTACGTCTGGCTTCAGGTGATCCCGCCGCTCGGCAGCAACGATTCGACCATCCCCGGCCTTGCCGCGCACGCGAACGACTTCAAGCACCTCTATGTCGGAGCGTCGCTCATCCGAAACGGCCTTTCGCCCTACGATGTCGGGTCGATGCACGTGTATGCGGCGGAACTCGGCGCACAGGACCCGCGATTCCACGGGATACTCCCCTACGTGTACCTGCCATTCACGGGAATCGTCCTGGCGCCGCTGACCTGGCTTCCGTTCTGGAAGGCGGTCATTGCCTTCCAACTCATCAATCACGCGGCAATCCTCGCGGCGCTTGGGCTACTGGCGAGGTTTGCCCCCGAGGGACGGCGGCTGTGGTGCGCCACGGTCCTCGTCGTGGCGGCCGCCCTGAGCATAGCCGTGACCCGACAGACAACGGCCGGTCAGCTCAACGCGATCTTGCTGCTCTGTTGGGCAGGATTCGCGACGTTGACGGCAGGACGGGCTCCCGCCGCGGCCCGGGGTGCGCTCGCGGCGTTCGCGACGCTCTTCAAGCTCTCCCCGGGAATCCTGTTCCCATGGATGCTGCTTCGGCGCCGCGCCGGCGAGGCATGGGCAATGGCCACTGCCGCAGTCGCGATGCTCGTCGCAACGCTGCCCATCGCGGGACCGTCCCGCTATCTGGAGTTTCTGCCGCAGCTTCGCGACATGGGCTATGGGCGCTCCACTTGGTCGCAGTTGGGACACACGTTCTGGCGCGATCCGTACAACCAGTCGATCAACGCGATGATGCACCGGTGCTTCGTGGACTTCCCCGGCAGCGGCGTGACGCCATGGCTGTCACTCCCCCACGGCGCCGCCAATGCCATGACGTGGCTCGCCAGCCTGGGGGTGCTCGCGGCACTCGCGAGGGGGGTCCTGCGCGCCCCGGCGACCCCGGCGGGGGAGAATGCGTCGCTCGCGTGCGCCATCTGTGCCAGTCTCCTGCTGCCTTCGCTGATGTGGGATCACTATCTCGTGCAGCTCTTCGCGCCGGTGGGACTACTTTGGTGGAGCCTGCCGGGGGATGCGATGCCTGCCCGGATTGGCCTCGCAGTCTCCGTGATCATCGCCGGGCTGCCCATTCCATTTCAGGCGCCTGTGTTCTCCTCGGGGCCCGGGCTCCTCGTCATGTCCGCAAAGCTGCTTCCAGTGCTGATCGTGTTCGGAATCTCCGTCCGCGCGTGCCTCGCCCACGGCAGGACTGCCCATGACTGAGCGAGTTTACCTCGACGACAACGCCACGACTGCGATGGCGACCGAGGTCGTGGATGCCATGTGCGAGGCGATGCGCGCTCTCCACGGCAACGCATCGTCGATCCACGGGGAGGGCATCGCGGCCAGGCTTGGTCTGGAGCGCGCACGGCGTTCCATTGAGCGCAACCTCGACGCCCCGCGTGACTCGCTCCTGTTCACGGGAGGCGGCACGGAGGCCAACGTGCTCGGCATGCTCGGCGCCCTGAGGGCCCGCAGGGGCGATGGCCCGCCGCCCAGCGTCGTGGCGTCCGGAGTCGATCACAAGGTGGTGGTCGGGACGCTGGGCGACCTTGTGGCGGCGGGAGGAATCGTCCTGCGCACAACCGCGACGGACCGGTGGGGGAGTGTCCGTCCCCCCATGATGGCGGAGGTCCTCTCGGAGGACACCCGTCTCGTCGTGCTCACGCTGGCCAACAACGAAGTCGGCGCTCTCTCCCCCATCGCCGATCTGGTGAGCCTGGTCCGTGTCAGGGCCCCGCGCGCCCATGTCCATGTGGACGCGGTGCAGGCCGCCGGCAGGATTCCGCTCTCCGTGACTGCACTCGGCGCCGACACGGTGGCGATCGCGGCCCACAAGTTCCGCGGGCCGAAGGGCGTCGGCGGGCTCTTCGTCATGCCCGGTGCCGTGATCGCGCCCGTGATGCATGGCGGGGGACAGGAGCGTCGGCTGCGACCGGGGACCGAGAATGTCGCCGGCGCCGTCGGCATGGCGGTCGCCCTCGGCCTCGCGGTGTCGGACGTGGCAGGTCGCGGCGTCAAACTCAGGAATGCGCGCGAGGCAGTGTGGGACGCACTCCTGCGTGGAGATCCCAGGCTTCTGCGCAACTCACCCGAGGATGATTGCCTCCCGGGCACGCTCAACCTGAGCCTTCCCGGTGCGGACGGGCGCGCGTTGGTGCGGTTGTTGGATGAGCGGGGATTCGCCATCTCCGCGGGGTCGGCATGCACCAGTTCAGGCGAGGCAACGAGCCACGTGCTGGAAGCCCTTCATCCGGCGGATCCAGCACGCGTCCGCGGTTCCGTCAGGATCAGCCTTGCGTGGCCGCGCCCGCAGGCCGACCTGGATCGCTTTGTCGAAGCCTTTGCCAAGTCAACAGGGGGACTCACCTCTTGAACACTTCGATTCGCGCAATCGTCCTGATTGCAGCCGCGCTCGCCGGTTCCGCCGGCTGTGCCCGGATTACCTTGGACTCGAACGGAGGAACGGAGGCCGTTTCCCTGCCCGTGATGCCCGAGGCCGAGAGGTTGCGCGTCACCTATCTTCGCAAGCCGGAGGAAGGGCCGCTCGCCTATCGCAAGAACGCCTGGTGGCTGTTCTGGGGAGCGCTCCCTCTCAACCACCCCAATCCGGCGCGCTGGCGGCAGGACCAACTCAAGCCGGACTGGGTGGCAGCGAACGAAAGATTCAAACTCGGACGGCCTTGGTACGGATGGCCGATCATGCTGGGCACGGTCGGCATCGTGTCCCTTACCCGAGTAGAGTATCAGTTCGACCCTGTGACAGTCGAAGTCGGCCCGCGTTAGTAAGGTAGCTCGCCAGACGGTTCGAACCACTCGGGCTGGAAGTCTGGAGCCAAGGACGTTGCGCATCAGATGCGAGATGGATTCTCTCTTTGGCATTACAAAGCCATAAATATCAACATTCTTGCCTTACGTCGTTAAATTTGCATTTAACGACGTAAGGCGGGGCAACCCGCCGCCCTTCAGATCCGCCGACGGCTCGCCCAAAGGGCCGCCGCCAAGGCGATGAACGCCATCCACCCGAACCAGTCACCGAGCCGGGAGTAGATCGTGATGACGGGTTCGGTCGGAAACTCCACCGTCCAACGAGACACATTGGCCTCAAGGGCCGGGGCCTCCTCAAGAATCTCACCCGATCCGCCGAGGTACACCGACCTGCCGGTGTTGGTCGCCCGAATCATCGGGATGCCGGTCTCGATGCAGCGCCATCTGGCGGCCGCCAGATGAATGGATGAGCCCGGCAGTGGGTCATACCAGGCGTCGTTCGTCGTGTTGACGAAGAGTTGGGTGCCGTTTCTCGCGTGCCTGCGGTGCAACCATGGGATCAGGTCCTCGAAACAAATCGAGGGTCCCACTAGGATCGTCCCGGTGGAAGTCGCGACCGACAGGGGAGAGGTGCGTGTGCCGCGGGTGAAGGTGCCGATACCGACGAGGCTCTCGACTAGGTTCGGTATCATGTCCACGTAAGGGATCGTCTCGCCGAAAGGGACCAGTTGTATCTTCTGGTAGTCGGACTTCATCCGGGGGAGTTCGTCGCCGCCTGGTGCGAACGCCCAAAGGGCGTTGTAGTAGCGGACCGACTCGATATGCCCGGCGTCGTTAGCCTTGGCCTCGCCGGTCAGGTCCGTCTCTCCCCCATCGGGGGTCTTGAAGGCCACGTCGAGGGCGCCGACTATGATGGTCGAGCGAAGGTCGCTGGCACGGTCCTGCAGTTCCTTCTGGAGCGCCCGGTCGCGATCAAAGACGTCCGTCGAGAAGGCCGACTCGGGCGTGAGGATGACGTCGACATCGCCCCGCTCGACGGTGTCGATCTGCGCCAGCAGGGCTGCGGCGAGCTCGACTTGCAGTGCCTCGCGGGCTGCGGCGTCGGGCTCCGAGTAGCTGCGGAACTTCGTGGGCTGCGCGACGTTTGGTTGCACCACCGCGATGCGCAGCGACGCGTTGTTGGGATCGCCGAAGTGGAACCGGGGTTGGACGCTCCCCCACCCGGCAAATGCGATCAACAATCCCACGGCGGCCCCGAGCCGAAGCGCGGCCTCCGCGACTCCGTCCCTCGCCTTCAGCGCGCCGAGCAGTCCAAAAAACCCCAGATTCACGCCGACGACGAGTGCGGAGAGAAGGGGGACGCCTCCGATGCTCGGGACGTACTCTACCAGAGGGAACCCCAGAACTCCGTGGCCCAGGAAGCCGATGGGAACTGCCAGCTTCCCCGTTCCCTTGAACCACTCCATGGCTCCCCAAGTCATCATCGCCAGCGCCGTTCCCACCCAGGCATTGAAGGCCCTGCCGAACCGGATCATCAGGGCGCCCACCAAGCCCACATGCGCGCCATAGAAGAGGAACATGAAGGGGAGGCCCAACAGGATCATCCCATGGTATTGGCGGAGCGGCAGGAGAAAGTAGAACGCGCCGATCGAGTTGAGTGTCCCGAAGGCGAGACTTGCCACGAATGCCTGGCGAGGGGAGCATCGCCGCAGGCCCCACAACCACGGGACGAGCGCGATGAACGGCATGAAGTAGAAGTTGAACGGATGCGATGCAAGTTGAAGAAGGCCAGCGGAACATGCCGCAAGCGCCGCCGCCTTCAGAAGGCTTGCATGGGCCGCGGGCTTCTCGGGTTGGCGCGCCTCGGGACGGGCAGGGCGACGCTGGGAAACTTCCTCGGGATGGTGCATGTCTTGGTCCGCGGAGTGTGGACGATCCAGTTTGAAGCGGTTGGACTCGCCGCTCCCCCACTGCATCAAGGACGATTTGCCGCGAGAGGCCACCTTGCTTACCAGCGACTTCGACTACGAACTTCCGCCCGACCTTGTCGCGACGCGTCCCGCGGAACCACGCGATTCGTCCCGCCTGATGGTGCTGCGGTCCGATGGCGGGTTGGAGCACCGCGTCTTCAGGGAGCTCCCGGGTGTCCTGCGCCGCGGGGACCTGCTCGTACTCAATGACTCGCGCGTCATCCCGGCGCGACTCGAAGGGCGACGGGCGGGCGGGGGGCACGCCGAAGTGACTCTCCTGCGCGAGGTCACAGCCGAGCCGCCGCGCTGGGAGTGCCTCGTACGACCGGGGCGGAAACTGCGCGGGGGGGACAGCATCGTGTTCTCCCCGGGAGAGTTGTCGGGGGAGGTGGAGAATGTCCTCCCGGGGGGAGAGCGCGTCATCCAGTTCAAGTGTGCGCCAGGCTCGTTCCGGCACCTTCTCGGCCGCGTCGCGCGCATGCCGATCCCACCGTACATCGAGAAGGCCCGGGAGGCCGGTCACTCCCCCGCCGGCGGCTGGACGGCCCTCGACCGCGAGCGCTACCAAACGGTGTTCGCGCGCGAGGATGGGAGCGTCGCCGCGCCGACGGCCGGCCTGCACTTCACCCCGGAACTCTTCGCCGCGCTCGGCGCCTTCGGCGTTGCCACCGCCTGCGTGACGCTCCACGTCGGCATGGGCACGTTCAAGCCCATCGCGACGGAGCGCATCGAGGACCACACGATGCACGAGGAATCCTGGGAGATCGGGGAGGATTGCGCAGCGGCGATCGCGGAGGCGCGGTCGCGCGGGGGCCGCGTCGTCGCCGTCGGCACGACTGCGGTGAGGACGCTCGAGTCCGCGTGCGATGACGCGGGCCTCGTCCGCGCGGGGCGGGGCTCGACGAGGATCATGATCGCGCCGGGGCACGCCTTCCGGGCGGTCGATGCGCTTGTCACGAACTTCCACCTGCCGCGCAGCACGCTTCTCCTCCTCGTGAGCGCGATGGGCGGACGCGAACGCGTGCTCGCGGCCTACGCCGAGGCCGTGGCGCAGCGCTACCGGTTCTACTCGTACGGCGATGCGATGCTCCTGGAGCGCGCTGCGGGTTGATTCGGAAACATGGCATTTGAATTGCGCAGCACGCCGTGGGCGCGGGAGATTCCGCGTGCGTTGCAAGATACCCCACGATGGCGGAACGAATGCGACTCCGTTGCTCCTTTTGCGGCCGTGACCAACACCAGGTGAAGACGCTCTTCAAGGGGCTGAGCAGCAAGGACGCCCCAGGAAGCGTGTACATTTGCGACGAGTGCGTCGTGATGTGCTCCGACCGGCTGAAGCGCGAGGAGGTCCGCCCGGAGGATGGCGCCCTCGAGGGATCCAAGAAACTGCCCTCCCCCGCCGAGATTAAGGAGAACCTCGACCGCTACGTCATCTCGCAGGACAGGACGAAGAAGGCGCTGAGCGTCGCCGTCCACAACCACTACAAGCGCATCCTCAGCAACAGCACGCAGAACGAGGTCGAGCTTCAGAAGTCCAACATCCTGCTGATCGGCCCGACGGGCAGCGGCAAGACGCTCATGGCGCAAAGCCTCGCGAAGGCGCTGGACGTGCCCTTCGCCATCGCGGACGCAACCACGCTGACGCAGGCAGGCTACGTCGGGGAGGACGTGGAGAACATACTCCTGCGCCTCGTCCAGAGCGCCGGCGGGGACATCGAGAAGGCCCAGCGGGGCATCGTCTACATCGACGAGATCGACAAGATCGCGAAGACCAGCCACAACGTCTCGATCACGCGCGACGTGTCGGGCGAGGGCGTCCAACAGGCGCTCCTGAAGATACTGGAGGGCACGCTGGCGAATGTGCCGCCCACCGGCGGCCGCAAGCACCCGCACCAGGAGTACATCCGCGTGGACACGACCAACGTGCTCTTCATCGCGGGCGGCGCGTTCAACGGGCTGGTCGAGATCATCCGTTCCCGCATCGAACAGCGCACGATGGGATTCGGTGCCGACGTGAAGAGCAAGGACGCGCTGGACGTCGGTGAAATCCTCTCCCACGCGACCTACCGGGACCTGCTCAAGTACGGCATGATTCCCGAGTTCGTCGGAAGGTTTCCGATCCTGGCCACACTCGCAAAGCTGGGCGAGGAGGAGATGGTCTCCATCCTGACGGAACCGAAGAACGCGCTCCTCAAGCAGTACCGCAAGCTGTTCGAGATGGAGGGCGTGAACCTCGTGTTCGACGACGCGGCGGTGCGCGCCATCGCCCGCAAGGTCATCAAGATGGAGACCGGCGCGCGCGGCCTCAGGGCACTCCTCGAGGCGCTGATGCTCGACCTGCAGTTCGACCTGCCCGAGCGCTCGCTCGAAGTCTCCGAGATCCGAATCACGGAAGGCGTCGTCGAGGGGGAATCCGAGCCCGTCTTCGTGGAGCGCGCAAAGAAGGAAAGCGCCTGAGGCCAGCACGCCAGCGAAGCAATTCGCACCCGGCGCGTATCTGAACAGAGTTCAACCCGGGGACGCGACCAGCCAGGCCGATGGACAAGCTCTCCCAGTTCTGCGTAAACCGCCCCATCACGACGATCATGACGTTCATCATGGTCCTCGTGCTCGGGGCGGTTTCGTACTTCCAGCTCCCCGTCCAGCTCCTACCCGACATCACCCTCCCGACAATCGGCGTCTTCGCCCAGCGCGAGGCCTCGCCGGAGGACAACGTCGAGAAGATTTCCCGCCCCATCGAGAACCTGATCGCGGAACTCCCCCGCGTGAAGACGATTCGTTCCTGGACGAGGGGGGACCGCATCTGGATCCAGGCCGAGTTCGACTTCGGCACGGACATGCGGCTCACCAACATCGACCTCAATGACCGCCTGGCGAAGTTCAGGACCGACCTGAACGACCGCCGGGCCTTCATAACGGCATTCCCGTTCTCGACCGACAACTTCCAGGCGAGCTACATGTTCCTCTCGGTCCTCGGGGAGGGCGACGCCGGGACCCTGTTCGACACGGCGCAGGAGCGCGTCGTCGAGCAGCTCTCTGCGCTCGACGGCGTCGCGAAGGTTGATGTCCAGGGCAGCACCGCCGACGCCGCGGAAGTCGAGATCGACGCCAACCTCCTCGGGCAGTACGGGCTCAACTTTGGGGAGGTGCTCTCGCGCATCTCCAGTGCCGCCGCGGACGACACCTACCTCGGCCGCCTGCGCGTTCCAGGCGAAACACACTTCGTCCGGCTGAACGACCGGGTCCGAAACGTGAACGACCTCGCGGGCGTTTTCGTGGACAACCAGGGGCTCGTTACGCTGGCGGACATCTCGACCATTTACGTGGGCAAGGCCCTCGAATCCTCCGTGTTCAGGACGATGGGCAAGACAGCCATCGGGATCGAGCTCGAGCGGGAGAACGGCGTGAACATGATCTCGCTCGCCAGGAAGACGCGGGCGAGGATCGCCGAGATCAACAAGACGCTACCGCCAGGGGTGACGCTCGTCATCAACGAGGACCTCGCCAAGTACGTCGAGGACGCCCTTGCCGGAGTGACCGAGGCCGCCTTCTACGGCGCCCTCCTCTCCCTCGTGGTCCCGCTCGTGTTCTTCCGGAGCCTGAAGTTGTCGCTGATCGTTTTCCTCGCGGTGCCGATCTGCCTGGTCGCGGTATTCAACCTGTTCCTGGCGACTGGGATGTCGCTCAACATCTTCAGCATCGTCGGGCTCGCGCTGGGCGTTGGGATGGTCGTGGACAACTCGATCGTCGTCTGCGAGAATTGCTTCCGTCTGGCCTCCTCGGGGCGAGTCTCCCCGCATGACGCGGCCGTCAAGGGTGCGGGCCAGGTGGCGATGGCGCTCTTCGCCTCCACCGCGACCACGGGAATCGTGTTCGTGCCGATCCTGTTCCTCGAGGGAGAGTTCCGGCTCTTCGTGAAGGAGCCAACGCTGGCCCTCATCTTCCCACTTTTCCTCTCGTACTTCGTCGCGACCACGCTGTGCCCGGTGCTCGTGTATGCGGCAATCCGGACCGGCGGGGGCGTGAACCTCCACAAGGGCTCCGCGCGCGTGCAGGAGTTCTACCGCCTGATCCTCAAGTGGGCGATCCGCCACCGCGGCAAGGTCATCCTGATCCTCGGGGCGGTGATGGTCTTCACGGTCTTCCAGAGTTTCATGGAGATCTCGCAGGAAACCACGCGCCAGGGGGACGAGGGCGACTTCGTCCGCGTGTACCTCGTGGCGCCGCGCGGGACTCCACTGGCGGAGCTGAATCGCTCCGTCAGCGTCATCGAGTCCCGCATCGCCGCCATGCAGGACGTGGAGAAGTTCTCGGTGGCCTTCAACACCTCCGAGGGTGGCCGGTTCAACATCATCCTCAAGGAGCTGAAGGATCGCCCCAGCAAGCGCAGTTCCATCCAGATACGAAAGACCATTGTCGAGGAGCTCGGCAATCCCCCGCTCGGCGAGCTGAGCCTCGAGAGGAACGACCTGCCGGTCGTCGCCGCGCGACTCTCGAGCGGCGAGCGCGGTACCCTGGAACTTCGCGGGTTCGACAACAGCGTCGTCACGCCGTATGCGGCCCGTCTCATCGAGGTGCTGAGGTCGCATCCCGACATCACCAATGCAAAGGTCGAGGAGGAGCGGACGGACCCGCAGATGCTGGTCCAGCTCGACCGCGAGCGCGCGCGACTCTTCGGGGTGAACGCGCGCACGCTCAGCGAGTACATCTCGTCGACGAGGTCCTCCGGGATACTGTCCCAGGTGCGGCTCGTGGACGGCGAGAAGCGGCTCGAC
This sequence comes from uncultured Candidatus Sumerlaeota bacterium, assembly GCA_964618855.1. Lineage (GTDB taxonomy): Bacteria > Sumerlaeota > Sumerlaeia > SLMS01 > JANRJK01 > CAZUCD01. Next base: position 25,005 of record CAZUCD010000016.1, read on the forward strand.
GTTTCCATCACGCTAAAGGACTTCGGCGGCTCCACCACGAGCGAGGCCAAGGCCCTTCCCGTGTTCACGGAGACATCGGGAATCGCACCTCTCGGGGACCTGACCTCCTTCCGCGCCAGCCGCACGGGATCGCGCATCAGCCGCACGAACCGCCAGAGCAGCGCGGAGGTCTCCTACTTCCTGCGGCCCGGGGCCGACAGGGTGAAGGTCGCCGACGATGTGAAGAAGATCCTTCGCACCATGCCGAACCCGGCCGGCGTCGCGGGGGAGGTCACTGGCGACGCAAAGAAGATCGAGGAGCGCGAGCAGAACACAATCTTCATGGTCCTCTCCGGTTTCATCCTCGTCTACATGGTGATGGCAGCGGTCTTCGAGAGCTTCTGGGTGCCATTCGTGATCGGCCTGATGGTGGCCCTCGTCCCGCTGGGCACGAAGGCGGCGCTCTCCTTTGCGGGACTGCCGCTCGATGACCTCGCGGTGTTCGGGTTCGTGCTGCTGATCGGCCTGGTCGTCAACAGCGGCATTGTCATGATGGACCGCGCGCTCGAGCTGATGCGCGACTCGGGGCAGGGTCGCGTCCGGGCCGTCTTCGCCGCCGCGGATACACGTCTTCGCCCGATCCTGATGACCTACCTGACCACCGTGCTCGGTCTGCTCCCCATGGCGATCCTCGGGGATGAAACGAGCCAATGGCGGCCCGTCGCAGTCACGATCATCGGTGGGCTCACGAGCTCGACCCTGATCACGCTGTTCGCCCTGCCCTCATTCTTCCTTATGGGGGATGACTTCGTCCGCTGGGCGAAGCCCCCGTTCCTTTGGGCATTGGCGAAGGCATTCCTCGGGCTGGAGTGGCTGTTCAACGCCATCGTCCATGGGATGGGTGCGCTCCTGGCCTTCTGGACGTGGAGGCCGCTGACTTGGCCGGGACGTGTTTGGCGCACCGCGAAGTTGGCTGCGCGCTTCCTTTTCGTGACGGCGCCCCGCGGGGTGTGGCGCCTTGCCAGATTCGTTGCTGTCAAGTCATGGCGGTCCATGTGTGCCGTCTTCGGCGACTTCGCAACGCTGGCGAGGCTGGCGTTCGCTCCCGGAAGACCGCCTTTGGAACCCAACGCTCCCCCACTGAGCGTGCTCCTGGTCGAGTCCAAGTCGCAGGAGGCACCGGCGCCGATTCGCTTCGAGAACATCCAGGTCTTCTATGAGCGCGACGCGAGCGGTTGGAAGCGCTACATTCCACAAAGGGGATACGCGCTCGGTCGCCGTCCGCCGGAGGGCCTCCATGCCCTGCGCGGCGTGTCCGGCGAGATCGGCGTCGGCCTGTACGGGCTTCTCGGCCCCAATGGCGCCGGCAAGACGACGCTCCTGCGCTGCATCGCCGGGCTGCTCGAGCCGACGCGCGGCACCATCCGCCTCTTCGGCGCCGCCCACCGGGACTCCGCGGCCCGGCTGGCTCCCCTCATTGGCTACCTGCCCCAGAACCACGGCCACTACGAGTCGATGACTCTGTACCAGTACCTGGAGCACTTTGCGACGCTGACCTCACTGACTGTCGCGCGCGCCCGCTCGATCCCCTCTCGCAAGGACCCGCAGATCACGGAGCGGCTCGGGCGGCTGGTGGCGCTCGACACGCCGGCCGCGCGGCACCTTGCGATCAGCCGCGCCATCGAGGAGGTGAACCTGGCCGAGTTCGCCCACGAGTGCATTTCCGGCTTCTCGGGGGGCATGAAGCAGCGAGCGGGCATAGCACGCGTGCTCCTGCAGGCGCCGCCCATTCTCATCGTGGACGAGCCAACCGCGGGCCTCGACCCCGTGGAGCGAGTCAAGGTCCGCCTGCTCCTCTCCCAGATGGCCTCGGAGCGGACGATCATCTTCTCGACTCACATCGTCGAGGACTTGGAACAAACATGCAATGCGATCGGCATCATGCTCCAGGGGCGGCTCGTGTACAGCGGCCCGCCGGAGAGTCTCCGCGCGCGGCTCGAGGGCCGGGTGTGCGAGATCATGGGCGCGCGGGACGAGGCTGCCGATGCGGCCCGGACGGCGGCGGAGCGCGCCGGTGCGCGGGTCCTTTTCCAGGTCGCGCGCGGCGGGAGCGAGGGCGTGCGCCTGCTCCTGCCCGAGGGCGTCCGGATCGAGCAGGCCAAGCCTGTCCTGCCCACGCTCGAGGACGCGCTGCTTGCCACCCTTGGGGAGCATCGCGGGCTCGCGTAGAATCAACGGTCCCTAGAGCAGTTCGCACTCCATCACATAGAAGATTTCGCACGAACCGTCGCCCGAGTCCGTCCGGCTCCGCGACGAGTTCCACGTGTATCCTCCATCACCCTCGATCCGGACGAGGTAGCCCTTCAGGTGGACCGCGTTCCCGGGCCGGATCGCAAGGAGCAAGTCGGCCACGTCCGGGTCGTCTGCGTTTGGAATGATGTGGGTGTTCGCCGAGTGCCGACTCACTTCAATGGGTGACATTCGGACGTCCTCGTATCGCATTTGAAATCTGTACCAGCGGTCGGCCTGGGACCAACGGATTTTGGTGTGAACATCCGGGTCGGCCACCGGTCCCCAGGCGAGCGCCAGGTCCACGGGCGCGAGGACGGCGCCCCTGTCGTACCGGTAGCGCTCCCGCGCGAGCACGAGCGCGGTGACCTCATACTCGTCCGTGGCGGTGATGGTGTAACCCTCCGGGGCGGGGAGGGAAAGCGGCTCATCAAGCTTGGTCTGCTCCGGGGCGGGGAACTCCATGCCCGCCGCATGGCGCCAACGAAGCGCGGCCCGCCAGGTTCCGAGCATCCACCCCAGCGCAATGATGCAAAGGCTCGCGAGCGCGTAGTTCCTCGGTGTGGCCAGTTCGGCCAGCCAACTCGGGGGATGCTCGTCGCGGACACGTCGCATGGGAGGGACCGGTGGTGATACTGCGAGAGCTGGAGACTATTCAAACGAGACAACTTGCGATTCCGCAAGGGTTCCCGAGACCCGCCTCCGACGCGGGCGAACAGCCTTGACCGGACCCCATGCCGACCCCTAGAAAGCCATATTGGTGCAACGGACGAATGCCCTGCCAGAAAAGGTTCGAAGCGCTCCACATGCCGCAGCAGCAACTGACGAAGGAACTGATCCGCCAACTCCCGAAGTGCGACCTCCATTGCCACCTCGATGGATCGCTCCGCGTGGAGACAATTCTCGAACTCGCTGGCAAGCAGGGAGTCCGCCTTCCCTCCCACGACGAACCCACGCTGCGGCGCATGCTTGTCCAGGACAACGCGAAGGACCTCGTCGAGTATCTCAAGGCCTTTGACATCACCCTGTCCGTGATGCAGGACCCGGAGTCCCTGAGGCGCATTGCGTTCGAGTTGGTGGAGGATTGCGCCCGCGAGAATGTCGTCTACCTCGAGGTGCGGTTCGCACCGATACTGCACCAGCAAAAGGGGATGCGCCTGACCGCCATCGTCGATGCGGTCCTCGAGGGCCTCCGCGCGGGCGAGGAGCAGTATGGCGTCAAGACAGGGCTCATCATCTGCGCCATGCGCATGAGCGACCCGAAGTACTCGATGCTGATGGCCGAGCTCTGTGTGATGTACAAGAACCGCGGCGTGGTCTCGTTCGACCTGGCTGGGGCCGAGGCCGGCAACCCGGCCGCAGACCACCGCGAGGCGTTCCAACTCGTCCTTCGCAACAACGTGAACATCACGATCCACGCGGGGGAGGCGTACGGCCCCGAGTCGATCGCCCAGGCCGTGCACGAGTGCGGCGCCCACCGGCTGGGCCATGCGGTGCGCCTCAAGGAGAACGGCGACCTGCTGAACTACTGCTGCGACCACCGCATCCCCCTCGAGATTTGCCTCACCTCAAACGTGCAGACTGGAGCCGCGAAGGAAATCAGGTTCCATCCCCTGCGCATGTACTACGACTACGGGCTGCGCGTCTGCGTCTGCACGGACAACCGGCTCGTGTCGGGCACCACGGTGACCGACGAACTCTACCTGGCCCACACGGAACTCGGGTTCACGCTCGAGGAGATCAAGGACCTGATCGTCTACGGCATCAAGAGTTCGTTCCTGCACCACAAGCCGAAGGTCGAGCTGCTGCACGGCGTCCTGGCCGACCTGAAGAAGATTTCGCTGAGCCCTGGGGTTCCGCCGACGGGCGCCGCCGTCGCGGACATCCCCACCGAGACCTTCACCAAGTCGCACGCGACCGTCTAGGTCGCGTCCAGCCCCGAGGCGATGAGCGCCCGTCCCCTGCCTGACCTCCTGCCCGAGCGCGTCGCGCGCCGGGAACGGGTGCTCAGTTCCAGGGACTATTCCTCGCTCCTTCGCAACCTCACGACGTCCGTGGAGGGCATCGTCGGGCAGCCGGTCGCCTCCAGCGTCCTGCTGTTGATCCATCCGCTCAGCCCGGATGTTCGCCTGAACGTGGAGCGGCGCGGCAAGCTGCTGTTCCATGCTGCCCCCTCGGGGCGCCGCTCCTGCATCGAGGAGTACATGATCGCGCAGGAGCGACCGGAGATCGTCTCGGGTGGCGTCGGCGAATGGCTCTCCGAACGCCGGATCGAACCACCGCCCCAAGTGCCGGCAGCGATGGCGTGCATGCCCCTGCGCGAGGAGGGCCGAGCCGCCGCCGCGGTGGTCTTCTCGTTCGCGGATTCGCTCAACGCGTGCGAACCCGCGCTCATCCCGGAGCTGGAGGACGTCCAGGGCGCGGTCGAGCTCGTGCTCTCGGCGTGCAGGGAGCTCGAGATGCTACGCCTCATGAAGGACAACATGCAGGAGATTTTCGAGGCGGCAACGCTGCTCGAGGGTGGCGAGGATGCCCGCGTGGTGGGCCGGTCCGCATGCACGATCCTTTGCGAGCGGCTTGGATTCGACCGCGCGCTTCTGATGGGGTACAACGCAGGCACCTCGGACCTCTCCACGATCGGACTGCACGGCTGCCCGGGCTCCGCGATGAACCTGAGGACGTCGATCGCGGATTCCGAGTCGCTGCTTGCGCAGGTTTTCCGTGAGGCCGGGGTCCGGTGGGTGCCGTCGCTGGCCGCGGGCCCACTCTCCGGACTGGCTGGTTCCCCAAAGTCGTGCCACCACGCGGTCGCGCTGCCGCTCCTCGTGGACGGGCGAGCCCTCGGAGTCCTCTACGGTGACCACCTGACCAACCGCGCGCAGGTGTCCCCGTCCCGCCTCGTCAGCCTCCAGCTCTTCGCGAACAACGTCGCCTCGCGTTTGGAGTCGGCCCGCCTCCTCGCCGAGGTGGGACGCCTCGCCGAGCAGGACGGACTGACCGGCCTGCCGAACCGGCGTGCCCTCGACTCGCTGCTTCGCCGCGAGGTCGCCCGGGCCCAGCGCCATCAGACGCCGCTGTCGCTCCTCATGATTGACATCGACCGGTTCAAGGAACTCAACGACATGTGCGGGCACCTCGCCGGTGACGATGTCCTGCGCGAGACGGCCAAGCTTCTGCAGCGTTGCGTCCGCGAGATGGACTTCGTCGCGCGGTTCGGTGGCGATGAATTCGTCATCGTCATGCCGAACACCGACGCCGCATCCGCGCACATCATCAGCGAACGCATCCTCCACGCTGTCCACGAGGCCGGCCCCGAGCTCAACCACGACCGGTGGGGATACAAGCTGTCGCTCGGGCTGCGCAGCGCCCAGCCCCACGAGACGGACATCCTCCTTCAGAGCGCCGACACCGCGCTCTACAAGCACAAGGAGGCCCAGACCCGCCGTGCCCTGCTCGACGTGCTCAGCACTACTAACGAGGACGAGCTCCAGCACTGGAACCACTACCTTGGCAAGTTGATGCGGGTGCTCATCGAGAAGGAGCCGCATTCCTTCGAGCACGCGCGCCGCGTGTCCTCGGGATGCCTTGCGGTGGCGCGCTCCCTCCACTTGCGGCAAGACGAGATCGAGTCCCTGCATCTGGCAGCCATGCTGCACGACGTCGGCAAGATATCGATCCCGGGTGTGATCCTCCAACGGCCGGGCCCCCTGACGCCGCAGGAGCACCGCATAGTCCAGGCCCACACCCGCATCGGGGATGACCTGCTCAGGGAGGTCAGCTACCTCGGCGAGGTCTGCGAGATAGTGCGCTCGCACCACGAACGCTACGACGGATCGAAGACCGGCGACTACCCGGCGTATCCGGGGGAGCTGTCCGGCGACGACATACCCATCGGCGCGCGCATCCTCAAGGTGGTCGACGCCTACGACGCCATGACCAGCGGCAGGGCCTATCGCGAGAAGATGAGCCACGGCGAGGCACTGGCGGAACTCCAAGCCGAGTCGGGCAGGATGTTCGACCCCGAGGTGGTGCGCGTCTTCGTCTCATGGATGAAGTCGCACGTCCCGGCTGCCCGCAGCGAGAGCGGGGAGGTCCGCAGGTTCGACGGAATCGCGCAGCTCGACTTCACGCCACTCCCGATACGGGACGGGTCCGCAACATCTCCAAGGGGTGACGCGACGCCGTAGGGTCCGCTATCTCGCCCGCGCGGACTTGGCTGCGCGGTCCACCGACGATCCAGACTCCCCCGCCCTCGAGTTCGCCTCGAACTCAAGGGACCGCGTGATTGCCGACGCCACCGGGGCCAGCGCCGCCCCCAGGGCGATCGGGGAGGGCGCGGACTCCGCCGCGACCACCTCCGGGGGACGGGCCCCTGCATTGCCTGCACGGAGCGGGACCTCGCGCGCGAGGATGGGCATGAGCCGCCCGATCAATCCCTGCGCACCACCCCCGACCACCACCCTCGACGCATCAAGGAAGGAGGCGAACTTCGCAAGCTCCTCCGCGAGTTCATCCACGAGCGCGGCGTGCATCTCGGAGGGCAATCCCCCCTGTTCGGCGGCCCCCGCAAGCTCGGTCCACGTCATTGCGGCAACCTTTGCGGGCGCCTTCGCAAGCCAGAGTGCGCGCCGTTTGGCGACCGACTCGATGGAGCTGGCCCGTCGATGACGGCCGGAAACCCCGAGCCCCCCGCAGGCAAAGCCCACCGGAACGAGGAAGTCCTCCTGCACGATCGCGAAGAGCGTCGGCTCCGGGGTCGAACGAATGCGGATCGACTCCGCCGTCGCGCCCGCCGAGGCGGCAGCGACAACCCTCAGCCCCGGATACTTGAGCTGAGTCGCGAGCGCGTCGGCCAGTTCCTCGATGCTCCATACACCGCGCCGCCTGTCCTCGGGACCTTCAGAGACCGAAACGCCGACGTGGAGCGCGCGCGCCGCCCAACCCTGTCCGGCGGCGGCGGCCAGCGCAGCAGCCACCCCGGGGACGATTCCCTCGGGATCCATGAGCGTGCCCGCCGCGGAGACGACCCCGCCGCCCGTCGTGCCCCCATCGAAGGCAACGCTCGCCCACTCCACCTCCGAGGGGCGCACATGAACCCCGAGGAAGCTCCCATGGGCGGGATTCAAGCGGTAGTCGGTCGTGGGGCGACCCGGGGGCATGGGTTCGCCCGTGCGGCGACCCTCGACGACGAGGCACCCTTCGCGGCTGAGTCGGTCGAGTATGAGGTGCGCAGAGGACCTGCCCACGCCGAGCACTTCTCCAAGGCGTGCCCCGTTCAACACGCCGAACCGGTGGAACAGACCCAGAACGGCGGGCTGCACCAGCGAGCGACCGAGCCACGGCCCCGTCGGGCGCCGAGATTCCTGGCGCGGGGTTTTCCTGCCGGGTTGCTGATTCGCCATGCGTCCGGCCCGCCTTCGTGGGAGAGTCGCTTGCCGCATCGGCCCGTCGGGACGTGCGGCGCGGAGTTGACGCGCGAAGTGTGTCCGCCGCGCGTTTCACGTAAAGGCTGAAACGCTTGCGCGGAACAAAAATGGACACGGCAACGCATGCCCAAGACAGACCATTGGTACAGGCGCGCATTCGGGGCGGACTACCTGCAGCGGTACGCCCACCGGGATGACGGCGAAGCGGCCGCCTTCGTCGATTGCTTTGTCGCGCCCATCCTCGGCGCGGAAGAGGGGACGAAGCTGGCGCTGGACCTGTGCGCCGGGGCGTGCCGACATTCCATCGCGATGGCTGCCCGGGGCGCCCGCGTCGTCGCGTACGATCTCAGTCCGGGGCTCCTCGAGGCAGGACGCAGTCGCATCCCCACTCAGGCATGGATCAAGCTCGTCCGCGGTGACATGCGGTGGCTGCCTTTTCCGCAGTGCGCGTTTTCGCTCGTTGTGAATGCATTCACGGCTTTTGGTTACTTCGATTCCGACGGTGAAAACCTGGGTGTTCTGGCGGAGGTCGCCCGCGTCCTGCGCCCCGGTGGGCACTTCGTCCTAGACTTTGCCAATCGACTCCCCATCGTGGGGCGGCTGGGGACGGTAGGCAGGGGGGCATTGGTCCCGGGCCCGGACGGCATGGAGTCACTCGAGGTCCGCCGGATGACCAGCGATCTTTTGCGCGTCGAACGCGTGCGATTCCCGGACGCGGGCGCGACGGGCCCGCCAGTGCTGCTCGAGAGCGTGCGGTTGTTCTCCCCCGCCGAGTTGCTGGACGCCCTCGCCGGGGTGGGCCTGGTGGCCATCCGGACCGCGGGCGACTACGCCGGAGGGGCGTTTGATGTGGAGACTTCGGATCGGCTGGTGGTCGTGGCCAGGAAGTCGGTTTGATCGGCGGCCTGCATGAGCCTGCCCGAAATGAAAAATCCCCGCGGAGCCTGGGGCGCCGCGGGGATATTGATGTTCGGGAGGTGGTGTCAGCGCTTGCTGAACTGCGAGCGCTTGCGTGCCTTGCGGAGGCCGTACTTCTTGCGTTCCTTGGCACGCGGGTCGCGCGTGAGCATGCCGGCCTTCTTGAGCGTGGGACGGTTGGTCGGGGCGACCACGAGCAGCGCGCGTGCGATGCCGTGGCGGATGGCGCCGACCTGGCCCATGACCCCGCCGCCCTGTACGTTCACGACAACGTCGAACTTCGTGAGGTTGTTCGTGTCGGCCAGTGGCTGGCGCATCTGGGTGTCGAGGCCGGTGCGGCCCTCGAAGTACTTCTTCCAGTCGAGGCCGTTGATGATAAGGCGGCCCTTGCCCGGGCGGAGGTACACGCGGGCCACGGACGTCTTGCGGCGGCCGGTGCCGAGATACTGTTCGATCTTGTCTGCCATGTTGGGCGATGTCTCCTGGGCGCCTATCAGAACTTCTTGCGGGGCTGGCGCGTCTTGAGGGTAAGGGCTTCGGGCTTCTGTGCATCGTGCTGGCCGGTGTATTCACCCGACGCATAGATGCGCAGCGACCTGTTCATGGTGCGGCCGAGGCTGTCCTTTGGGAGCATCCCGTGGACTGCGCGGCGGATCACCTCCGTGGGCTTGCGTTCGAGGAGGTGCTTTGCCGTCTCTTCCTTGAGGCCGGTGCGGTACTTCGTGTGCCAACGGTAGATCTTGGTCGTCTCCTTGTCGCCGCTGAAGAGGACCTTGTCGGCGTTGGTGACAATCACGTGGACCTTGGGGTTGACGTGGGGTGTGTAGTTTGCCTGGCGCTTGCCCTTGATGAGTGCGGCGATGCGGGCCGCGAGGCGTCCGACAACCTGACCGGACGCATCGACGATGTACCACTTCTCCTGCAACTCCGCCGGGCGGGCCATTGTGGTGCCGCGAGCGTTCATTCTTCTTCACTTCCTGCTCGGCTCACGAGGAGCCTTCGGATTGCGAAACGTGTATCGAGGGGCAGACCGGGGAGACCGCACCGCGAAGCCGCGTTTTGTCCACTCCCCCTCGGGGGGCGGTCAAGCATTATTGCCGACGCCCCAACCCCAATTCTTGCAGTTTTCCACAGCTTGGGCCCGTTACCTTTTGCGCCCCTCCGCCCGGACAGCCTCACATCCACACGCTGCACGCCAGTTCCCGCCGGACCCACCTGCCACGCCCCATGAGCAACGACTCCACAGAGTTCCGAGACCTCGATTCCAGTCCGGGATCGAAACCCTCGATCACCGTCCGGACCTACCTGTTCGCCACCTCGACGGACACGGGCCCCCGGTTGCTCGCATTCAGGATGGCGAGCATGCTCATAGGAAGGCTTCCGGACAACGACTTGGCCCTGAATCACGGGAGCGTGTCCCGGCGGCATGTCCGGCTCACGGTCAGCCCGGCGGGCGTCTTCGTGGAGGACATGGCCAGCCAGAACGGGACTACGATCAATGGAGTCCGGATCAAGGACAAGCACCCGCTGCGCCCCGGGGACATCCTGCGCGTCGGGCACGTGCCCCTATTTTACTTCGGGTTCGTGAATCCGGACCGCATGCCCGCCGTGGAAGCGGTTGAGGGCTCGCTCGCCCTGAACCCAATCGTCTCCGGGACATTCTGAAGCACTGCCGTGCCGCGGCGAATCCTCATCGTCACGGCATCCTCGGACATCGGGGGGTCGGAGAGGCAGGTGCTGCACCTGGCCTCGGGGCTGCCATCGACCGACTTTGAAGTACGGGTGCTGTCCCTGGGGGGACGCGGCGAACTGACGAGGCGGCTCAGCCGGGGCGGGATTCCCGCGAAGACGTGCTCCTCGCGAACAATTCCGGGGGTGCGCATGGAAGTTGTGCGCGAACTGGCGTACTGGCGGCCCGATGTGGCCTACCTGTTTGGTTTGCGGACGGACGCATTGCTGCGAGGCCCTGCGGCACGCGCGGGACCCCGGGTCGTCTCCGCGATTCGAAACACCGATCCCTGGCGCAAACCGTGGCATGTTGCGCTCGACCGGGCCGGGGCACGGCACGTGGACCTGTTTATCTCCAACTCCCAGGCGGGGAAGGAGAGCCGGATCTGGCGCGAGAGGTTTCCTGCCGACCGCATCCGCGTGATCGCAAACGGGGTGGAAATGCCCGACCTCGAGGCCAAGCCCATGCTGAGGGCGAAGTTCCGGCGCGAGCATTCCCTGGACGACGACGCGCCACTCGTCGGCCTCGTGGCGAACTACCGGCCACAGAAGGGGCACGCCGTCGCGTTGCGGGCGCTCGCGCTGCTCGCTGGGAAGTGGCCCCGCGTGCGCATGGTCTTCGCCGGCGAGGAGTTCGACGGGGGCCGCACGCGCTCGATGGTCTCCTCGCTTCCGCCTCACCTGCGCGAACGCGTCATCATGCTCCCCCACCTTGCCGAG
>CAZUCD010000017.1:0-26907 GCA_964618855.1 uncultured Candidatus Sumerlaeota bacterium
GGAACGGATCCACTCGAGCTCGCGCTCGAGGGCGCGCCGGCGCGGCGAGTCCTTCTTCTCGTCACCGGCCAGCCGCCCCAGCTTCTGCTCCAGCCACGAAGTGTAGTTGCCCTCGAAGGGGATCCCCTGCCCGCCGTCAAGCTCCAGGATCCACTTCGTGATGTTGTCCAGGAAGTACCGGTCGTGCGTCACGATGAGCACCGTGCCGGGGAAGTCCTTCAACTGCTGCTCGATCCAGTCCACGGTCTCCGCGTCGAGGTGGTTCGTCGGCTCGTCGAGCAGGAGCATGTCCGGGCGCTCGAGCAGCGCCTTGCACAGGGCGACGCGGCGCTTCTCGCCCCCAGAAAGCGTGCCGATCTTCTGGTTGTCGTCCGGGAGCATCAGCGCCTCGGAAGCCAGGCTGATGTGGTGCTCGATGTTCCAGCCGTCGACGGCGTCGATCTTGTCCTGCAATTCGGCCATGCGATCCATCGCCTTCTGCATCGCGTCGGCGTCCAGCTCCCCGCCCATCCTGGCCGATACGTCGTCGTATTCGCGGAGGAGCTTGAACGTGGGCTCGAAGGCGATCTCAATCGCCTGCCGGACCGTCATCTCCGGGTCGAGGGCTGGCTCCTGCTCGATGAATCCAATCCGGGTCCCCTTGAGCGGCTCAGCCTTCCCCGTGAACTGGTCGTCCCGTCCCGCCATGATGCGCAGGACGGTGGACTTGCCCGAGCCGTTCTCGCCGACGATGCCGATCTTCGCCCCCGGGTAGAAGCAAAGGTTGATGTCCTTCAGGACGTGCTTCTGTCCGTAGTGCTTGTTGAGGCGAAGCATCGTGAAAATGTACTCACCGGCCATCTTGGGTTCCTGGGTTTGATATGGGGAGTGCCGCACAGCGCGGCCGGGGAAGGTCTGCCACGGCGCCACGCGTGCGAAAGCGCAAACTCAACCAAGCAGACTGCCGGAGCGCATCCCATGCCGACTTCAAGCCGGGCGGCCAGTGGCCGGGCAAACCAGCGCGCCGCGCATTGTCCAGCGTTACCGCAGCCCCTGCTTGCGCAACTCCTCGAGGACATGCGGGGGGAGGTTGCTCACCATGGAAGCCAGCGGCCGCGGCTGGTCTCCGGTGGGGGAGTCCGGCGCGGGCTCCGGGTCGGGATCGTTGCTGGCCCCTGGCACCGCGAAGCGCTCGCTCGGCTCGTCGCGTTCGGTCGGGGGTGCGGGTGCATGGGCCTGCACGGGCGGGGTCGCCTGGCGGGGCGCGGGCGATGGTGGGTGATAGACGCCCGAGTACCCGTGCGAGGGCGCGATCGGCTGGGCGTTCGTCTGCGGGCGGGAGTCGTACGTGGCGTCCACTCGGTGGACACCCCCGCTGTTCGCCAGCCGTTCCCGCTGCGAATCGACGGTCGCGATCTCATGCACGAGGGATAGCGCGTGTGCGTGCGAGGTCGTGATGTCGCGAATCAGGAGCTTGAGCGTCATCGCCACCTTGCTCTGCGGGGGAAAGTGGCGGCTGGTCTTGGCTAGCAGATCCAGATCCGTGCGCATGCGCTCGATGTCGGCGAGCAGTCTTCTCGCAAGTTCGACGCGTTCGGTCATTTCCGGCCCCCTCCGGGCAAGTATCCTAACCGTAATCATGCAGCAATGGCCACCCTCGCGCCACTGCGAAATTGAGTCGCCTGCGTGCGTGATCCCGATCGCGCTCGCTAAGGCTCCCCCGTGCCCGCGTCCTCGGTGTCTTCGGGCGACTCCATGAAGCGGATCAGGTCCGCGGCGACCGGGGCGGCCTCGTCCCCGCCGTGTCCGACGGACTCCTCGATGTGAACGACTATGACATAGCGCGGCGCCGATCTGGGGTAGAACCCGGCGAACCACGCATCCTGCCCCCCCGTTGCATTCTCGGCTGTCCCGGTTTTTCCGCAAACCTGCCAAGCTGGGTCGAAACCGGCCTTGTAGGCCGTCCCCTTGGGATCGCTGACAGCCCTCGCCATGCCTTCAATCACGACCCGCCGGGCCTCCGGGGAAACGCTGGGATGGAGTGCATCCACGGCTCTCTCGATGGGGCGCTCGGTTCCGTCCGCATCGACTAATCGCTCGACGAGGTGGAGCGGCGGGGCCTCCTCCCCGAGGGCGATGCCCGCGTAGGCGCGGGCGACTTGGGCGACCGTCGCCAGCATGCTGCCCTGACCAATGGAGAGATTCAATTCCTCCCCGGCGTCGAGGCGACCCTGGCGCGAGGTCTGGCCAGCCGCCTCCCCCCTCAGTTCCAGCCCGGTTGTCGCGCCGAAGCCATACTCCCCAGCAAGTTCCATGAAGTCGGCGACGCCCCTATCTGCGGCAATCTGGTAAAAGAAGGCGTTGCAACTCTCGGCAAGCGCCCTCGTGGTGTTCATGGGACCATGGCCCGTCCGCACGTTGCAGTGAAATGGCCGGCTCCATCCCGGCACGGTCACCGATCCGGTGCAGGTCATCGTCCGGGAGAGGTCCCAACCCCCGCGCACGGCGCCCAGGATAACGAACGGCTTGAAAGTGGAGCCGGGAGGATACAGCCCGCGGACTGTCCTGTTGAAATGTGAGGTCGGCAGGCCGTCCGGGCCCAACTCGTCCCCAGGTCGGTTCGGGTCGAATGACGGGTAGGAGGCGAGGACGCGAACCGCGCCGCTGGGTAGCTCCGCCACAACGACAGAACCTTTACGATTTTGCAAGAGTCGGTATGCTTTATCTTGCCACCCAACCCTTACGGTCGTGTAAATATCGGCCCCCGGGACGGTTGGCCGGAGTATCGTGGGCGGGGCCAAGGGACGCCCGCGGGCATCCTGTCGGCGCTCCTCAGTCCCCGGGGTACCAGCGAGTTCCGACTCGAATTGGGCCTCTAGACCAGCCCTCCCCACTTCGTCGTCGGGGCGGTAACGCTCGGCGGGATACTGGAATGCCGCCTCCGTGGGTATGGGACCGATGAAGCCGGTAAGCAGTCCGCAAGGCGCTCCCGCCGGGTAGGTCCTCCGGAAATCTGGCGTTACGGAGAGATTTGGAAAGGACTCCGGACGCTCGAGGATGGGGATGACGGCTGATTGCGGGAGTCCCGAAAGTAGACGGAGCTGGAGTTTTCCATCCAGATTCCGCCTCATGCGGGCCCTGAAGTCCGCCGTGAGCAGTCCTTCAAAGTGGGGCAGCGAGGCGACGGGCAGGAGAATCTGATCCACGTCAAGGTCTGTCGGTTCGGCCAGCTTTTGGCGACTGGTGTAAACGAGGGCATAGCAGCGCTCATTGGCGGTCAGGAGCACTCCCTCTGCGTCGAAAATGGTTCCACGCGGGGCGGGGAGACGCCGGGTGGAAATGGGGTTTCGTTCGACTTCGGACTCGTAGGCGTCATGGCGGACGGTGGACAGGAAGGCGACACGCGTGGCGAGGATGCTTCCAAGCGCAAGAACGCCGAGAAGGGCACCCCGTCGTCTTGGCACGAAAAACGGAAAGGCCCTGAGGGGCCTGGAACGGAACGGAGGACGGTCGGCAGAACTTTCAGGCAACTTGGGTCCTCGACGACTGTGCGTGATCGCAGTCGGGGCCCGAGGCAGCGCCGTCGGCACCGTACTGCTGCAACCAAAATGATTTTGGAGCCGAATGAGATTGGTGATGGACCCCGCCCAAGTGGCGGAGGCTTGATGGAATCGACCAACGCTTCACCGCGATGCCGGTGGCTATCCACGGGGTACAAGGCGAGATGAACTTCATCTATCTTCAGCAATCGGGCAAGCCCGTGGACGGGACCTCGGGGAACTTCTGGACGCTGGCTGGGCTGGCCGTTCCGGGAACGAAGTGGCGCACCCTTCAGGCGCGGGTACTGGGGCTTCAGCGCTCCTTCCAGCACAAGAACTTTCGACCCGGCCTGACGCGGCTGAATGCGAACGATGCGCTGCACCCCCGCAACGCCGCGCGGCCCTGGCACCTCGCCTACACCAAGGGCGTCGAGCGCATCGTCGCAAGCCTGGGCGTGAAGATGTTTCTCGTCGTCGTCGACAAGCGCACCACCGACAAGCCCGCGCACCCCAAGTGGCTCCTCCCGCTCACCTACCAGTACCTGATGCGTCCCATCACGCAATACCTGCGCGAATCCTCGAGTCTCGGGGTTCTGGTCGTCCCGGAGGGGCGCGACGAGGAGCGCGAGGTCATCGGTGAGATTCAGTACGCGCACACCGTCACCAACCTGGCCAAGACAAGCCCGATCGTGGCCTCGCCCATGGTGCAGAAGGAGGGCGAGTCCGCCGGCCTTCAGGTCGCCGACTTCGTCGCAACCGTCGCCCGCCGATACCACGAGACCATCTACCCGAAACTGTACGCAAAGCAGATACTCGAGGGTTACGACGCGATCATCAACTCGCACTACCAGGGATTCGTGAAGCCGAACACGTTTCAGTCGCTTTCGCAGGACGCGCGAGGCTACCGCATCCGGGGCTACATCTACCTCTGGCGTCGCGATGGCCAGACCTCCAGCGGCGGCATGGGCGCGCACGAAGGCGAAGTGTCCCACGCAGGCGCCCCCCCGAGCGAATCGGGCCCGCAGACCCGACTTCCGAGGTACTCCCCGATGGAGGAGGGTCATGAGGCGGGAGCCACCCGCACCGTGGGCGAGGCCCCAGCGCCTCGGTATGCCCCCACAACCTATCCGAAACCTCCGAGGGGCTGACGCCCGCACCCTACTTCGGGATGTAGTGTTCCGCGAACCGACGGACTTCCTTGTCGGCGAGGATGTGGAGCGTACGCACCCTTTCCAGGGCGGCTGAGGAGAAGGCAGTCAGCGGGAGGTGGATCACGTTCACTCCGACGGATCGCGCGAGGGCGATGAGGTCCTTCTCCACCGGAGCCATGCTGACCACCGCGATGTGGGGTGCCTCGGAGAGCAGGATCGCCCCGGCTGTCAAGGCCCTGCCGACGGTGCGCCACATCGGTGCAAAACGCGGCTCCGACCAAATGTCCGGGATGTGGCGCGCCGGGAAAACCGACATCATCGCGAGGTAGCGCAGTCGCGAGATGCCCGGTCCGACGATGTCCTTTCCCGGTCTGGGCGCACAGGCAATCGTGATCTCGGACTCGTTTTGGTGCTCGGCGTAGAGCGTCGTACGCCAAAGGCCCCACTCCAGCACGGGAGCATCCTGCCAGACAACCACGACGGGTCCGATGCGGCCGCGCGGGGTCTGCTCGCGCTTCACATAGAGTCGGCGCTGGTCCCATCGGCGCACGGTTTCCCTCACGTCGAGCCCGTCGAGGAAGCTGGTCGAGAACTCCTCCACGCGGCGGTGGCTCTCGCCGAGACGCTCCAGCGCACGCACGCGCACATGGCGAAGGAAGGCCTCGATCCTCGCATCTTCCGGGGGCCATGAGCAGATCGATGACCCTTCGAATCCGCCCTGCCGTTTGATGCGCTCCCAGACCTCCTCGATTTCGCCGGGCGTGAGGCGTCGTCGGGAGAAGCTGAAGGTCACCTCCCGTCTGCCTCCGGTGTCGTAGGCGGGTTCGATGCGCGCCTTGCCGTCGGCGAAGTCCGCGTGGAGCGAGAGGCTCATGTGGCGCACAGTGCCCCGCGTGCCGGACGGTCCGGGGGCGTCCTCGATGCCGGCATCCGCATCCAACTCCTGCTCTTCATCCCAATCGGCCCCCCCGTTCGGGGGGTAGTTTGTCGCCTGTCTGAAGACTGCGAAGCCGAAGTCGTGGTCGATGCATGCCTTCCCGGCTGTGACGAGTTCGTCGAGGCCTGGGAGCATCGAGTTGCGGACCAGCGCAAGATGGCGCGCGAACTGGAGCAGTGTCCGCCACTCAGTGCGGCTGAGCCTGCGCTTGAACCTCGCCCCGTAGTGCACGGATGCCGCTCGGAGCAGTGCAGCGCGCGCGCCCGCCGTCGGGAATGACTGCGCGCGGGGATGGTCCGCGCGCCACGCCTCGAAGCGCGTCAGCGTGTCGGGCATCTCGCCCACCACGAGTCCAAGCTGGCCGTGCCCGATGGGCACCGTCTCGACGCACTCCGGGCGCGCCTCGGACTCAATGCGTCCCGGTGCGACGCCGGAGGAGAGCATCTCCATCAGGGCCTTCGCCGTCGGGAACGACACGACGACGAGGGTGCGCTCGTGCCGCTCGCGGAGCAGGAGCAGGCGACGCGCCATTTGAGCCTCCCGCGGCCCGACCCTCGAACCGGGAATCGCCTCGATGCACGGTCCGGCGAACAGCTCCAGGCCGAGCGTCGATACGGTTTCCCCATCGGGCAGGGAGAGGTGTCCCGACTCGGTTTCCCCCTCAAGCGCGTCGATGAACTCAACGGGTTGGCCGTGCTCCACCGCGAGGCGGCAGGCCTCGACCGCCCCGTCCCCGGGATCGGGGACGAGATAGAGTCCCCGTCCACTTCCCGTGCGGTAGGCGAGGAGCCCAATCTGCGGCAGATTGCCGAGGACCTGCATGAACTCCGCCGCCAGCGGGCGGGGGAACTCGACCGCCACGCAATCGGGCTCGAACGCGGCGTGGGCGCGGCGCACCTCATTGGCAAACGCGATGCTGCCGCGCACGATCGGAACGAGCGCCAGGTCGGGGGCGATGCCGATGAACGGGGAGGACTTCGTCACAGACGCGCCGATCCGCGGGTGGAGTGCACTAACTGCTTGCCGGGGGAGTGCCCGCGCTGTTGACCTCGCGGGGTGATGATCCGCCTCGCCGACATCAGAAAAGTGTACCGCATGGGGGACACGGACGTCCACGCCCTTCGCGGACTGAACCTGGAAGTCGATGCCGGCGAGTACGTGGCGATCATGGGACCCTCGGGAAGCGGCAAGTCCACGCTGATGAACGTGATCGGGTGCCTCGACCGGCCCAGCTCCGGCAGCTACGAGCTCCGCGGCCAGCGCGTCGAGTCGCTGAGCGACGACGAGTTGTCCCGCACGCGAAACAGCGAAATCGGGTTCGTCTTCCAAAGCTTCCACCTGCTTCCGCAGATGAGCGTGCTGCAGAACGTCGAGTTGCCGATGGTCTACTCGGGCACGCACCACGGGGAGCGCGTCAAGCGCGCGAGGGAGGCCCTGGCACGCGTCGGCCTCGAAAAGCGAATGGGCCACAAGCCGAACGAGCTATCGGGCGGCCAGCGCCAGCGCGTGGCCATCGCCCGCGCGCTCGTGAACCGCCCGTCGATCCTACTCGCGGATGAACCCACGGGAAACCTCGACTCGGAGACCGGGCGGGAGATCCTTGCCGTGTTCCGCGAACTCCACGACGCCGGCAACACGATCGTCCTCGTGACCCACGAGCACGACGTGGCGCTCGAATCTCAGCGCATCATCCACATCCTGGATGGCGTCGTCGGGCGGATCGAGCAGGTGGACCGGGCCGCCGCGCAGCAGGGCGCGTAGGGAGACCCTCCTACAGCTTGCAGCCGATGGCGTCCATGAAGTCTCGCTCGAACTGAGGCGCCTGCGCGGCGAGCCGAGAGACCGCCGCCTCCGCCTCCGCCGCCGTCATGCCGGGCCGCGCCTCCTCCGAGAGGAACAGGTAGAACTTGATCTTGGGCTCCGTGCCGCTGGGCCGCGCGATGGCGCGCGAGTTGCCCTCCAGGTCGAAAATGAACACGGGGGACGACGGGAGCCCAAGTTTCGCCACCAGGGCGCCGGTTTGCCCGTCGAGAACCTCGCCGGTGTCCACCCGCGTGTAGCGCAGGACCTTGCGCGACCCGATCGCCCGCGGCGGGGCCGACCGGATCTGGTCGAGGATGCCTCGGATGCGCGCGGCGCCGTCCTGACCCGGGAGGGTGACATTCTTCTGCCACTCGTGCTTGGGCCCGAATCGCGCGTAGAGCTCGTGCAGCTTGTCGAAGAGCGTCTTCCCCTCGGCCTCTGCGGCAGCCGCCATCTCGGCAACGACGCAGGAGGCGACGATGCCGTCCTTGTCCCTTGCGTGGGTCCCGATCATGAACCCGTAGGACTCCTCGGCGCCGTACACGAAGGACGGCCCGGAGGACGCCTCCCAGTCGCGAATCTGCTGGGCGATCCACTTGAATCCCGTCAGAACCTCCGCGAAGCCGGCGCCATGATGGCGGGCCACCTGACCAAAGAGGGGCGTGGTCACGATCGTGGTCACGACGCCCGGCTTGGAGGGCCCCGTGCTGAGGCGCTTTCCCTCGGCGAGGACGAACTCGGCGATCAGGGAACAGAGCTGGTTGCCGCTCATGAGCCGAAACTCCCCACCGTGAATCACGGCGATTCCGAGGCGATCCGCGTCAGGATCCGTCGCCAGAACGAGCTGCGCGCCGACTCGCCGGGCCAGCTCGATCCCCCGGTTGAGCGCGGGGCCCTCCTCCGGATTCGGCGAGGCGGCCGTCGGAAAGTCACCGTCGGCGACCATCTGCTCCTCGACCGGGAAGACTTCGGAGAATCCCCACTCGCGCAGCGCCTTGAGTGCCACGGTCCCGCCCGCCCCATGCAGGGGCGTGTAGACTATGCGCACCTTCGAGTCGTGAACGCGCCTCGCGTCGCGCCGCTCGCGGAGGATGGCCTCCAGATAGGCGCGATCCATCTCCTCCCCAAGGACCTTGATCTGTCCGCGCGCCACCGCGTCGTCGAACGGCAGGGACTTCACCTGTGCATCGGAGACGATCCCGTTCACCTGTTCGATGATCCCCTTGTCGTGCGGGGGGACGACCTGCGACCCGTCGTCCCAGTAGCACTTGTAGCCGTTGTACTCCTTCGGATTGTGGCTCGCGGTGACGACGATCCCCGTGTGGCACCCGAGGTGGCGGATGGCGAAGGAGAGCCATGGCGTCGGGCGCAGGGAGGGGCTGATGTGGACGATGAAGCCGTTCGCTGCGAGGACGCTCGCCGCGCAGCGGGCATACTCGACCGACCCGTGTCGGCAGTCGTAGGCGATGGCCGCGCGGAGGGGACCCGGGCGTGTCGCATGCGCGGCGACGTACGCGGCGAGTCCCTGGGTCGCGCGCGCGACGACGGTCTCGTTCATGCGGTTGATCCCCGCCCCGCGCTTGCCGCGCAGCCCCCCGGTCCCGAACTCGAGCGTCCGGTAGAACCGGTCCTCCAGCTCCTTCGAATCCCCGGCGTCGATCAGGGCCTGCAGTTCCCGGCGCGCCTCGGCGCTGTAGCCAGGTCCCATCCATTCGGCGATGCGTCCGGCGATGGCTGGATCTGAGAACTTGAGGTCGGCAAGGCCCATGGTGTGCCCCGTTGGATGGAAATTGGCGGATCAGCGCCCTGCACAAATCCCCACGGAGGGCATCGGGAACAAGCGCGAATGACGATGGGTCTAGAGGAGGTGGGAGTTTCCGTCCGCGGCGTTGACGGCAAACTCGGTGAGCGCGTCGTAGAGGACCTTTCCACGGAGCACGGGGGAGACGACGGGCTCGGAACTCCTTCGAACCACGCCGGTGACGGCGATGATGAAGACACAGGGCACGCCTTCCTCGTGGGCAGCCTCGGCTGCACCCGAGGCGTGTCCGTCGGTCAGGGCGACCCGGTACTGCTCATAAAGGTGGTCCGCAAACCAGGGATTGCGGAGGGTGCGGGCGACCGTTGCGATGTTCGGGCTGTTCGGGCGCTCCTGGATGCTCACGCCGGCGTGGCGCATCATGTCGTCGCGCAGAAGCAACGGCAGCGAGTTCGCGGAGTCCGGGAGGACCCGGGTCACCTCAACCAGCCCCCGTGCGTCGTACACCCGGCTCGGTAGCGCCAGTTGGCCAAGTTCCCATGACTCCGTCCTGACGGCAGCCGGGGCAGCCATCGCTTCGCCGAGGTACAGGATGCGCTTGGCGCCGCGCCGCACGAGCAGGCGCGCGGCAGCATACGACGCATCCGCCCCCCCCTCCTCCGCCAGCACCATCAGGGACTCGTTCCCGTGAAAGTGGCCGCGCCACGCATGGAAGGGGCCCTCGACCTCCCGCGTGCAGGAGGTCAGGGCCTTCGTGAGTGCGAGCGCCTGGACCTGGCCCGTGCAGAGAATCGCCAGCACGCGGTTACTTGCTCTTCGCGAGCAGCGCCTTGGACGCGACGACTTCCTTGTTCATCGGGGAGAGCGACAGCGCCTTGTCGTAGTCCCCCATGGCCTTGTCCTTCTCGCCCAACTCCGCCACGATGACCCCGCGGGTGAAGTAGCTCTGCCAATCGTTCGGGTCGAGTTCGATCGCAACCGTGGCCGCTTCCTTGGCATCGGCGAGGCGGCGCATCTGGGCCAGCGTGCGCGCCTTCTGGCGGTGGAGGGCGGCGTGCCGATTGTCGAGGATGATGCCCTCCTCGAGGACTTTCAGCGACTCGTCGTACCTCTTGATCAACTGGAGGTACCGGCCGCGGAGAAGCTTGGCGGTGGGATTGGCGGGCGCGAGCTTGTCCGCGAGGTTCACCATGTCGATGGCCTCGTCGGGATTCGTCGTCGTCATCGCTGCCATCAGCGGGAAGTGCGCGTTCTTCGGCTGTGTGGCGAGGCCGCTCGAGACGTTGCCCGTGATCTTCTGGTAGTTCTGCGGGGTGAGGGTCTCGACGGGCAGGATGATGTCGTGCTCCTGTCCGCCCTTGAGGTCCACGAATTCGATGATGGGGCAGAGCTGTTCGGCGGAGGCGGTCACTAGACGGTTGCCTGCGGGCACCTCGGCCGAAATCGGGGTGAGGCCGAGGCGCGTGCCGTCGATCCAGACGTCGAACTGCCGATTGTCGGCCCCCCGGATCATCACCGTGGCGTACTCCTGATCGGTGCTGGCGGCCGCATTCCCCTTGGTGGCGGTGGCCGTCGGGCCCGCGCCGGGCTGGGACTTGCCCTCGGAATCATCCGCGGGCGCTCCCCCCAGGAGGAAGACTAGGGATGCTGCACAAAGGAGGGCTGCTTGGCGACGCATGGTGGGTTTCAATCCTGAGGAGGCGTTTGGGGCGGGGTTCTACGGGCGCCCGGAAAAGTGACCCGGCGACTCGGCTGCAGGTTTTGCCGCTTCGCGGGGCGGGTTCGGAGTGCCGGCCGGGCGGGACGTCGCCCGGCCGGCACCCGCGTCGTCCGATGCTACCTCCGTGCCGCCGCCTTCGCGGCGAGCGCGGATCCGCACATCTTCACGAAGTCGAGCGAGCCGAAGACCTCGGGCGTGACCGACGGCCCGCGCCGCGAACAGTGCCGCGCGAACTGGTCCGCGAGTGCGGCCGCAATCTGCTCGGGCGAGTGGCCCTCGACCATGTTGCGCTCGAGCATAAAGACCACCTGGCCATCCTTGAACAGCGCGACCGAGGGGGAGGAAGGAGGGTAGCCCACGATGAGCTGCCGCACGCGGGCCGTCGCCTCGCGATCCACCCCCGCGAAGACCGTGTAGAGCTCGTCGGGGATGAGGTCGTTCTGGAGGGCGAGAGCGACGCCGGGGCGCGCACCTCCCGCGGCGCAGCCGCACACGGAGTTCACGACCACCAACTGCGTACCCTTCCTTGTGCCGAGGGCCCGGTCAACATCCTCCACCGAGCGGAGCTCCTTGATGCCGACGGCGACGAGTTCCTCGCGCATCGGGCGCACGTCCTCGGGATCGTACATCGGCGGCTGGGCTTGGAAGAACATGGGGATTCCTTGCTGTTGCGATGGATCGGGCGCTGGGCCCGGCGGGGGAGAGCGTCCCTTCGGACACCCCTCCCGCGCGAGCGGATTTTGCACAACCAACCACGGCCCCGGCAAGCAGGGAAAGCGCTTGCAACCAGGGACGGGGTCCCCCCGGACGTCCGCTTTCGATTGCTCGCATCCGTCCGGAAGGACGATATCCCCACATCCGAGGACCAACCCAGCCGGAGATCACCGAAGGATGGCACAATTCGAAGTTGTTTCCCGTCAGGCGCTCAAGATGGTCAAGGCAACCCTCAACAACGAGACGATCAGGGCCGAGTCCGGCGCGATGCACTACATGCGCGGCAACGTCGTGATCGAAACCAAGGCACCCACCGCTGGGGGCATCCTGAAGTCCATGGTGACCCACGAGAACATCTTTCGCCCGACCTACACCGGAACGGGGGAGGTGTACTTCGGCCCCCCGTCCTTTGGGGAGTACACGGTCCTGAACATGGGCGGCGAGGCGTGGATCCTCGACAAGGGCGCCTACGTTTGCTCCGATGCGGGGATCACGGTGGACATCCACAGAAACAAGGCGATCGCTGGGCTCCTCTCTGGGGAGGGTATCTTCCAAACAAAGGTGGAGGGTGCCGGGCAGTTGGTCATCTTCTCCCAGGGGCCGCTCGAGGTGGTGGACCTCCAGAACGAGCGCCTGACCGTGGATGGGACGTTTGCTGTGGCGAGGCAGGCCCACCTGGACTTCTCCATCCAGAGGGCGACGAAGTCGCTGATGGGTTCGGCGGCATCCGGCGAAGGGCTGGTGAGCGTGATCCAGGGAACGGGGCGCGTGTACTTGGCGCCGGTGCCGAACCTGCACCAGAACCTGATCAACACGCTCCTCGGAGCGATGATGATGCAGCGCGCCGGGGCTGGCTGAGGCTTCGCGCCGCGAGGGAGAGCCCGGTTGTGCCCCTCCCGGCCCCGAGTACTGATGCATCTGGCGGCTGCCAGTTCACCCAACCTTCATCCGAGCAACGGCCCCCTCCCACCCATGTCCTCACCCTTCCTCACCGACTTCGACCTGCATCTCCTGGCTGAGGGGACGCACTACCGGACGTTCGAGAAGCTGGGCGCCCACATCGTGGACCACGACGGCACGAGGGGGGTCCACTTTGCCGTCTGGGCACCGAACGCCCGGTCGGTATCGGTCATCGCGAGCTTCAACGGCTGGCAGCGCGATGCGCATCCCATGCGCATGTGCAATTACGCCAACGGCGAGGGAACCGGCATTTGGGAGACGTTCATTCCGGAGGCGGGGGAGGGGGACATCTACAAGTTCGCCGTGGAGTCCCAACTCTGGGGCTACTCCGTCGACAAGGCGGACCCGCACGGCTTCGCGAGCGAAATCCGCCCCCAGACCGCATCCAAGGTCTGGGACGTGGAGCGCTACCAGTGGGGTGATGCCGATTGGATGGCCTCCCGCGGCAAGCGCAACGCGCTCAATGCGCCCATGTCGATCTACGAGATGCATCTGGGGTCGTGGAGGCGCCATGCGGATGGGCGCTGGTACACCTACGCCGAGCTCGCCCAGTCCCTGCCGCGCTACCTGCGCGAGATGGGCTTCACCCACGTCGAACTCCTCCCACTTACGGAGCATCCGTTCGATGGATCCTGGGGATACCAGACGGTCGGCTACTTCTCTCCGACCAGTCGATTCGGAACCCCGGACGACTTGATGGCCCTCATCGATGCCCTTCATCGCGAGGGGATCGCCGTCATCATGGACTGGGTGCCGGCGCACTTCCCGCGTGATGCCCACGGGCTTGGGTTCTTCGATGGCACCCACCTCTATGAGCACGCGGACCCGCGCCAGGGGGTCCATCGCGACTGGGGGACGTTCATCTTCAATTACGGGCGGCCGCAGGTTCGGAACTTCCTCATCTCGAGCGCCCTCTTCTGGCTCGAAAAGTACCACATAGACGGACTGCGCGTGGACGCGGTGGCCTCGATGCTCTACCTCGACTACTCGCGCAAGCAGGGCGAGTGGGTGCCGAACAGGTACGGCGGGCGCGAGAACCTCGAGGCGATCGACTTCCTGCGCACCTTCAACGAGCGCATCTACACAGAGCACCCCGACGTCATCACGATGGCCGAGGAGTCCACCGCCTGGCCCATGGTCTCCAGGCCGACCTACCTCGGGGGCCTCGGATTCGGCATGAAGTGGAACATGGGATGGATGCACGACGTCCTGCTCTACATGTCCAAGGATCCCATCCACCGTCCATACCACCACCACAACATGACCTTCAGCATGATCTACGCGTTCTCGGAGAACTTCCTGCTTCCATTCTCGCACGACGAGGTGGTCCACGGGAAGGGCTCGATGATCCGCAAGATGCCCGGGGACGAGTGGCAGCGGTTCGCAAACCTGCGCCTGCTGTACGGTTTCATGTACGGGCACCCGGGCAAGAAGCTCATGTTCATGGGTGGGGAGTTTGGCCAGTGGCAGGAATGGAACCATGACACGCAGCTCGAGTGGCGCGCGCTCGGGTACCACCTGCACGCCGGCATGCAGGCCTGGGTCCGCGACCTCAACCGCGCCTACGGCGAAATCCCTGCGTTCCATCAGGTCGACTTCGACGGGGCCGGCTTCGAATGGGTGGACTGCGATGACACCCTCGCCAGCGTGTTCAGCTTCCTGCGCTTCTCGGAGGACCGCGAAGACGCCCTCCTGTTCGTCTGCAACTTCACCCCCGTCGTCCGGTACAACTACCGTGTGGGGACGCCATGGGGCGGATGGTGGCAGGAAGTGCTGAACAGCGACGCGGCCCAGTACTCCGGCAGCGGCAAGGGGAACTTCGGAGGCGCGGAGGGAACCCCCATCGGATTTCATGGGCGGCCCAACTCCGTGAACCTGATCCTCCCCCCCCTTGCCTGCCTCGTTTTCCGGTCAAGGCGGCCGGCGTAGGCCCACGGGGTGTGTTTGACGCGCACAGCGCTGTCCCGGGGACTTCGCTTTTTCTTTGACATTGCGCCGGCCTTCGCTTTGTCTTCGCCGCAGACCTAGGCGGAGAACACGCCATGATCTCCCTTCTCCAGATAGAGAACTTCGCCCTCGTCGAGCACCTGCGGCTCGAGCTCGACAGTGGATTCACCGTCCTGACCGGCGAAACCGGCTCAGGCAAGTCTATCGTCCTTGACGCCCTCGCCTTCCTCTTTGGTGCGCGGGGGAGTTCGGAGATGCTGCGCGATGGATCCCGCCGCGCCGTGGTTGAAGCCGAGGTGGGCGTCTCGGGGGATTCCCCCGCAGCACGTTGGCTCGTCCAGCACGGCTGCGATGATCCCGCCCACCCGGGGCAGATCCTGGTGCGAAGGGAACTCGGCGCATCGGGCAGGACGCGGGCGCAGGTGAACGGCCGCCTGGTCACTGTCGCGGAACTCGCGGAGTTGGGGGCTCTCCTCGTGGAGTTCCACGCGCAGGGGAGCGAGCACGTGCTGCTCGCGGCTGGGGAGCAGGAAGACCACTTCGATGCGCTCGCGGGGTCCCTGGCGCTGCGGAGGGAGGTGGAGTCCGCGCACGCCCGGCTCGCGGCGGCGCTCCGCGAGCGCGAACGGCTCCGCGCCTCGGAACGCGAGGCGGAGGCGAGACTCGACTACGTGCGGTTCGCCGTGGAGGAACTCGAATCGGCGTCGATCGAGCTCGGTGAGACGACAAGGCTGCGGGCTGAACGCGAGCGCCTTCACCATTCGGACACGATCCGACAGGGCTGCGTACTTGCTGCGGGGCTCCTCGCCGGGGAAGAGGGGGAGTCGTCGGCATCGCGCGGGATCGGGAGGGCATTCCGTGAGATCGAGAGGCTCGCCCCACTCGATGCGCGGCTCGCGCCCGTGGCGAGGCAACTGGCGGAAGCGGCCGCGCTCGTCGACGATTCCGCCGCGACACTTGGCGCACTCGCCGAGTCGGCGGATGCTGATCCCGCACGGATCGTGGAGATCGACGACCGGCTGGCCCTCCTGCGGAGAATCACGCGCAAGCACGGACCCACGGAGGAGGAGGCGCTGGAGCGGCTTGGGGCCCTGAAGACCGAACTCGATTCGATCCAGGGAAGGGGTGGTGAGGCCCAACGGCTCGAGGCGGAGATCGACCATGCCCGGGGAGTGCTTGCAAGGGCCAGCGCGGCGCTTTCGGCGCAACGGCGTCGTCACGCGCCGCACTTCGAGGAGGAGGTCATTCGCGCCCTTCGGGACCTCTCGATGCCGGCGGCCAAGCTGAAGGTGGCGTTGGAGCCCCAGACGTCCGGCATCGAGCTGGGGGACGGCACCACCTCGTCGGCGAGGGGCACCGAGTCGGTGGAGTTCCTGTTCTCCGCGAACGCTGGGGAGTCTCCTCAGCCCCTGCGCAGGGTGGCAAGCGGCGGCGAACTCTCGCGCCTGATCCTCGCCCTGCGCTCAATGGCCGCCGACTCGGGCGGAGTACCGATCATGGTCTTTGACGAGGTGGATTCGGGACTGTCCGGCTCGGCTGCGTCGCGAGTCGGGAAGCGGCTGGCTGCCCTCGGCGCAGGTCGCCAAGTCCTCTGCGTGACTCATCAGGCCGCCGTTGCGGCGCACGCGACCGCGCATGTCGCCGTTTCGAAGTTGGAGTCCTCTGGCCGCACCCTTGTGGAGGTTCAGGAGCTCGGCCAACCAGACCGCGAGCGAGAGATCGCCCGGCTGCTGGACGGAGGTGTCGACTCGCGCAGCGGGCGCAGGCTCGCGCAGGAGATGCTCATGCGCGCGGCGTCGTGAGCGGGCGCGCGGGCTGCGTTCCCGCAGCCTCGCGCACCAGGCGGAGCAGCTCTGCGGCTGAGGCATTCCAGGTGTAGCCGCGCGCGCGCGCGACACCTTCCGCCAGCCATGCCTCCGCGGGCGGGTGATCGAGTGTGTGGCCGACCGCGGACGTCCACGCCTCCGTATCTTCCGGGGGGATCAGGCGGGCGTGCCTCCCGACCACCTCGCGGACCGCGCCAATGTTGGAGGCAATGAGCGGAACCCCGGCGGCGAGCGCCTCCAGCGGAGGGAGTCCGAACCCTTCGTTGAGGCTTGGAAACAGGGCCAGATCCGCGGCCCGGGCCCACGTCGCGACCTGCGCGTGGCTCGCAGGATGGGCAAAGGTGATGCGGAGGTCTCCGCCGATCGCCCTCAGCGCCCGGCGCTGCGCCTCCGTTGACTTCCCGATCAGCGCGAGCTGCAACCGTCCCGCCAACGGCCGGAGGGCGCGGACCAGCATCGAGTGGTTCTTGCGGCGCTCGTGGCTGCCGACGAACACCGCGAGCGGCAGGGGAGAGGAAATCCCCAGTTCACGTCGCATGGCGAGCTTCTCCGCCGAGGAAGCCGGGGCGAACAGCGCTGAATCCACGGCCCCGGGCACGCGCTCGAGACGTCCCCTCACCATCGGGCGCAGATGGCGCTTGAGAGCCCGCGCCGTCGTCTTGCTCAGGGTGAACGCACGCTCGGCGAAGGGGAGCGAGAGCATCGCCTGCGCCTTGATGTAGGCGCGAAACTTCGCGGGGTAGTTCTCCGGTTCGCTCCATGGCAGGTCATCGAGGACGCCCACGACGCGCGCGAACGAACGCGGCCCAACCGGCGTGATGAAGTAGGGCGACACCAGCACTCTGGAACGTGTGCGCCGCATGATCTCGCCGATGCCGGCGTTGAGGAACCAGTCCCCGGCGGGATGGGCCTCGTAGTCGGCGTCCACGTCCAGAACCCGCACGGATTGCAGCGAGGCCCAGAGCTCGTGGAAGGCATCGGCTTCACGCGAGAGCCTGAGTGCAGTCACGCGCACGGGCGGGTCGGCCTCTCGGATGATTGAGTCGAGGCCGCGAAGGAGGCCCGCCACGTAGTGCCCGACACCGGACGCGCCTGCCCGAATGCACCGCGCGTCGATGACCACCCCGAGCGGCCGCGCGCCGCGGCCGGGCTCAGTTTGCACTGGAGCCCATGGCGCGCCGTCTGGACCGATGGGGGCACATGGATCGCACGCGATTTCGGCTCGCAGTCACGCTCATCGTAGGTTTGGCGCTCGCTTGGTACGCGTGGCTCATCGCCCCCGCGCGCCAGTGGGTCGATGGAAATGCTTACTGGCTGCTCTTCGACGACCCGATGATCTCGATGCGGTACGCGAGGAATCTCGCGCAGGGCCACGGCCTTGTCTGGAATCCCGGCGGCGCGCGCGTGGAGGGCTTCTCCAACCCGCTCTACACGCTGCTGATGGCGCTCGCCCACATTGCGGCGCCAAGTCCGGCATCGGCCCCGCTGCTCGTGATCCTGATCGGAGCGGCGATTCTGGTGGGGAACGGACTCACTGCCATGCTGCTCTCCCGCCGGGCGGGTGCGGACGACCCCGCGGCCTTGGCGGTGCTCGGCGTGGTGCTGTTCCAGCCGCCACTGGCGTTCTGGACCCTGAGGGGTTTCGAGGTGGGCCTCGTCAGCCTGCTCGTCCTCGCCGCGCTCTTCTCGGTCTTCGACGAAGGGAAGTGGCGTTGGCTCGGTCCCCTGCTCGCGGCGCTCATCCTGGCGCGTGCAGACGGGATGGTCCTTGCTGGGGCGATTCTCTTGGTTGCGGCGGTGCAATGGGGTCCCATTGCCTCCTGGCGCAGGCTCGCGGCGTCAGCCTGCTGGCCTATTGCGGCGCTGGCGCTCTCGACGGGTGCGCGGTGGCTGTACTACGGTGAACTGCTCCCCAACACCTATTACCTGAAGATGACCGGCGGGCCGCCGCAGCAGCGATGGTCGCGCGGGCTGGAGGTGCTCGAGCGCGGCCTCATGCGCCACCACCCGGCCATCCTCGCCTTCTTCGCGAGTGCGCTCGCCAAGACCGGCCTCGGGAATCACGCGGGGAGGGTGCTGGCCTCCGCCCTGTTCGTCTGGGCGGTCGGCGCGGCGTACTCGGTTCCGTCGGGGGGGGATGCATGGGACTCGCTGCACATTCCGAATCGTTTCATGTCGACGGTGATGAGCCTGCCCCTGATGGGAGCGGCGCTCGGGGCGGCCTGGTTCCTGCGGCGGGCGGGCAACGTCGCATCGGCGTTTGTCTCTGCGGGCGTTCTGGCTTGGATTGCGGGGATGCACGTGGACTTCCTTCCGGCAACAGGCCGTCGCATGGCCTTCATGGATTCCGGTGCCACCTTGTACATGCGGTGGATCGTGGATGGCGCCGTGGCCGGGGGAGCGTTGCTTGCACTGATGCTCCTCCCCCCGATCAGGCGGCACTCGTTCGGGGTGGGCATGGTGCTCCTGGCGTTCGCGCTGGCGCTTTCGACAGGGGCGAACGTGCTCGCCAAGCGCGTCGCCGGCCGCACGGCCTACATCGAGGACGAAGTGCAGCAGGTGACCCTGGCCCGGGTGCTCGCCCTGCACTCTCTACCACGCGCGAGGATCGCGGTGAGTTGGGCCGGCACGATGCCCTACCACTTGGAGCGCACGTACTCGGACACGCTGGGAAAGTGCGATCCGCATATTGCCCGGCTCCCCCATGCGGCTGGCATTCCCTACCACCCCGGCCACTCAAAGTGGGACCTGAAGCACACCGTTGAAACCGAACACCCGGACGCGATCATTCGGCCGTTCGAAGTCCGCCCGGAGGAGGAGGACTTCCTCCGGGAGAGCGGCTACATTTTCAGGGGGGAGTCGGCATGGGTGCTGGGGGACAGCACCAGCCTTTCCGAGGAGTTCAAGGCGCTGGACACCTACGACATCGATTCGATTCGCGAGCTGCTCAAAACGGCTCCAACGTTCCCGAGGACAGCCGAAACCTCGATTCGGCCGTGAGGCCCGCGCCAAGGAGCGGGGCCGCGTCCGTGGTGGTCAGGATCGACTGCGAGCCGCGGGCGGCGAGTTCCCCCAGGAACACCGTCGCCCGCCGCTTGTCGAGCTCCCCCAGCACGTCATCGAGCAGGAGAATTGGCTCCCTGCCGAGCTGCTCCGCGAGGTAGGACGCGCCGGACAACCGCAGCGCGAGCGCCGCCGTGCGGCACTGGCCCTGGCTTGCGAACTTGCGTGCATCACAGCCAGCAACCATGATGGCAAAATCGTCGCGATGCGGCCCCTGTGCGGTGTGCCCCCGCTCGGAGTCGCGGACGCGGTCGGCCTCCCATGCGACGCGGTAGTCCGCCTCGGTTTGGCAGACCGCCGTGGTGCCCGGTTCATGAATGATGCGGAGGCTCTCCACCCCGGACGTCGCCGCGGCGACCTCACGGGCAGCGCCCTCGCTGATCCGGGCCACGGCCGATGCGCGCGCGGCCGACAGGCGCACGGCCGCCGAAGCCATGACCGCCTCGAAGGCGGCGAGTTCGTGCCTCGACGAACCGGCCGCCCTCCTCAACAGGCCGTTCCTGCCGCGCAGGGCGGCGGAGTAGTCCTGCATCGCCGCAAATGCGGAGGCGTCGGTCTGCGCAATCAGCGAATCGACGAAGGAGCGGCGGCGCTCCGGTCCACCGCGCACGATCTCAAGGTCCCCCGCGGCGATTAGCACGGTCGGCATAGATCCGAGCAACTGCGAGATCGCATCGACGGGTTTGTCGTCCAACCAGATGAACTTCCCCTCGGGCGCGATGGCGACGGCGCGCGAGTGGCGGGACGAGTCATCCTCCAGGACCGCCTCCGTCCGGGCGATCGTGCCCGGGGGGGAGGCGAGCGGGATGCACTCGCGGTCGTGCCTCGTGCGGAAGCTGCGGCCCGTGGAGAGGTAGTGGATGGCCTCGAGGATCGAGGTCTTGCCCTCGGCGTTTTCCCCCACGACAAGCGTGAGCCCGCATCCCGGTTCGAGCGTCACATCGTCGAGCGCACGAAACCGGTGCAGCCGCACCGACAGCAGGGCCATGGGTTCAGCCCGCGAGGTCGAACACGGCCGCCACGAAGAGGCCGATGCTGATCATCCCGTTCATGTTGAAGAAGGCAGCATTGATCCGCGAGAGGTCGGTCGGTTTCAGCATGCCGTGCTGGCGCACCATCAGCGCACCAGACGCGAGCACGCCGGCAAGGAAGACCCCGCCAAAATCAGAGAGCATCCAGAACACCAGAAAGCCGACGAATGCGGCAGCATGGAGCCTTCGCGCGAACTGCAGTGCGCCGCCAATCCCGAGCTTCTTCGGCACCGAGTGCAGCCCAGGGTCCCGCAGGTCCACGTCGTAGTCCTGGCACGAGTAGAGCACGTCGAACCCCGCGACCCACAGCAGGACTCCGATCCCGAGCACCACGGGCGCGAGGCCGAGCTCCCCCCGGACCGCGACCCAACCCCCCACCGGGGCGATGCCGAGCGCGAGCCCGAGCACCATGTGCGACAGGTGCGTGACGCGTTTCATGTAGCTGTACCCGAGCAGGACGACGAGCGCCCATGGCGCGAGGATCAGGCACGTCCAGTTGAGCATCGCCGCCGAGGCGAGGAACGCGAGTATGCCCACGGCCATCGCGGCGACCATGAAGTCGCGCGTGAGCGCGCCCGTCACGAGCGCCCGCGAACTCGTCCTCGGGTTGCGGGCGTCTATCTCCACGTCCACAAGGCGGTTGAAGCACATGGCCGCCGTCCTCGCGGCGACGCACGCCACGACAACCCACACCACCACCCATGGGCGCGGCCAGCCCCCCGCCGCGGCGAGCATGGCCACGAGTGCGAAGGGCAGCGCGAAGACCGAGTGCGAAAACTTGATCGCCTCGAGAAAGGTCGCGAGTCGGACCCGTCCACGCGCGCCCGGATGCCCGGCCACCTGCATCATGGAAGCTTGACCGCGTCGCGCGAGTACCGGACGGGCGTCGTCTTGATCTGGATCAGGTCAACGGCCACGGCGAAGGCCATCGCGAAGTAGATGTAACCCTTGTCCACGTGCTTGCCGAACGCATCCGCCGTCAGCATCACGCCGATGAGCAGCAGGAAGGAGAGGGCGAGGATCTTAAGGGAGGGGTGCCGCTCGATCGTCCGAACGATGTAGCCCGAGTAGAAGAACATGACCGCCACCGCCGCCATGATCGCGATCACCATCGTCGGGATGTGGCTGGTCATTCCGAAGGCGGTGATCACCGAATCGAGGGAGAAGATCAGGTCCATGAGCAGTATCTGCGCAATCACACCGCCAAAGGTCGCCGCCTGCTTCCCCGCCACCTTGTCCTCGGCCATTCCCGCCGCGTCGATCTTGTGGTGGATCTCTGTCGCAGCCTTGTAGATGAGGAACAACCCGCCCCCAAGCAGGATGAGGCTCTTGCCGGACATGCTGTGCCCCGAGATGGTGAAGAGCGGCTCGGTCAGCTCCATGACGAAACCAATGCAAAAGAGCAGGCCGATGCGCATGAGCATGGCCAGGATGAGGCCGATCTTGCGAGCGCGCTCGCGCTGCTCCTCAGGAAGCTTGCCCGCAAGGATGGCCAGGAACACGACATTGTCGATTCCAAGCACGATCTCGAGGAGTGCGAGCGTGAGGAGCGCTATGAGGTTTTGTGGTTCGAAGAGTTCCACTGCAGGGGTTCACCGCCATGGGGGATGTGCTTTCGTGGCGGCGCGGCGCCCCGGGCTCAACGCCATTCCGACAAGGGTCAGCGCGAACCCAGCCCCAGAATGGCCATTTCCACGGCCACCCAGGTGGGCATCGTGAACAGCGCTACGGCATAGACGGGGAACATCGTCGTGCTGCACAGTTCCCAGTCCCCGCCAAACCTGCGGGCCGCGAGTGCGAGGTTGACCGCAGGGGGGGAGGCGGCCTCCAGCATGACCACGAACAGCACGAGCGGCTCCCAGCCCGCAAAGAAGGTCCGCAGGAGGATGAAGCACACGAGGGGCGTGATGAGCAGCTTGACTCCGACGACGACGGCGACGGCCCGCCAACTGAGCGCCGTCCTCAGCTTCGCCGCCCCGAGAAGGCCCCCGAGGACCGTCATCGCCACGGGTGCCATGGCCGCGCTGACCAGATGCGCGGGCCCAAACAGGAGCCCCCAGGCACCGGGTGCCTGCCAGCTTCTCCGGGCGACCTCCGGTAGTCCCGGCACGAGCGCCAGCGCGCAACCGGCGATCACCCCAATCGTCGGGCCATTCAGTGTCGAGCGCAGGGTCTCCCGCCAGTTCGGCGCCTCCCCCGCGCGACCGCGCAGGAGGTATGTCCCTAGCGTCCACTGCATCGGGTTCGTGACGAAGATTGCAAGCCCCAGGTAGAGCATCGCCTCCGCCCGCATGTGCTCCGGGAGGATGGAACCAACCAGCGGAATCGGCAGGTAGAACGAGTTCTGGATGGAGCACATCGTCGCGGTCGTGCGGTCCGAGTCGGGGGAACCGCCGGGTATCAAGCGAAGCAGCGCACGGCCGAGGAAGAGTCCTCCGACGATCCACGCGAGGGCGAAGAACACGATCACCGAGCCCTGCGCGAACGCCTGCGGCGAGAATCCCTTCACGAGTGCGAGGGCAATCGTCACAGGGACAAAGGTGTCCACGACGATCCTCACAAGCAGGAACAGCCTGTCCTCGCCCACCCATCCGCGCCTCACGGGGATGAAGCCAATCAGGGAGATGAGCACGAGCTTGCCGATGGAGCCGAAGCACACGGCGAGGGCGTCGCCGAGGCCCGGCGGCATTGAGGGACCGTCCGCCAACGCTGTGTCAGTCGCCCCGTGAAGGCGTCGTCCTGCGCGCCTCGGCCTGGTTGATCAGCGCCTGAAGGGCGCGGTAGCGGATCGGGTCCGCTTTCGCGCCCGCCTTCTCACCCGTTTCCGTCAGGAGGTCGTTCGCTTCCTTGATGCGACCCATGTCGGCCAGGAGCTCGACCAGTTGGAGCATGGCCTCGAGCCGGGCGGGATTGTCTGGCGGGATGCGGAGTTCGTTGGCGGCGCGTATGGCATCCGAGAAGTTGGCGCTGGCCGACTCGAGCTCCCAGGCGTCGTGGTCCATCTCCGCGAGCATGACGTGGCCGGCGAACCTCTCCGAGGGGTTGGTCTCGATCATGCGCCGAATCGCGGCGCGCGCCTCGGTCGAGTCAGGTAGCCTCATGAAGCTGCGCGACTCCCGGTACTGCCGGTGCAGGAGCCGGGCCCTGCCGATGATGCCCTCGGGGGAGGATGCCAGCGAGGCGTCGCCGAGCACCGTGGCCTTCGCCTCGGTCTGCGCCCGCGGGAGTTGGACGCGGGAGAACTTCATCCGTGGCGAGTCCGGGTGGTATCGGCCCCAGCAGTCCACCCACGCCTGCAGTGCGTCCTTGTAGAGCGAGCCGAAGGTGGTGAAGGCGCCGAGGTACTCGGCAAAGAGGGCTTCGGGCGGGGGCTGGGATGGTGTGTAGTCGGCGACCCAGAGGCGCGAACGCTTCGGCGAGTAGGGACGCCGGTCGATGGTCTTGATGCCGTCGGCGCGGGTCCCCACGAAGAACCCTCGGTTGGCCTCGTACTCGAGCTTTGGCAGGAAGTCGCTGTTGATCCGCCCGGCGCGCAGGTACGGCGCGGGCGTGTCGGCCTTGTTCACCATCTGCATGTTGAGGAGCGGCAGTGGCCCCGTGACGCCGTATCGCTTCAGGTCCGCCGCGATTTCGGGGCGCGCGAGGATGGCCTCCATGCGCGCCATGTCGGGGCTGAAAGGCTCCGTCGAGGCGATCACCGCGACGTCCTGGGAGGAGAAGTTGAAGAGCGTCGAGTACGGGAATGACTTCTGGAGCGTCGCGAGCATCGAGTAGAGGGTCGGATCCTCCAACTCGTACACCTGGAACCACTGGAGGAAGAGCCCGCCCGGCTTAAGGCGCGACTTCGCCACCTCGAAGTACTCCGTGGAGAAGAGGCCCGCGACGCCGGCGATCCAGGGGTTGGTCGGCTCGTTGATGATGATGTCGTACTTCTTGTCCGTCACGAGAAGGTGCGTCTTCGCATCCTGGTGGATGATCTTCACGTTCGGATTGTCCAGGACGTTGTTGTTGTAGTCGCCGAAGAACCGCGCCGCCTCGACGACCTCTGGTATCAGTTCGACGCACTCGAGGGATTTGAGGGGATGGAGGCTTGCCGCGCCCAGGGTGGTGCCTCCGCCGAGGCCCACGACCAGGACGTCCTGCGGATCCCGGTGGATAAGAAGGGGCAGGTGCGCGATGAAAAGCTGCGTCTGCATGTCCCCCTCGGTGGAGGCGTCCGGTTTGCCGTTGATGAGGAGGGCGAGGTTGACCCCATTGCCTCGCGGTATCGGGTCGCGCGCCACCGCGATCGTGGCGTCCGTGCCGTCCTTGTAGTAGGGGAACTCGCGGCGGGAGAGGCGCACCTTCAGTTCGTCCAGGCTCTCGATGCGGCCGCTGATCCTGTAGGTGGCGGCGGAGAAGACTCGCTGGTCCCACGACGGGGATGATACGAAGTAGTAGACGGGGACGATGATGGAGAGCGCGAACCCAAGTGCCGGGCGCAGGATCGCGCGCCGCGCAACCGGCGCGTCCGTGAAGAGCACCCAGAGCCCCAGCAGCAGGTTCAGCGCCACGGCCAGCTCGATCGTGTGCTTGATGCCAATTCCGGGCAGCAGCTTGAAACCGGCGATGATCGCTCCAAGCACCGTTCCGACAGTGTTGATGGCAAACACCGTCCCGATCCGCCGCCCCAGGGTTCCCGGGGAATCGGCCACGACCCGGCTGGCCGCGGGCAGCGTCGCGCCCATGAAAATGGTCGGCACAACCATCACGAGGAAGCAGAACACAAACTTGATGAACTCGTAGACGGAGTACGCCTCCGGCGTCCTGCTCAGCAGGTGGCGCCATTGGTTGAGGACAACCGGAAGCTCCTCATAGAACATGATGGACACGAGCGCCGTCAGCCCGATGCCAAGCTCGCACCATCCGAGGATCCGGTAGTAGCCGCCATCGGTGCGCTTGCGCGAGAGGATGAGGCTGCCGCACGCAATCCCGAAGATGAAAGCCGCGAGCATCACCGCGAACGAAAAGGAGGATGATCCGAGCACGAGCGTAAGGAGCCGGATCCATGCAACCTCGTAGACCATCGAGACGAACCCCGAGATGCCGATCACGACCATCGCCACCCTGGCGATCCGCGCGGCGTGGACGGGATCGGTTCCCTCGGCGACCACGGCGGTGGGGGAGGAGGCTTCCTGCTCCTTGTCCTCGCGCGAGTGCACGCCGCCTGCCTTGAGCAGGAGGTACCCGAGGCCCGCCACCGCAAGGTTCAACGTCCCGGCAAGGTAGAGAGACAACTCGAGCCCTATCGTGCGTATCAGGTAGAATCCGGCCCACAGCGATCCTGCCACCGCGCCGAAGGAGTTGAGGTAGTAGAGGCTGGAAATCTGCCGTCCCACTGCGACGTCATTGCGGATGAGGTATTTGGCGAGGACCGGGAGCGTGCCACCCATCAGCGTGGTCGGACCGAGTATCGACAGCACCGCGGCCGTCGCGGAGGCGGCGTGCATCCCGGTCGGCGTGAGTTGCATCGAACGCGCAAGGGCGATGAACACGTCGCGTATCGGCTCGTAGAACCGGGCGAACAGGAACCCAAACATCGCGATGCCAAGCTCGAGGAAGAGGTACAGTGCCAGAGGGCTCTTCACGCGGTCGGAAACCCTCCCGAACAGCCATGCCCCCAGCGCCAGGCCCCCCATGTACGTCGAGAGGATGATGATGTGGGCCTCGCCGGTCGATCCGACGAAAAGCGCCAGGTAGCGCGACCAGACTACCTCGTAGACGAGCCCCGCGACCCCCGAAAGGAAGAAGCACGCGTAGAGGACAAGAAGGCGTCCATGGAGGCGCGTATCGGGGATCACTCTCCCATCCTCTTCCACACGGTTTCGCCCGGCCTGTCCTCTAGTGCGATGCCGAGCTCGGCCAGGCGTTTGCGGATCGTGTCGCCGAGGGCGAACTGCTTGGCGGCGCGTGCCTGGGCGCGCGTCTCGATCAGGATGCCGAGCAGCTTCTCCGCGAGTTCCGATTCGGCGCCGAGCCCCTCCTCATGGCGCTCGAGTTCCCGCGAGAGGCCGAGGACTCCGCGAAGTTCCAGCAGGAGGGCGGTCGCGCGCGAAAGCCGGGCGAGCGCGGAGGCGTCGCCGCCCTGCGACCGGACGCGCAGCGTGTTCACCAGCGTGACGAGCTGGAACATCGCGCCGAGGGCCTCCGGCGTGCCGAGGTCGTCGTCCATCGCCGCCTCGAAGGACGCGTGGAGGGCGGCGAGCTCGTTGTCGCTGCGCCAGTCCGATGGCAGCGCCTTGCCGCGGATGGCGGCCTCGGCCTCGCGCGTCGCCTCCGCGAGCCGCCTTGCCGCCGAGCGCGCGCTCCTGAGCCCCTCGTCGGTCAGGTCCTGTGGCGCCCGGTAGTGCGCGCTGATCAGGAAGAGCCGTGTCGTGAGCGGATCGAGCTTCTCGGCCACCTTGTCCATCGTCAGCACGTTGCCGAGCGACTTCGACAT
>CAZUCD010000017.1:26917-35669 GCA_964618855.1 uncultured Candidatus Sumerlaeota bacterium
CTCGCCGTCGATGTTGAGGAACCCGTTGTGCAGCCAGTAGCGCGCGAACGGCTTCCTGCCGAGGCACTCGCTCTGCGCGATTTCGTTCTCGTGGTGGGGGAAGAGCAGGTCGGACCCGCCGGAGTGTATGTCGATGGTGTCGCCAAGGCAATCGTGCGCCATGCAGGAGCACTCGATGTGCCACCCGGGCCGCCCACGGCCCCATGGGGCGTCCCAGGCCGGCTCGCCCGGCTTCGAGGCCTTCCACAGGGCGAAGTCGAGCGGACTGCGCTTCATGGCGAGCTGCTCTTTCGTGACGCGCTCGCACTGTGACATCTGGTCGAGCGGACGACGGCTGAGCTTGCCGTACTCGGGAAACGAGGAGACCTCGAACCAGGCGGAGCCATCGGGCGTGGCGTAGGCATGGCCGCGCCGGATCAGCTCCGCGATCGCCTCCACCATGGAGCCGATGTACTCCGTGGCCTGCGGGTATGCGGTCGCCGGCAGGTTGCCGAGCATGGCCAGATGCTCGAAGAAGAGCGCCGTGTACCGTCGCGCCACCTCCTCCGGCGTGGTCCTCTCCTCGTGGGCGCGGTTGATGATCTTGTCGTCGACATCCGTGACGTTCTGGACGTAGGCGACCTCGTAGCCGCGGTGCATGAGCCAGCGGCGGGCAACGTCCATGCACACGAAAGCCCGCGCGTTGCCGATGTGGAACGGGCCATAGACGGTCGGCCCGCACGAGTAGAACGTCACCCGCTTCCCGGCGGGGTCGAGCGGGACAAAGGCCTGCTTTTCCCGCGTGAGCGAATTGTGAAAACGAATGGGCATGTGGTGATCCAGGCCGGTCAGTAGTTGTCCGGGGCTTCCTCTTCCTCGGAATCTTCGTCCTGGTCCTCGAAGAAGTCCTGGGCGAACTCCTCGGCGGTCCGGTAGTAGACCGTGTGCGTGCACCCCTCCTCGCAGTCGGGGCCGTGCTCATGGCCACCCTCGGCCGTCCCGTCGTCGGCGAGTTCCATGGCAAGGTCGCTCAGCGTTCCAATGTCGGGGATCAGGATCCCGCAATCCCCCAGGGAGCCGATCGCATAGGCGACGATCATGCCGGCAAACATGTCGTTCGGATCCTTCTCGAAGGACACGACGACATCGAACGAGTTCTCATTAAGCTCTGCCTCCATGTCCCCTTCCTGCTCGACAATCTCGTCGAGCAGGTCCTGGACTTGTTCCGACCGCTCGTCCCGGGGGAACCAGTCCACACGGGCGCTGCACGCCTTGCCGTCCTCACCCTCGAGCGTAAACACGTAGGCATCATCCTCCCCGGACTCGGGGGGATTCACCGCACACTCCGAAATGCCGACCTCCTCCTCCGCAAAGTTGCGGACCTCGTTTGGATCGGGTGGGGAACCGGCACGGGGAAAAAGCCAGATGGCGGGCAAGTGTGGAGCCTTTCTGCTCGTGTGTTGCTCATGCTATGTGCCGATTGAGGAACGGCGCCCGGGGATGGTCAACCCGCATAGTCACCCCCCGGCGGGGCCGGGGTCGTCCCGGGAACCCGGGGGAGAGGCGGAGGCGGGCGCAGCGGGGCCACGATAGGCATCTTTCCATAGCGCCAGCGTGCCCATGCCTCGCCTTCCGGGTCGCCCAGCACCACGGATGACATCAGCAGTGCGAAGGGATACTCGGCATCCCCGAGGGCCTTCTCGTAGCGGGCGACGAACCGCTTGGTCCACGCCAGGCGCATCACCTGGCAGAAGGCGCCGAACAGAACGAAGCCGAGGATGAAGATGCTGGCGCCCGGGTGCCCAACGAGGAATGCCCTCAACCAGGTTCCGCGCAGGGGCGAGAAGTCATCCACCACAAAGTAGATGCACAGGCCCCCCACGGCCAGGAAACACGCCATGATCGCAGCGGAGACCACGGATTGGATGAAGTTCTCCCCGACAAGACGGCCGAACTCGCCAATCGCGCCCTCGATGGCGGTCTTCGACTTCCAGAACGAGTAGCGCTTCTCAAGTTGCCGGGTGCCCTGCAGATCATGGAGCTGGGCCAGCATGAGTGTCCACAGGCTCACGGCACTGGCGCATCCAAAAAGGGGGACGAGCCACTCCGGCCAGCCGCAATCCGCACGGGCAAAGTAGAGCACGACGGCGCTTGGGAAGAGAACCGCCACGAGGCACACGTAGCCCGTACTGCGGTACCAGCGCTCGTAGTTCTCCAGGAAGATCGCCTCCGCCACCTCCCGCCCCGTGCAACCCGTCATCCAGACATCGGTGGCGGCGTGAAGCTGGAACCCGTCCTCCCCGAACACGGCCCCAATCCGCGCCGGCAGGAAGGGGGCATCCCCCTTCTTCCTGCGAGCGTTGCGCAGGGTGAACATCAGCACGCCTATGCCTATGATCAGCGGCCAGAAAAGGATCGAGAAGATGGAGACCACGAAGATCCCGGCCCGCCCGAACAGGAAGGGAGAGAGCACGACCGTGATGATGACCGCGACGATGGAGCCGACGACACCCCATACCTTGGGATCGAACGAGTTCCTGAGCCTCGCGCGGATGCTCGGGTGATAGAGGATCCGCCTGCGCCGGAAGGCTTGGAACAGCGTGTTGGTCTCCTCCGCGCGAAGGGTCGGGTACCAGCGCTTGAGCCACTCGGGGAAGGCGGGCGGCAGGTCGCGACCGAGCGCGTCCGCTCCCGGGGCCGCCTGGGCGCTGCTCATGATTGAACATACCCCCCTCGTGAAGTTTGTGCGGATTGGATGCGTAGTGCGCAAAGGGGGACAAGTGAATCAGCGCCCCCCGATTTTTCCCGTTTGTAACGCGTCTGTTCTTGACCGGTCGGTCAGAAAAACAAACCATCAACAGGCAGGCGACTGCCAGGAGCGAGCCAGTGACCATTGGCGCGGGAACCGGCCCCAACCAGCCGGACTACAGGGCCTTGTTCGAGGGAAGCCCGGCGGGGCTCCTGGTCCTCGACCCGGCGCTCCGCATCGCGGCCGCGACGGACCGCTACCTCCAGGCGACAATGACCTCCCGCGAGGAGGTGATGGGCCGTCACCTCTTCGAGGTGTTCCCC
This sequence comes from uncultured Candidatus Sumerlaeota bacterium, assembly GCA_964618855.1. Classification (GTDB taxonomy): domain Bacteria; phylum Sumerlaeota; class Sumerlaeia; order SLMS01; family JANRJK01; genus CAZUCD01. The sequence goes on from CAZUCD010000017.1 coordinate 29,969, forward strand.
GACAACCCCGGAGACCCCGCGGCCGACGGCGTCGCGAACCTGCGCAGTTCGCTCGACACCGTCATGAGCCTCCGGATCCCTCACCGCATGGCGGAGCAAAAGTACGACATCCGAAGGCCGGAGTCCGAGGGGGGCGGCTTCGAGGAGCGCTGGTGGCTACCGGAGAACTCACCCGTCCTCGACGACCTCGGCAATGTCGTGTGGATCATCCACCACGTGATGGACATAACGGAGCTCCGGAGGACGTACCGGGACCTCGCCACAGCGGTCGAGGAGGCCAGCAAGGCGCGCGAGGCGGCTGAGCGCGCAAATCGCGCGAAGAGCGAGTTCCTCTCACGCATGAGCCACGAGCTCCGCACGCCGCTCAACGCCATCCTGGGGTTCGCCCAACTCCTGGACATGGACGAGCTCACGCAGGACCAGCGCGAGAATCTCTCCCAGATACTGCGCGGCGGCCGCCACCTGCTGTCCCTCATCAATGAGGTCCTGGACATCAGCCGCATCGAGGCGGGGACTTTCGGGATATCCCCCGAGCCGGTCGATGTCGGTTCGATCCTGGACGAGGCGGTCGGGATGATCCGGCCGCTGGCCGCAAACAGGAGCGTGTCGATCTCGGTTTCGGGCGTGGAGCGTGGAACCTGCGTGCTGGCCGACCGCCAGCGCCTCCGTCAGGTCCTGCTCAACCTCTTCTCCAATGCGGTGAAGTACAACCGGGCCGGCGGCAGGGTTGACCTGACCGTGGCGCAGAGGCTCGATTCGCGGGTACGCATCTCCATCCGCGACACGGGGGAGGGACTGGGCCCGGAAAAGCTGAGGCGACTGTTCACGCCGTTTGATCGGCTGGGCGCGGAGACCGGCCCGGAAGAGGGCACCGGCCTCGGCCTCTCCCTGAGCAAGCGCCTCGTCGAGGCCATGGAGGGGGAGCTTCACGTCGAGAGCGTCGTCGGCTCCGGCACGACCTTCCACGTCGACCTGTGGCTTGCTCCGGCCTCGTGGGAAGTGGACGCCCCCGCCGGTCCCGGCCCTGCGGAGTGCGCCGACCCCGGCACCCGTGGGCGTCTGCTCTACATCGAGGACAACCTTATCAACGTTCGGCTCGTGGAGCATATCCTGCGGCGCAGGCCCGGGGTCGAGTTCATGACGGCGATCCAGGGCTCCATGGGGCTCGCCCTCGCGCGCGAGCACCAGCCGGACGCCATCTTCCTGGACCTCCACCTGCCGGACATGGAGGGGGAGGCTGTGTTGCAGAGATTGCTTGGTGATCCCCTGACGGCCTCCATCCCCGTCGTGATCCTGAGTGCCGACGCGACGCCGGGAAAGGTCTCCCGCCTGCACAGGGCCGGTGCGCGGGATTTCATGACAAAGCCCTTGGATATTGCACGCTTCCTTGCTACAGTCGACGCACTGCTTGGTGCAGATGGAAAGCGCTCCCCCCACCCTTGATCCGGATCGGCAACGCATGACAACCACACACCACTCGGATGCCCGAATCTTCATCGTCGACGACGAGCCCGCCAACGTCCTGCTCCTTGAGAAGCTGCTCCGGAGGCATGGCTACACGAACATTCTTTCGACGCGCGATTCCATGAGGGCCGTCGAGATGTTCGACGCGTTCCAGCCGGACATCGTGCTCCTCGACCTGCACATGCCCCACAAGGACGGCTACGAGGTGCTCGCGGAGCTGAGGGAACGGATTCCCGGGGAGGATTTCGTGCCTGTGCTCGTCCTCACGGCCGATGCGAACCAGGGCACGAAGGTCGACGTTCTCGGGGCGGGTGCCACGGACTTCCTGACCAAGCCCCTAGACAACGCAGAGGTCATGGTGCGCGTCCAGAACCTGCTCCGCCACCGGATGCTTCACGGAAGCGTGGTCGAGACCAACCATGAGCTGGAGCGGCGTGTGAACGAAAGGACCAGGCAGCTCCGGGAAACCCAGGTGGAGGTCGTCCTGCGACTCAGCCTGGCCGCGGAGTATCGCGACGACGACACGGGCCACCACACAAAGCGCGTGGGCGCCATTTCCGCGCTGCTGGCTTCGCGGCTGAAGCTCGGCACCGACTTCGTGCGCCTCATCGAGCAGGCGGCACCACTCCATGACATCGGCAAGGTCGGAATTCCCGACAGCATTCTCCTCAAGCCCGGAAAGTTGACGCCGCAAGAGTGGGAGATCATGAAGACCCACACCCGGATCGGTGGGAAGATCCTGGGCGGGAGTCCGCACAAGCTGCTCAACCTGGCGGAGGAGATCGCCCTTACCCACCACGAACGGCACGATGGCTCCGGTTACAACGGGATGAAGGGGGAGGAGATACCGCTGAGCGGCAGGATCGTGGCCGTTGCCGACGTCTTCGACGCGCTCACGCACTCCCGTCCGTACAAGGAAGCCTGGCCGAGGGAGAAGGCTTTGGAGGAGATCGCCGCCCAGCGCGGGCGCCAGTTCCACCCGGACGTCACCGACGCGTTCTTGGGCGCGATAGCAGACGGGGAACTCGACTCTGTTGCGTGCTAGGAGTAGGGCATCCGCCTGTCCCTCCCCCTCACGGCTTGACCTGTCCAGCCCGTCGGCCTCCCCCTAGTCGCATACCGAAACGGGGTGGCACCACCATGGCCGCAGGCACGTCCGGCGCGCGGAACTTCAACCGCGCGGAGGTCGTAGATCGCAACTTCACGGGCTTTGTCTCGGCGTGGCCCTCCAACGGCGCCGCGGTCCGTGGCGGGGGAGAGCTGCTTGCCCCCGGCGCGGCGCTCACCGTGCAGGACGCCCTCGAGATCATGGAATCCCAGATGGTCGCGCGCCACCAGGACATCGAGGCGCGGGAGATGCGCGCGCGCGGCGAGGGCTACTACACGATTGGCTCTGCCGGGCATGAGGGGAACGCCATGGTCGGGCGATGGACACGCCACACCGACATGGCCTTCCTGCACTACCGCTCGGGCGCCTTCCTCGCCGAGCGCTACCGCCAAGTGCCGGGGATGGACTTCACCCGCGACACGATGCTGAGCTTCGCGGCATCCTCCGAAGATCCAATCTCCGGCGGGCGGCACAAGGTGTGGGGGAGCGCGCCGCTGTGGGTCCCCCCGCAGACGAGCACCATAGCGAGCCATCTGGCGAAGGCGGTGGGAACGGCGATTTTCCTGCGCCGCGCGAAGCGCCTCGGCCTCGTACCGGGCATGCCCACGGATTCCATCGTCGTCTGTTCATTCGGCGACGCGAGCCTCAACCATGCCGTCGCGCAGACCGCATTCAACGCAGCGGGGCAGGCAGCCCACCAGAAGCTGCCGTGCCCGGTGCTGTTCGTCTGCGAGGACAACGGCATCGGAATCAGCACGGTCACGCCGCCAAACTGGGTTCACGAGTCCATGTCGCGCCGGCACGGCATCGCGTACTTCCGCGCCAATGGCCTGGATGTCGCCGACGGTTCGAAGGCCGTGCGCGACGCCATCGAGTGCTGCCGCCACCACCGTGTGCCCACCTTCCTGCACCTCGAGGTCGTCCGGCTCCTGGCGCATGCGGGCACCGATGCGGAGTACGGCTACCGCACGTGGGAGGAGATCGAGGCATGGGAGGCGCGGGACCCGCTGCTCGGCACTGCGCGGCTTCTGCTGGAGCATGGTGCCGCAACGCCGGCGGGGCTCCTCGCCATGTACGAGGGCGTCCGCACGCGCGTGAAGGACGCGGCACGGTATGCAGCGACGCGGCCGAGGCTAACCACTGCGGAACAGGTAATCGCGTCGCTCGCGCCGTATCACCCCGCCGACGTTGATGCCGAGGCACGCAGGATGGCACCGCAGGAGGAGCGGATCCGCGTCTTTGGCGGCGAGAAGGAACTCCCGGAGAACCAGGGCCCGAAGCACATGGTCGTGCTCGCCAACAAGGGCCTGCACGACCTCATGATCAAGTACCCCGAGGTGTGCCTCTTTGGGGAGGACGTGGCCAAGAAGGGCGGCGTCTACACCGGGACCGTCGGTCTTGAAGCGAAGTTCGGGGCAGGCAGAATCTTCAACACGCTGCTCGACGAGACGATGATTCTCGGCCTCGCGATCGGCGCGGGTCAGCTCGGCATGCTGCCCATGCCGGAGATCCAGTACCTCGCCTACTTCCACAATGCGGAGGACCAGATCCGCGGCGAGGCGTGCTCCCTGCAATTCTTCTCCAAGGACCAGTACCGCAACCCGATGGTCATCCGCCTCCAGGGGTGGAGCTACCAGAAGGGATTTGGGGGCCACTTCCACAACGACAACAGCATCGCCGTCCTACGCGACATTCCCGGCCTGATCGTCGCGACGCCCTCCCGGGGGGACGACGCGGTGAAGATGATGCGGACCCTCGTGGCGCTCGCGCGCGTGGATGGACGGGTGTGCGTCATGCTGGAGCCTATCGCGCTGTTCATGACGAAGGACCTGCATGCGCCGAAGGACGGCCTCTGGCAGTTCAACTACCCCGCCCCGGGCGAGTCGATCCCGCTCGGGGAGGGTGCCGTCTACAATCCCGAGGCGACGGACATGACCATCATCTCCTTCGCCAACGGCCTCTACATGTCGCTGCGCGCCGCAAAGGAACTGGCGGACAAGCATGGCATTCGCGCGCGCGTCGTGGACCTGCGATGGCTCAGCCCCCTCAACGAGGACTTCATCGAGGAGCAGGCGAGGGCCACGGGGCGCGTGCTCGTCATGGACGAGAGCCGCCGCGCGGGCGGGGTTGCCGAGTCGATCATGGCGGTGCTGATGGAGCGCTGCGGCGGGAGCGTCGTCGCGCGCAGGCTCAACGCCATGGACACCTACGTCCCCCTCGGGCCGGCGGCGGACACCGTCCTCCCGCTGGAGCCCGACATCGTCGAGGCATCGCTCGCGCTGATGGCCTCCGCGGAGAAGCTCTCCTCAAGGTAGGGTCCCCCGGGCACAGTTCCCGGAGCGTGGCTACTCGATGGTCGTCTGGAACTGGATGCCGAGGTCGTGGATCTTGTTGAAGAGCGTCTTGTAGGAGACGTCGAGCCTCTTTGCGGCCTCCGCCTTGTTGTTGTTGCAGATGCGGAGTGCTCGGATCACGGCTGCGCGCTGCGCGTCCGCGGCGACTTCGTGCAGCGGCCGGATCTCCTCCTCGCGGCCGAGTTCCAGGATGACCTGGTTGTCGCGCGTCTGCGCGGTGAACTCCCCAGCCCTAGGGTGTGGCTCCGGCATGTGGATGGTCGTCCCAGCCGACACCGGGAGCAGCGCGCGCAACTCCTGGAGCACCGTCGCCTTTTCGATGCAGTTCTGCAGCTCCCGTATGTTCCCCGGCCAGTTGTAGGCCATGAGCTGCGCCATCATTTCCTCCGGCACCGATAGCCGCGGTACCCGGTGCCGCTTCGAGAACCTGCCCAGGAAAAACTGGACCAGGTGCGGGATGTCGGACTTCCGCTCCCGCAGCGGTGGCAGCAGGATGGGGATGATGTTGAGCCGGTAGTAGAGGTCCTCGCGGAACGTCTTGAGGCGGATCATCTCGGCCAGATCGCGGTTGGTGGCGGCGATGATGCGCACGTCCACCGTTATCTCGCGCTCCCCCCCGACACGGGTAAACTTGCCGTCCTGGAGGACGCGCAGGAGCTTCACCTGGAGCGAGAGGGGCATCTCGCCGATTTCGTCGAGGAACAGCGTGCCGCCGTCGGCCAGTTCGAAGCGCCCGCGCTGCATCGCGTAGGCGCCCGTGAACGACCCGCGCTCG
>CAZUCD010000018.1:0-18357 GCA_964618855.1 uncultured Candidatus Sumerlaeota bacterium
TTCTCGCGCAATGCCGCGGCCCTTCCCCGGAATGATGCACGGCCGATCGCACTCTTCCACTGCCCGACGAACAGCTCCTCTGGGGACTCGCTCGTGGGTGGACCCGATGCCTCGATGCTCAGTCTCGAATTAATCGACGAGCAGGCCACCACACACAACCACTGGGTTACGTTCTCCCGTATCGTGATCGATCGAATCGACCGTTCGTCACTCGGCTCGCCCACGATCATCGAGAACAGGGGGGTCGCCGTGTTGACGTCCACTGACGGGGTCTCGCCCCCGCCTTCGCCAACCCCCTTTCAGGCCGGCGACGGGTACTTCTCGGCGGCATTCGCAGATGCGGGCACGGCAACAAGCCACACCGCCAGCAAGACCAACCCAGTGAACGGCGCGTACAACTTCACTTGGTCGTCGCCGGCCACGGGGGATCAGACCGGCTTCACCTACTTTGAGCGCGATGTCAGCTCCCCATCAAATCAGGTCGTCGTGGAGAATGACAAACTGTACGGAATTGAAGTGTGGATTTCGGCAAGGACCACGCCGAACACCACGTCCCAACGCCCGCCCTTCATGCGGCTTCGCTGGATCGCGAATCCCTTCCAGGCGAACAACCACGGTATGATTTTCTCGAGCTACTACGATCTGAATCCCGACCCCGACTTCAATGGCGTCTGGGACAACACCAGCGGACTCCAGGGCACGCAGGCACGCCGCTACTTCTCCCTATGGCAGCCCAATCTGGACACGGCCGCCCAGCCGCAGACAGCCTCCGCTCCGTATGTGGACTTCATCTACAACCGTAGAGGCCTGCTAGCCGTGCGGCCCACGGGCACCTACTCGGTGGAGAGACTCGTGATCTCCCGGTACGAGGACCCATTCTAGGGGCCATCAGACGCGCTCGCGATGCCCGCCGCCCGCCGGGCGACATCGTGCGGAGAATCCACATCCCGGCCGTTGTCAACGCTGCGCGACACTTGAGCCCGGATCGGGCCGTGTCCGCGCGAGTCGTCGCGCAGCACGTTCACGAGTTATCACCTCCAAGCAAGGTCGCAGGAACGCATCTCTCGGCGGCGGATATCGAAGATGGAAATCATAAGCAGCACTTCCCGTCCCCACAATAGCGGGAACCGCGAGTGCTTCACCGCGCGGTGCGGATCGCGCCGCGGTTCGACGCGCCCTATCCGCCGCGTGCCCGGGGTGTCAGCGTCACCTGTGAGCCGGACGCGCGATCCGCATGGCACACCAACCCGCTTGGGCAGACGCCGATGATCCCGATGGGGTGCGTATGGGAACAGCGCTCAGGTGGACCGGTGGAGGAAGTTCTTCCCGACGACGTCGTGTGAAATCTGCCGTGGGGAGAAGCACTGGCACGGCGCGACCGCAACCACCGCCATGGCGCACATAGCCATAGCGGAGAAGCTTGATGGGAGGGCCGCCGACTGGCCCGAACAGGTGCCCGACGCGCCGTTTTCCCCCTGGCAATCAGCCCTCGGCCACACCCCCCTACGACAGGTTCATCCCCTTCACCGCCGTGATGTTCGGGAGGGCGCGGATTTCCTCCACGACGTGGCGGGGGACGCGGGCGTCGAGGTTGATGACGGTCATGGCTGTGGCGTCGCGCTCGGTGCGGCCCCAGGTCATCTGCGCGATGTTGATCGCGTGGCGGCCGAAGACGGTGCCGACGCTGCCGATGATGCCGGGGACGTCGCGGTTCTCGATCACGACGACGTGGCCGAAGGGGACGATGTCGAAGTGCTTGTCGTTCACGAGGACGATGCGGGGCCTGTTGCCGTCGAAGATCGTGCCGGCGAGCTCCATGCGGCGGCCGTCCTCGAGCTGCGCCTCCAGGCGCATGAGGCGGCTGAACTGCGGGGACTCGGTGCTGCGGGACTCGACGACCTCGACGCCCCGCGCCTTCATCATGGGCAGCGCATTGACGTAGTTGATGGGCTCGTCGGTGATTGCGGCGAGGAAGCCCTTGGCGGCGGCGGTGGTCAGGGGCGCGGTCGGCTGCTCCGCGAGGAACCCTGCGTAGTGCGCCTCCAGGCGCGTGATCGCGCAGTCGGCGTACTGCGACAGGAAGGCGCCGAGCTTCTCCGCCAGGATCAGGTACGGGCGCAGCTTCTCCAGCACCTCGGGATCGACGCTCGGCGCGTTCACGGCGTTTCGGATGACGCCGTTGCGCAGGTAGTCGACGACCTGCTCGGCGACCTGAATGGCGACGTTTTCCTGCGCTTCCACGGTGCTTGCGGCGATGTGCGGGGTGAGGATGGCGTTGCGCGCGGTGCGCAGCGGGTTGGACTGCGGGAGCGGCTCCTCCTCGAAGACGTCGAGCGCGGCGCCCGCGATGGTGCCCGCGTTGAGCGCGTCGGCGAGCGCGGCCTCGTTCACGATCCCGCCGCGCGCGCAGTTCACGACGAACGCGGTTTTCTTCATCATCGAGAGCCGGCGCGCGTCGATCAGGTCGCGCGTCTCCGCGGATAGCGGGGAGTGCAGCGTCAGGAAGTCCGCGCGGCGGCAGATCTCGTCGACGTCCGCGGGCTCGATCCCGAGCTGGCGCATGCGGTCCGTCGAGACGAACGGGTCGTGCCCGACGACATGCATGCCGAAGGCGCGCATGCGCTTGACGACCTCCTGCCCGACGCGGCCGAGGCCGACGATGCCGAGGGTCTTGCCGTCCAGCTCCGTGCCCATGAGGCCCTTGCGGTCCCACTTGCCGTCGCGCATGGAGGCGGCGGCGTCGGCGACGCGGTGCGCGAGGGCGCAGATCAGGCTGACCGTGTGCTCGGCGGTGCTGACGGTGTTGCCGCCGGGGGTGTTCATGACGACGACGCCGCGGCGTGTCGCGGCCTCCACGTCCACGTTGTCCACCCCGACGCCGGCGCGGCCGATCACGCGGAGCTGGTGCGCCTCGGCGATGACATCCGCCGTGGCGCGGCTGGCGCTGCGCACCACCCAGCCGACGTACTGCCCGATCGAGGCCTTGAGCTGTTCCGGCGTGAGCTTCGTGTTGTAGTCCACCTCGAATCCGGCGGCGCGCATCCGCGCAAGGCCGTCCTCGCTGACCTGGTCGCTGACTAGGATTTTCTCGGGCATGGTTTCTTTTCGGGGAATCGGGGGTCAGGGGCCGGTGAACAGGGTCGGCCCCGCACTCCAAGCTGCATTCGGGGTGGGAAACCTAGGCGAACCGGGCCCCCCGGGCGCGACGGGAATGCGTTCCGGTGAAACGGTTTTCATGGGTGCCGGGGGTTGTGGGCGACCCCACGGGGCAAGGCCCCCGGTCGGGGCCGAAAATCGGATATACCCGAGTTTCGATGACGCATGCGCAGGCAGTCCTTGATTTCCGCAAACCCTTTGGGTTCAATGCTTGTTTATTAATGGCGCAGGAGCGCCCCGCACCCGAATTGGAACACAACTCCACCTTTCCCATCTCGTTTTACCTGCTGCCCGCGCTGGAACTGCTCGGGGGTCTGGCGGCCTTCCTCTTCGGGATGGAGCTGCTGACCTCCGGGGTGCAGCGGCTCTTCAACCCCACGTCGCAGATTGGCCTGCGGCGGCTGACCAAGCGTCCCCTGCTGGCGTTCGCGGAGGGTGTCGGCGCCGCGACGGTCATCCACAGCGGCCCCGTCGTCGTGACGGCGATCGCCTTCATCAATGCGGGCATCATCACCTACGTGCAAAGCCTGCCGCTCCTGCTGGGCGCGAACGTGGGGACCTCGATCTCGATGCAGGTGATGTCGATCCCGGTCGGGGAACTCGCATTCGTTGGGCTGTTCGTGGGCGTCCTCATGAGGCGCATGTGCAAGCGCGAGGGCCTGGTGCTGCTGGGCTCCGTCATCACGGGGCTGGCGCTGCTGTTCTTCGGCCTCGGGGCGATGAGGGAGGCGTGCATCCACATCCGCGACACGGGCCTGCCTGAGCGCGCGCTGGCCTCGATCGCGGGGGATGCGGCCTCCGCGTTCGTGCTGAAGTTCCTCGCGGGGCTGGTGTTCGCGGCCGCGTTCCAGAGCTCCGGGGCGGCGATAGCGATCGTGTTCTCGCTGGCGGGCCAGGGCGGCCTCGCGCGCGTCGAGGACGCGTTGCCGATGCTCTGCGGGGCGCACGTCGGCGGCGCGCTCGTGGCGCTCTGGGCCTCCGCGGGGGCGACGCCCGCGGGGCGCCGTGCATCCCACGCCCACATCATCTTCAACGCCCTCGGGACGCTGATCGCGCTGGTCGCGCTGCCCGCCTACGCGGCGCTTGCGCGCTCGCTTTCGGACGACCCGATGCGCCAGGTCGCCCACCTCAACACGATCATCCACCTCGGCACGGCGCTCGTGCTGCTGCCGGTCTGCCGGCCCGCCGCGGCATGGATCGAGTCCCGTGTCCCGCTTCCCGTGGGCGAGGACGAGCAGAGCCACCTCGACCCCGAGTTCATCGCGCACCCGGACGTCGCGCTGCACGCCGCGGGGGAGGAGCTCCTGCGCCAGGGCAACGTGACGCGGCGCATGATGCACAGGGCGCTCGACACCGTCGTGACGCTGGAGGACAGCAACCTGACGGCGATCGCGCGCGACGAGGACACCGTCGACACGATCAACATCCAGCTCCGCGCCTACCTGCACCTGCTTGCGGAGCGGGCGATGACGCGGGAGCAGTCGATGATGCTCCAGACGCTGCGCGCCGCCAGCGAGGACTTCGAGCGCATCGCCGACCACACCAAGGGGCTCATGTACCTCACGCGGCAGAAGAAGCGCCGCCGCCTGTGGTTCAGCGACGAGGCGATGCTCCCGCTACTGGAACTCGGCCGCCTCGTCAGCGAGATGCTCGACCACACGGTCGCCACGCTCCGCATGCGCGAGTCCCGCGCGGGCACGGAGAAGAGCGAGGCGCTCGAGCTGCGCCGCGAGTACAAGCGCCTGAGCGCCAAGTTGCGCCGGGACCTGCGCGAGGGGCTCCTGCCCGAGTCAAAGAACGCCGTCGCCATGCTCCACTTCCTCGAGTACATCGCGATCATGGACCGCATGGTCAGGCACATGCGGTTCGTGGCGCGCGAGGAACTCGGCGCGCACCTTGCCGACCGGGCGATACCTGTCGATCGCGAGGCGGAGGTCATCGAGCCGCAGGTGGGCCCGCCACCGGGCCACGTCGGCGACCACAGCTTCGACGAGGCGATCCGCAAGGCACGCGAGCGAACGGCGCAATAGCCGGGAATCGGGGGGACGCGGGGACTACTTGTCGGCCGAGGCGGCCCCCCCGCCGAGCTGGATCACCATCCCCTGTCCGTTGTTCTGCCATAGCACCATCGGGTGTCCCTGCCAGACGACGACCCCCTCGGGGTTGACGAGGAAGGCGTGCGGGATGCCGCGGATTTCGAGCGCCTCAGGCACGGCACGCGTCGTGTCCACCGCGATGGGCTGCTTCCAGCCCTGCTTCTTCACGAAGGCGCGCACGGTGTCGGGGTCCTCGTCGGAGATCGCGATGGTCACGAGCTTGTCGTCGAATCGCGAGTGGAGCTTCTCAGCGGTGTCGAGCGCATGCACGCACGGGCCGCACCACGTTGCCCAGTAGTCGTACAGGACGTACTTGCCCTCGAGCGAGGCGGGCTCCGCGGTGATCCACGTTTCGATGGGGGTCTCGGGCTTCTTCTTTCCGCGGATGTCGATCGCGCCCAGGTTCGGGTCCGTGGGCGTGTTCGGCTTCACGACGACCTTGCGCCCCTTCGCGAGCTGTTCGAGCGGCGCGCGCCATTGCGCCTGCACGCCGGGCCAGAATCCCGCATGCAGCGAGACCGCGCGCCCGGACTGGTCCACGATGATCGCCCGCGGGACGCCCCCCGTCGCGAGTTCCCCGAAGAGCCTCCTGTCCGGGTCAGCGACGACCGGGTAGCTCGCGCCCGCCTGCTCGCGCAGCTTCCGCGCCCCGGCCTCGTCCGCGACAGCGATGGCGACGACGCCGATGGATTGCGCAGCGAGCGGCGCCGCGATGTCGCGCTCGGCCGCCTTCATGGCCTCGACCGAAAGGGGGGACGCCGGGGACACGAGGAGGAGCAGCGTGCCCTTCGGGGCGAGGTGCGGCCGCACATCCGCCGGGACGTCCGCGCCGGGTTCTATCGAAAATGTGCCGCCGCCCTGCGCGGCGCGCGCAAGGATGCTGCATACCGCAAGCGTCAGGAGGACCTTCAGGATGGACATCGTCGCGCTCTCCCTGCGGCGATGGAACACGGACGCCGGCGGACTGTCGAGCGGATTGCGGCCCGGTCAGTCCCTCGCGATGGCGTCCAGGTTGTCGCACAGCCGCTTGGTCAGGCGTGCGCGCTCATAGTTGCGGATGATCTTGTTCTCGGGCAGCTCGACCCGCTGCTTGTTCCCCGCGCGCCACTGGTAGAGGAGCCGTTCGAGCGCCTGCTCGATGAGGATGGGGCTGTCCGGCGCGGCGACGGAGCCCTCGCCGATGCCCTCGAGGAAGTCCCGCGCGGCGCCCTCGGGGACGAGGGCCAGGATCGGCCGGCGCGCCGCCACGTACTCGAACACCTTCTGCGTCAGCATGATGTGGCTCCCCGGCGTCTTCGCGACGAGGAGGAGGAGCGCGTCGGCGTCCACCATGGCCTGAAGCGCCTCGCGGTGGGGGAGGTACGGCTCGACGACGGTGACGTCGGAGAGGCCCATCTGCTGGATGAGGCGCTGGTAGGGCTCGATCATGGCGCCCATGAAGCGCAGGCGGAGGTACTTGCGCCAACGCGGCTGGTGCGCGAGCAGCGCCGACACCGCGGCGAAGAAGTTCTTCGGCGAGGTCTGCCCGTACATCAGCCCCGCGTAGGTGATCGTGAACGTCTCGGGGCGCGGGCAGGGGTTGATGCCCTGGAAGTCCTCCAGGTCGTAGCCGTTGAGGACCGTGTCGAATTTCTCGGGCGGCTCCTCGGGGTAGCGCTCGAGGAAGTCGCGCGTGATGGGCTCCGTGGCGGAGATGACGCGCCCGGCGGTACGCACCACGAAGCGTTCCAACCTGCGTTGCTTGCGGTCGTGCCAAGCCGTCGGCGGGTTGTAGAACTGGTAGTTGCCGATCCAGATGTCGCGGAAGTCTGCGATGTACGGGAGGCGGAACGCGCGCGCCAGGTCGGCCGCCACCACGTGCGACGTGTGCGGGAACGACGTCGAGTAGATGGCGTCGAACTTCGTCTGGGAGAGCCAGCGCTTCCCTTCCGCCACCGCGAACGGGGCCCACCAGCACCGGTCGTCCGGGACCCACAGCCACCTCCGCGCAACGTCCATGATCGAGCGCATGCGGGAGTTCGTCGGCGTCGGGTTGCTGCGGCGGACGGGCTCGCCCTTGGGCTTGTCGAACACCATCTCGTCGAGGCGCTGGAGCTTCCACGCGACGCGGTTGATGTCGAGCGAGCCGGTGCGGCGGATCTCGGTCCCCTCGGGGAGTTCCTTCAGGGGCTCCTCATCCCACGCGGGTGAGCGGACCTCGCGGACGGTTAGGACGCTCGGGAACCAGCCGAACTTGGGCATGTAGCGGCAGAACTTGAGCGTGCGCCATATGCCCACCGACGAGGGCGGGAAGTCGTAGCTGACGATGAGCAGGCGTCTGAGGGCCTGGGGCATCGGGTTGCGGGTTCGCGTTCGTGGGGTCGTGGCCGCGAGCAGGTTGCGGCGCTTGGGCGGGCAGAATGGACTCGACGCGGGAGGCCCGCGCCTCGTGCATGGAACGGCGCCCTTCGGTGCCGCCCGACCACCAGCCCACCCGCACGCCAGGTTCGACCATGCCCGTCCCCAGCGGCGCCTCCTACTCGACGCCACCGCGTCAGGCTGGGCCGGACCCGGAGCGCATGCTCCGCATCCTGATCGCCTTGAATAGCTATCAGCAGGATGGCCCGGGCAACCTGATGTTTCAGGTGTGCGAGCGGCTGCACGCGGTGCCCGGGCTGCACCTTGAGGTCGTCGCGCTCAGCCGCGGGGGGGAGCTCCTCGCCCCCTACCGCGAACTGGGGGTCCCGGCGACGTTTGTTCCCTCGCGGGGAAGGGGAGGGCTCCGGCGGCTGCGCTCATGGGCGCGCGAGGTCGCCCAGCGCCGCACGCGCCCCCATGTCGTGCACACGAACCTGCTCTGGCCGGACCTGGCGATGCGCCTCGTCCTGCGCGACCTGGGCTCGCCCAGCCTTTCCACCACCATACACGGCCTGCACGCGGTGGGGGAGAAGGGCGCGCTCGCCGGAGCCGCCTACCGCGTCCTCGACAGGCTGACGCGCGGGCGCTGCGACGCTTTCGTCGCCATTTCGAACCACGTCCGCGAGACGATGCTGCGCGCCGGCTACCCGGAGGCCCGCACCCGCGTCATACCCAACGGGGTCGACGCGCTCCAGGTTTTCCCCGCGTCCCCGGAGACGCGCGCGGAGATGCGCCACCTCCTTGCCATCGACGGTCCCGGGCCGATGGTGGTCGCCGCCGGCAACCTGATCGACATCAAGAACCCCTTTGTCTCGCTGGAGGCGTTCGCGCGCGTGCACGAGCGCCACGCCGGCGCGACGCTCGTGTTCGTCGGCGAGGGCCCGCTGCGCGACGCCCTGGAGACGGAGGCCGCAGCGCGCGCGCTCCCCGTGCGCTTCATCGGCCACCTGTCGCGGATGCTGCCGCGCGTCCTCGCGAGCGCCGATGTCGTCTTCCACCCGAGCCGCACTGAGGGCTTCGGCCTGATCGTTGCCGAGGCCATGGCCGCGGGCACGCCGGTGGTTGCGGGTGCGACCGGCGGCATCCGGGAGCTGATCACCGACGGCGTGACGGGCCGGCTGGTGGATCCCCAGGACGCGGCCGCGCTTGCGGACGCCGCGCTCGGGCTCCTCGCCGATCCGGACGCGGCGCGCGCCATGGGCGCCGCCGCGCGGGAGCACGTCTCCCTGAACTACGAGATTGGCCGCACTGCGGACGCCTACCTCGCATTGTGGAGGGAACTCGCGCCGGAGGGGGCCGCCGCCGCCGAAAGCCCCGCGGCCACGGAGCCCGAACCCGCGTGAGCAGCCACATCAGCGACCACCTCGAGTCCGTTCACGGACGCATCGCTGCGGCGTGCGCGCGCGCAGGGCGCGACCCTCGCGACGTGATCCTCCTGTGTGTCGTGAAGCAGCGCCCGCTGTCGGATGCGCTCGCGCTCGTCGAGCTTGGCGAGCGCCACCTCGCCGAGAACCGCGTCCAGGAGGCGCGCGAGCGCATCCCCGCGTTCCCCCCCGGCCCCGAGTGGCACTTCATCGGCCGCCTGCAGACGAACAAGGCGAAGTACCTGCCGGGCCTTTTCGGGTGGGCGCATTCGATCGACCGCGCCGACGTGGCGGAGGCGGTTTCCGCTGCGTACGCGCGCGCGGGCCGCACCGCGCGCGTGTTCCTGCAGGCGAACGTGAGCGGGGAGGCCGCGAAGGCGGGCGCCGGGGCGGAGGAGGCGGCGGCGCTCGTCCGCGCGGCGGCCGCCCTGCCCGCGCTCAGGATCGAGGGCCTGATGACGATGGCGCCGCTCGCCGACGACGCGGAGTCGGCGCGCCCGGTCTTCCGCGCCCTGCGCGAATTGCGCGACCGCCTCGTGCGCGACACGGGCGTCCCCCTGCCGGGGCTCTCGATGGGCATGAGCGGCGACTTCGAGGTCGCCATCGAGGAGGGCGCGACCATCGTCCGCGTCGGAAGCGCCCTGTTCGGGAAGTGACCGTCCGCGGTGAAGGAGAGTCCTCCCCGTTGTTTCTCCGATGCGGACCGAGCCGTTGATCCGCTCCTCTGCGAGGAGGACCACAACGCGATCTTCCTCCAGTGGCGGGAGGAAAAGGTCTCCCTGCGCGACACTCTCCTGGGACTCTGGGGATGCCTCTCGGTCCTGGCCCTGCCGGGGGGCATTTTCCTCTACCTGACTCTCGGGCCTCCGCGTCTGTCGTGGTTCCCGTCCATCGTGCTCTCTCTCGTCGGGGCGTTGCTGGTCTGGAGGGTCTGGAGCCACCTGATCCTGGTTCTGCGTGGAAGGGCCCACGAGATCGACCCGCGCGAGGCATCCCACGGCGATTCCGCATGGGGCGACCTGCGGGAGAACGGCCCTCCCTATCTCGAGTGCGGCGCGCCTGCGCGGGAACTCGCCGTGGCGCACTACCTCAGCGGCGCGCGCGGGGATGTTTCCCAATGGCTGCTTGTACTGGCCGTGGCACTGCTTGTCGCCGGGACTGCTGTCGGTGCCCTGGCCGTTGCGGGACACCTGTGGCTGAAGTGCCTGATCGTCGCTTCCGTTTTCCTCGTCGTGCATGCCTTCTTTCGAAGCCGCCGTGAGATCGTGTTCGCCGATCGTGTCCATGGGACGTTGGAAGCTCCGATGCTCATCTCCGCGAAGGCACACAAGATCCTGGATTTGGCGCCAACGGGATTGCTCCCGGGGGGCGCGCGCGCCCGGAGCCCATTCATCCGCAGGGGACTCCTGGCACTGATCTGCTGGGTGGCCGCGTACTTCCTGGCGACTGCGGTCATCCTCATCCGCGATCTGGAGCATGGGCCGCTCGCGGCGTTCCTTTACGCGGCTTCGCTCTTCGTGGTCGCCGGCCTCGTCCACCGGCGCAGGGAGCGGACTCTCGCGGAAGCGCGCGAGCGCCAGGCTGCATGGCTGCACTTCCACGGCCTCCTCCTGATTGCCGTCGAGGCCCTCGGGCACGATTCGTCCCCGGACGCCCATCGCTGGATCCGTTGGCTCCTCAGTCCGAAAAGGGACCCATCCGCGCCGTGCCCCGATCTCGATGCGCAGTGGATGGCGGCGAGCGGCGGCCCCGGCCCGCGGCACGGCGTCCGGAGCGGCTGACTCCCCCGGGTTCGCCGCGCAGCGCGCCCGCTTCGCCTCCCCCCATCCAAACCCTTGGCACGGACGCGGGGGTTGTCCAGATTGCGCGCTCCACATCCGGAAGGGGGCAGACATGCCTCGATTGGCCGCAGTGCTTGCGATGTTGTTGCCCGCCGCGATCTTCGCCGCGGGGGAGGGTCCCGCCTACCGCGACGCGAAGGGCGTGGGCGAAGCGCTGCGCGCGGCGGCTGCGCGCGCGCCGGGGAGGCTCGACGTCTCCGAGCTCGCGAGGGACGCCTCGGGCGCGCCCATCTGGCTGGCGCGCGCGGGCAGCACCCGCACGACCGATCCCGCAATCCTCATCGTCGGCGGGCTGGACGGGCGGCACCTCGTCGGCACGGAGATGGTCCTGCGCCTCGCGGACGAGGCGACCTCCGGCACGGTCGAGGCGGGCGACTGGCTCGAGTCCACGACGCTCTTCCTCGTTCCCAGCGTGAACCCATCGGCCGCGGGTTCGTTCTTCGCCAAGCCGCGCGACGAGCAGCGCGGGCTCGCGGCCAGCCTCGACACCGACCGCGACGGGCGCCGCGGCGAGGACATGCGCGACGACATCGACGGGGACGGCTTCATCGCGGCGATCCGCTACGAGGATCCCGCCGGCACCATGGTCTCCGACGGCGAGGGTGGCGCGCTCCTGCGCGAGGCCAAACGCGGCGAGGGGGAGCGCGGCCGATGGAAGCTCGCTCCCGAGGGCCGCGACGACGACGGGGACAAGGACCTCAACGAGGAGGCCGACGCGGGGACGAACCTCGCGCGCAACTTCCCGGTCAACTACGAATGGCATGCGCGCAACTCGGGGGAGGGGCCCGTCTCGACCACCGAAACCCGCGCGCTCATCGACTTCATCATCGACAACCCGCGCATTGCCGCGCTGGTCGTCTTCGGACCCGAGGACAACCTCCTCACGTCGCCACCCGCAGACAAGACGAGCCGCCTGCGCAGCGCCATCCCGAGGGAGGGACGCAATCCCTTCGACGACGACGACGACGAGGGCCCGGGCAAGCCCGTCGAGCATCCGCACGCCGAAGACGTCCCCATCATTCGCCGACTCGGGGAGCTCTATCGCAAGGACCTCGGCCTCTCGAAGGAGGTCGGCGTGCCCGGCTCGTCCGACGCGTGGAAGGGTAGCCTCGGCGCGTGGACCTACTACGCGCGCGGCCGGCTCGTGCTCGCGACGCCCGCGTGGACGCCCGCGATGCAACTCGCGCTCCTTGGCGATCCGGACAAGGAGGCCGAGAAGCGCCTCAAGAAGTTCGAGGACGTGAAGCAGGACCAGCGGTTCCTGGACTGGCTCCAGAAGACGTCGCCGGACTCGTTCCGTCCATGGAAGCGCGTGGAGCACCCGCTGCGCCCGGGCGGAGTCGCGGAGGTCGGCGGCTTCGCGCCGTTTGCGAAGATCAATCCCCCGGAGCCCGTGCTGGCCGACCTAGGCACCTCGCACACGATGTTCGTGAAGCGGCTCGTGGGGCATCTCCCTCACGTGCGGCAAAGTCGAGGTGCACCTGGAGGACGTGGAGCTGCGGCCGCTCGGGGGGGGGGCCTTCGAGCTCTCGGGGCACGTCCGCAACACGGGCATCCTGCCGGACGTATTGGGCCAGGGCGCCGCATCGACCCACGTCCACGGGACGCGGCTTGAGATCGAGCCGGGGGAGGGCGGCCGGGTGATGGGGGGGACGAAGCGCATCATCTTCCAGCCGATCGAGGGTGCCGGTGGAACACGCGAGTTCCGCCGCGTGCTGCACCTGCCGGGGGCGTCGCCAACCGTGAAGCTCCGCCTCGTTTCCGAGTTCGCCACCACGCAGGAATCGACCATCACGCCGGGGACGGCCGGGGGAGGCGCCCGATGACGCGCATGACGACACTTCTGGCGGCGCTGCTGATGGCGGGCCCGGCACTTGCCGGCGACACCCTGCCGGAACCGCGCAACACTTTCCCCGCGCTCGGCGCGCCGGACGACCCCCGCGTGCCCATCGCGTGGAACAAGTTCCACGACACGAAGGGGCTCGACGACCTGCTGCGCGCCCTCAACGCTGCGCACCCGAAGCTCTCCCGCATCGTGTCCCTCGGCAAGTCCGCCGAGAACCGCGAAATCCTCGCCATCGAGATCGGCAACCCCGAAACGGGGGAGCTCTCCGCCAAGCCCGCGCTCTACGTGGACGGCAACATCCACGGCAACGAGGTCCAGGCCGCGGAGACCGTCGTCTACACCGCGTGGTACCTGCTCGAAATGTACGGCAGGGTCGAGCTGGTGACGAAACTCGTCGACGAGCGCGCATTCTACCTCGTGCCGACCATCAACCCCGACGGCCGCGACGCGTGGTTCCGGGACCCCGCCAACCCGCACCTCTCTCGCGGGGGACGCATACCCGTGGACAGCGACGGCGACGGGCTCTTCGACGAGGACGGGCCGGAGGACATCAATGGCGACGGCCAAATCACCTCCATGCGCGTCAAGGACCCCTTCGGACGCTACAAGATCGATCCCGAGTTCCCCGATTCGCTCATGTTCGAAGTGGAGCCGGAGGAGCGCGGGGAGTACCGCCTGATCCGCACCGAGGGGATCGACAACGACGGGGACGGTGAGATCAACGAGGACGGGCCGGGGGGCTACGACCCGAACCGCAACTGGCCATTGGACTGGGCGCCCGAGAGCATCCAGTTCGGCGCGCACGACTATCCGTTCTCGCTGCCGGAGACGCGCGCGGTGCGCGACTACGTGCTCGCACGCCCGAACATCGCCGCCGTGCAGAGCTACCACAACGCCGGCGGGATGATCCTGCGCGGCCCGGGGCGCGAGGGGGGCAGGGTCCATCCCGAGGACGAGCGCCTCATGGCCCAGATCGGCGAGCGCGGAACCCAGATGCTTCCCTTCTACCGCAACATGATCAGTTGGAGGGACCTCTACACCGTCTGGGGCGGGGAGATCGAGTGGTTCTACGGCGCCGTCGGCGTGACCGCGTACACGAACGAGTTGTGGACCGAGGACAACCTGTACCGCCGCGGCCTGCCGGGTGGCGAGGATGGCCGCCGGGAACGGATGAAGTTCGTCCGCCGCCTCCTCCTGAACCAGGGACTCACCCCGTGGCGCGAGGTGGACCACCCGACCTACGGGAAGGTTGAGGTCGGCGGCATGGCGAGCACTTGGGGGCGCGTCCCGCCCTCGTTCCTCCTCGAGGAGGAACTCCATCGCAACACCATGTTCACGCTCTACCATGCCGAGTGCATGCCGAAGCTCCAGCCGGGCGAGACAACCGTGCGCGCCCTGGGCGACGGGCTGTATCGAATCGACCATGCCATCGAGAACGTCGGCTACCTGCCCACGCGCACCTCGCACGACGTCGAGAAGGGCATCACCCCGGACAATACCGTCACCCTGAAGGGCGACGGCGTGACGGTCGTCTCGGCCGGCGTGGTGGAGGATCCCGACTTTGACCGGGTGAAGTGGCAGGAGCACACGCCGTCCACGCTCCGCGTCGAGCGCGTCCGGGGGATGAGGCGCCAGTTCGTCGCCTTCGTGGTGTCCGGCACGGGAAATGCCACGCTGGAGGTTTCCGCCCTTCGCGGCGGGAGTTACAAGATCACGGTCGAGTTGAAGGCACCATGAAACGCCACATGATTTCCTGCGGTCGTTCCCTGGCCATCCTCGCTGCGCTGGTCCTGCTGGCATTCAGCCGGTCCGCCGCGGAGCCCCTCCCGGAAAAGGGCTCGAAAAAGGGCATCGACTGGCGTCCCTCAGGTCAGCCCGGGATCGTCTATGCCCGCTTCGACCCCAAGAGCGTCGAGATCCCCGTCACCCTCGCCGAACTCGAGCGCGAGATGAACAAGGTGGATGCCGTGCACGCGCTCCTCGCGCGCTGGCTGCTGCACCAGCGCGAGATGTCCGGCGCACGGTGGGACGCCACGCTCAGGACATACTACCCCGACTCGGAGACCGGAAGTTTCGGCGACCCCTACGATCGGCTCGAGCTCCCCTTGGACGAGGAAACCTCGATCACGATCACCCAGGACGAATTGGTCCCGTGGTATGCGCGCATCACGGCGACGGGGGACAAGGTTCCGCCTCGGTCGCTGTCGCGCCCATTCGTGTACCGCGTCACGAAGGACGAGGTCACGGAACCGCGCGAGCAGGCGCGCCAATTGATGGAGTCCCCCCACATTCTCCCGGAGGAACTGCGCCCCCGCGTGACGAAAATGTCGCGGGCGGAGTTCCGCGCCGCACTCGTCGCCTCGAAGGAGCTCGAGCCCGCGGGATTCATGCGCATGCACAAGGCCTATGCCGCCCTCGCGAAGGAAGGCCCCAATCCCGACGACATCTATCCGAAGGGCATCCCGCCGATTCCGTCCACGCGGCCCGTGGTTCCCTCGAATGCGAAGACGGAGCCGAACCCCGTCCTCGACGTCCCCCAGCCGTCGACCTCGCTCGGAGGGCTCGGTGTCGGGGCCATCGTGGCGGCGGCGCTGGTGCTGGTGGTGTTGGCGATGTCGGTGTTCTGGCGGCGCTCCGGGTAGGGCACACGAAGACTGAGATGCGTGGCGGGTGACGAGTACGAGTGCGCGCTGCAAAGTGGCTTGGCCGGGGTGGTCATGCCGGTTTGCAGGTTGTTTTTCCAGCGGGGCGCCGGGATTCGAATCTCGGGTGGGGCGGAACCGGGGTTCTGGTCACAGGCTCCCCTGAAACCCATCCCGAGCACTCGGAATTCATTCCACCGGATCCGGGACCGGGCCTTCCCGAAACCCTTCCCCAAGACCCAATCATCCCCCCGGGCGGCCACTGCGCCATTGGCCGGGGTACTTCGGCGTCTCGTGGGGGGCGTCCAGTGTGAGTTGTTCACGCCACCAAACCGTGGAGAGGACTGCGCCGAGGATCGCCCCGGCGATGCCCCCGACCAGCAACCGCCGCCGCGACTTCTCGGGGCTGTCCCGGAACGCGACCACCTGCCCCGTCTGCGGATCGCGCTCCCGGTAGCCGCGCTTCGGCAGGGACGCGCCGCCGAGGAACGCGCCCACCCCCGCGAGGACCGCGACGATGATCGCGGTGAAGAGGATGCGGCTGACCGCGTCGTTGCCGGGCTTCATGCGGCTGCGCGCGGAGGCGGGCCACTGCGGTTCGCGGGGCGGGGGCATGGTTGATAACGTTTAAATTATCGAAAAATGTCCTTCACAAACTCGAAAAATCCACCCTCGCCGCGGTGGTGCTCGGCGTTGTCGCCGAACTCCCTCCCCAGCTCGGCCACGAGCTCGCGCTGCCGGTCCGTCAGCTTCCTCGGCACCACGATCGAGGCGCGGACGAACATGTCCCCGAACCGGTCCGCGCCGGGCGAGACCGGCATGCCCTTGTGCCGCAGCTTGAACACCGTGTGCGACGCGGTGCCCGGCGGGATCGCCACCTCCTCCTCCCCGTGAAGGGTTGGGACCCTGATTTTTCCGCCCAGCGCGGCGAGATGGAAGTGGATCGGCATGTCGATCAGGACGTTCTCCCCCTCGCGAACGAACTTCTCGTGCTCCTTCACGCCCACGTGGACGAGGAGGTCGCCGCGCGCGCCCTGGCCCCCGGGCGCGTCGTCCCCCTCGCCGCGCAGGCGCATGGACTGGCCGTGTGAGATTCCCCTGGGGATCTTGACGCTGACCTTCTTTCGGGCCTCCGCGAGGCCGCGGCCGCTGCACGTGCCGCAGGGCTTCTCCACCACCTTGCCGCGTCCACCGCATGCGTTGCACGGCGCCGCCAGGACGAAGAACCCCTGTTGGACGCGCCGCTGGCCGGTGCCGCCGCATCGTCCGCAGGCCTTCGGCTTGGTGCCCGGCTCGGCGCCGGAGCCCTTGCACGTCCCGCAGCACTCCCGGCGCGTGAAGGGGACCTCGACCTCGACCCCTGAGAACGCCTCCTCGAGGGAGAGCGTCGCCTCGGCCTCGATGTCCGCGCCGCGGTTCGGACGGCCGCGGCGGCCGCCCCCCATGAACGCGCTGAAAAGGTCGCCGAAGAAGTCCTCCACGTCCGAGGCGTGCGTGAAGTTCTCCCACTGGAAGTCATGGCCGCCAAAGGCGCTCTTCATCCCCTCGTGGCCGAAGCGGTCGTAGCGCGCGCGCTTGTCGGGGTCGCTCAGGACCTCGTAGGCCTCGCTCGCCTCCTTGAACTTCTCGGCGGCCTGGTCGGGGTTGTCTGGATTGCGGTCCGGGTGGTACTGCATGGCGAGCGCCCGGAATGACTTCTTGATCACGTCGCCATTGGCGTCGCGTGAGATGCCGAGTACTTCGTAGTAGTCGCGCTTGACGGTCATTGTGTTTGTGTCTTTCCGACACAGGGCGCGCCCGGCCGCGCGCGCCTGCCGGGTCGTCAGGCGCCAATTGCCGTGCGTATGTCCCCAGCGGGGCAAGGCACGGGCCAACGATCCGGGTGCAGGGCGCCGCGAGGGCGCAACGCTCCTACTCCGTCGTGGAATCGAAGAGCTTGATGGGCTGGAACCAGGGTGCGGGGGCGCCGGCGAAGGCCCTTGGCGGTGGCGAGATGGGCGCGGGGTCGACCCGTGCGAGCGCAACCGCGTCGCCCGAAAGCCTGCACAGCACGACGGTGGCGCCCTTCGCGGGGCGCTTGCCTTCCTCGACCTCGACGAGCGAGGACGGGATGGCCTGCCCACGGCGGAGCCAATCCTCGGCCCCGGAGAGCAGCCAGCCCGCGGGCATCTCCGGAAGGGCGCGGCGGATGGGGATGATGCGCGCGCGCAGCGCCTCCTCGTTCCCGGCGAGGACCTTCAGGTCCTCGAGGCCGATGGCCTCCTCGACCTCGAAGTGCCCCGAGACGGTGCGGCGCAGCTCGACCATGATCGCGCCGCAGCCCGCGCGCTGCCCGAGGTCGTGCACGATCGAGCGCACGTAGGTCCCGCTGGAGCATTCGATGCCGAACTCGACCCGGTCCCCCTCTGCCTCGAGGATCTCGAAGTCGTGGACGACGACGGACCGCGCGTCGACGGCGACCTGCTTTCCGGCGCGCGCGTACTCGTAGAGCTTCTTCCCCGCGACCTTCTTCGCGGAGTAGGGCGGGGGCACCTGCGCGAGGTCCCCGGTCATCTCGTCCGCAAGGTCCTGCAGCGCGGCGATGTCCGGGAAGCGTCCGCCGGGCCCGGGTTCCACGGCCCCCTGCGCATCGTACGTGTCGGAGACGACGCCGAGGCGCATCACACCCTCGTATTGCTTGTCGGAGCTCTGGAGGTACTCGGCGATCTTGGTGGCCTCGCCGACGAGCAGGACGAGGAGTCCCTCCGCGGCGGGATCGAGCGTGCCGGCGTGCCCGACGCGGCGCGTGGAAAGGACGCGCCGTACCTCGTCCACCACATCGTGCGAGGTGATGCCGACGGGTTTGTCGACGAGCAGGACGCCATTGAGGGCGAGCGGGTTGTCTTGCGGATGGGCTGAGGACATGGAGCGGGCTGCCAGCGAGCGGGAAGCAGGGATGCTTGCGCGGGCGCGCAGCCTGACGCAAGGGCGCAAAGGCGCACTGCGCAAAGGAACCGCCCAGATTCTTGCTGTTCC
>CAZUCD010000018.1:18457-34868 GCA_964618855.1 uncultured Candidatus Sumerlaeota bacterium
CGCAAGGGCGCAAAGGCGCACTGCGCAAAGGAACCGCCCAGATTCTTGCTGTTCCTTTGCGCCCCTGCGTCACTGCGCCTGTGCGTCGTGAGAGAAGAAGGACCCGACGCAAGGACGCCAGGGCGCGAAGTCGCCAAGGAACCGCCCGGATTTCTGCAGTTCCTTTGCGCCCCTGCGTCACTGCGCCTGTGCGTCGTGAAAGAAGAAAATCCCGACGCAAGGACGCCAGGGCGCGAAGTCGCAATGGAACCGCCCGGATTTCTGCTGTTCCTTTGCGCCCCCGCGTCACTGCGCCTTTGCGTAGTGCTTGAAGAAAGACCCGACGCAAGGACGCCAGGGCGCGAGGTCGCAAAGGAGCCGCCCAGATCGTTGCTGTTCCTTTGCGCCCCTGCGTCTCTGCGCCTCTGCGTTGTGCTTGAAGAAAGCCCGACGCAAGGACGCCAGGGCGCGAGGTCGCAAAGGAACCACCCAGATTCCTGCTGTTCCTTAGCGTTCCTGCGTCTCTGCGCCTTTGCGTCGTGAGAGAAGAAGGACCCGACGCAAGGACGCCAGGGCGCGAAGTCGCCAAGGAACCACCCAGATTCCTGCTGTTACTTTGCGCCCCTGCGTCACTGCGCCTGTGCGTCGTGAGAGAAGAAGGACCCGACGCAAGGACTCCAAGGCGCGAAGTCGCAAAGGAACCCCCCGGGTTCTAACTGTTCCTTTGCGCCCCTGCGTCTCTGCGCCTGTGCGTCAGCTTTTCTTCCTTGCCTTCGGCTTCGCCTTCGCCGCCTTCGGCTTCGCCGCTGCCTTCGCGGCCTTCGACTCCGACGTGCCGTTCTTGGCGGCGGCCTTCCTGGCGAAGGGCCGGCGGCCCTTGGATGGACCCTTTGCCTGGCGCGCGGCGATGAGCTCGAGCGCCTGCTCGACGGTCAGGTCCGCCGCCTGCATCCCCTTGGGCAGCGTCGCGTTGGTCTCGCCGTCCGTGACGTAGGCGCCGTAGCGGCCATCCATGACCTTGATGGGCTTGTTCGTGGCGGGGCTCGTGCCGAGTTCCTTCAGCGCCGTCGGGGTCGATTGCCTGCGCGCGAACTTCTTCGGCGCGGCGAGCAGCTCCAATGCGCGGTGCAGCCCGATCAGGTGGACGTCGTCGCCATCCTCGAGCGAGCGGAAGTCGTCCCCCATCTTGACGTACGGCCCGTAGCGCCCGAGGCCTGCGACGATGGGCGCTCCGGTGTCCGGGTGGTTGCCCAGGTCGCGCGGCAGGCTGAGCAGCCGCAGTGCCTCCTCCAGCGTCACCTCCTCCTCGCTCACGCCCGCGGGGAGGGAGGCGCGGCGCGGCTTCTCCTTGTCCGTGCCCTCGCCGAGCTGGACGTAGGGGCCGAACCGTCCCTTGGCCGCGTAGACCTTCTCCTCGGTCTCCGGGTGGGTGCCGATCACGCGCGGCCCTGCGTTCTTGTTTGCGAGGATTGCCGCGGCTTCCGACACCGTGAGGTCGCCCGGCGCCATGTCGCCCGGGACGGATGCGACGTTGCCGGCGCCCCCTTCGCCGCGCTGCACGTAGGGTCCGTAGCGTCCGACGCGGACGCACATCGCGAGACCGGTCTCCGGGTCGTTGCCGAGCGGGATCGCGGGAAACTCGATGCGTGGTTCCTCGGCGGCGATGCGCGCCTCGAGTCCCACGGCGCCCTGGCCAGCGCCGCGGTAGAATGTCCGCACGAAGTCGAGCCAGTCGGCCCTCCCGTTCGAGATGTCGTCGAGCGAGTCCTCCATCTTCGCCGTGAACTTGATGTCCACGTACTCCGCGAAGTGGTTCCGAAGGAGGTTCACGACGGCGAAGGCCGTGAAGGTGGGAACGAGTGCGTTCTTCTTCTTCAGCGCGTAGCCGCGATCCTGGATGGTGCCGATGATCGAGGCGTAGGTCGATGGGCGCCCGATGCCCTCCTCCTCGAGCTTCTTGATCAGCGCGGCCTCGGTGTAGCGCGCCGGCGGAAGCGTCTCCTTCTGCTTCGCCTGGAGTTCGGCAAGCGTCAGGCCGGCGCGTCCGGGCGATTGGACAGGCTCCCCGCCCGACATCGCCGGGAGGAGGACCTCCTGGTCGCCAAGCTGGGCGACGGGGTCGTCGCTGCCCTCGACGTAGGCCCGGAGGAACCCGGGAAACAGGATCGTCGTGCCGGACGCCTCGAACTCGGCGGTGCGGCCGGCGGCCCTGGCCTCGATCACGACGCTGGTGCGCTTGAGCTTCGCGTCCGCCATCTGCGAGGCGACGGTCCTCTTCCATATCAGCTCGTAGAGCCGGAGGTCGTCCCCGTCGAGTGCATGCTCGACGCTCTTAGGTGCGCGCGTGATGTGCGTGGGACGGATGGCCTCGTGCGCTTCCTGTGCGTTGCGCGTCTTCGTCTGGTAGTACCGGAACCCTGCATGGTACTCGGGGCCGTATGCGGACTTCACGAGCTTCTCGGCCTCGCGGAGCGCCTTCTCGGAAAGCGTGGTGGAGTCCGTGCGCATGTAGGTGATCAGGCCCTCGCGCTCCCCGTTGCCGAGGTCCACGCCCTCGTAGAGGCGCTGGGCGATCTGCATCGTCTTCTTCGAGGAGAAGCCGAGCTTGCGGTTGGCCTCCTGCTGGAGGGTCGAGGTGGTGAATGGGGGTGAGGGCTGGCGGGAGGCCGGGCGTTCGTCCACGGACTTCACCTGCCAGGGGAGGGCTCCGCGCAGGGACTGGACGAGGCTCCCGGCATCCTGCCCGCCAAGCCTGAGGACTTGGGCGCCCTTGAGTTCGCCCGTGGCCGGGTCGAAGTCGCGACCCTCGGCGATGCGCCTTCCGTCCACGCGGGCGAGCGCCGCCTTGAACTGCGTGCCGTCCTTCTCCAGCACCGCCTCGATGTTCCAGTACTCCGCCCGGCGAAAGCGCTGGCGCTCCTCCTCGCGCTCGACGAGGAGCCGGATTGCCACGCTCTGCACCCTCCCGGCGGAAAGGCCCCCCTGCACCTTCTTCCATAGGACGGGGGAGAGGGAGTATCCGTAGAGCCGGTCCAGGATGCGGCGGCTCTCCTGGGCGCTGACGAGGCTCTGGTCGATGTCGCGCGGATTCTCCAGCGCCTCCCGGATCGCCTCCTCGGTGATCTCGTGAAAGACGATGCGCTGGACGGGGACGCGGGGGTTGAGGACCTGCAGGAGGTGCCAGGAGATGGATTCCCCCTCGCGGTCCTCGTCCGTTGCCAGCAGGAGGCGGTCGGATGCCTTGAGTGCGGCGCGCAAGGTGGAGATGTGCCGTGCCTTGTCCCTGGGCACGACATAATAGGGTGTGAAATCCCCATCCGTGTCCACGGCGAGGCGGCCCCAGCTCCTGGAGCGGATGTCCTCGGGAACCTCCTCGCCCTTCTCCGGCAGGTCGCGGACGTGGCCAAAGCTGGCTTCGACGCGATACTTCGGCCCAAGAAAGCGCGAGATGGTCTTCGCCTTGGCTGGCGACTCGACGATGACGAGTGTGGACATGAAGCCTGTGCTTTCCGGGAGGTGGCGCTTCCCTGTGGGGCGGGTTCCCAACCCTTTAGACCCCACCCGTGGCAAGCAAATCTTTCGCCGAGCTTGCCTCGCATCGTGGCGGAACGTGCCCCGCCAGGCCCTCAATTCTGGCATTCCCGACACGATTCCCGAATCTTCCAAGTTGGCTTTCGATAGTGGTTGCCGGGAGCACGGGCATGGGTGAACCCTGATGGGACAACTATCTACGATGCGACGCACCCGGGGTTCCTTCCCGGTGGTGTTGCAATCCTTGGCGGAGGAGTACACGAGCAGGACAGGCGATCCCACAATCCCCACGCGCCGTCACTCCCGGGGAAACGTAGCGACTCCATGCAACCGCGCCCACTTGGGCGAAATCCATGCGACGCCATTTCGGGCAGTGCCGATGACCGGCCCCTGCCGAATGGACGCAGTACCATCGGATACGAGCAACAACAGTCCAACCGAGGAGCAGTGGCATGCCTATTTCGGCACGCATGAATCCCGGGGTGGTCACCTTGGCGGCATTGCTGCTGCTGGCTGGCACCACGGCGCTCGGCGCGTCGGCAACGGTGTACGTTGACGACAGTTTCGCCGGGCTGACGACGGGCGACGACCCGCCCGGTCCAGGCACATTCTATTGGGACGGCATCGGCATCGCGCCGGCGCCTGCGGACTCCACCCATGGGATCCAGTTTGGCGTCACGCTGGTGAACCCCAGCGGGACGATCAACGTGGACTCCGGGACGTACAACGAGGACGTGAACCTGAACAAGGCGGGGGTCTCGGTGCTCGGCGCCGGCGCCGCGACGACGACGATCGTCGGGCAGCTTGGCGGCGCGAACGAGACGTTCCTGCTCGGCGCGAGCAACACGCGCCTGTCGGGCTTCACGATCACCCGCAACACCGGCGTCGGCGAAAACAACATCGGCGTCACCACGGTCACCGGCGGCACGGGCATCAGGATCGACAACAACACGATCACGCTGAACCGCTCGGGCATCTACTTCAACGGATCGAGCTCGAGCTGCACGGTCGAGAACAACACGGTCACGGACAACCGCACCGGGTTGATCTTCGCGGACAGCACGGCATACACTAACTACACGATCCGGAACAACTTCATCACGCTGAACCGCACGTTCGGCATCCTGTTCAACGGCGCGACGGCGACGGTGACGGGCGCGTCCATCGTGGACAACGACATCAGCGGTAACTTCGCAAGCCAGTTCGAGAACAACTCGACGTCGAACATCGACGTTTCGCGCAACTGGTGGGGTGCGGGGCTGCCGACGCTGAACGTCAGCAACGTGAACCAGAACGCGGTCCTGCCGCCCCTCTTCGCGTACCCGGGGCCCGCGGTTCCCCCCGGGCCGCCGTATCCTTTCTACATCTCCGGCAGCGGGCCGAAGACGGTGAACATCTGGTTGTCGAGCGGCACGGACGCGGACGCGAATCCCGCGAACGGGTTCCAGCCGCAGACGGTCGCCACCTTCGGCGCGCCGATCCAGGCGAACCTCCAGACGGCCATCAACGCGATCCCGGCCACCTGGACGCTGGAGGTCCCCGACGACACTTACACCGGGCTCTTCACCGTCGCCAAGGCCCTGACGATCGAGGGCGAGTCCAACACGGGCACGATCCTGCAGGCTCCGGTGTACGGCGGGCCGAACCCGCCCCCCGCGGCGCTGATGGCGGTAAGCTCGCAGAACGTCACGATCGACAACCTGCGGTTCGAGATGAACCAGTCGCACGTGCGCTTCGGCGTGCATGTCGCCTCGGGCTCGCAGTTCAACAACCTGAACGTGCTGAACAGCGTGTTCGTCTCGAACGGCAACAACCCGATGGGCTTTGCCGACCGCACGACGGCGATCAACATCCAGGCGGGCGGGGCGGCGGCGAACCACGCCGCGACGATCCGCACGAACCAGATCATCCAGGGCACGGGCGGCCCGGCGCCGAGCGGCGTCTCGACCTTCCCGCGCGGCATCTGGTTCTTCCAGGGCGTGCCGACCATCGGCGGGCCCGGGTTCGGCGATGGCAACACCATCGTCGCCTCGTTCCAGGACTGCCTGCTGCAGTTCACGACGAACGGGCCGGCGCTGCTGGAGAACAACCTCTTCAACGGCGCGGGCATCGACGTCACGGAGCCGAACAACGCCGGGCAGCCGTTCGCCATCCAATTCAACACCTTCGTCCCGGGCCTGAACCCGAACACGGGACTTCCGTTCGCCGCGCAGTCGGCCCTCCTGAAGCATGACTACTTCAGCCGGCCGATCACGTTCGCGAACAACTTCGTGTTCACGTACGGGATCGGCGTGTACGCGGGGGCGGCGACGGCGGCCTCCATCAACGACAACACGTTCATCCCGGATCCGGGCGCGACGAGCTTCACGCACGTGCTGGTGGATACCGACTTCCCCGGCACGGGCATCACCTCCGGCTTCTCCCCCGTGCCGGCGAACACGACGACGCTGCAGGGCAACTTCTTCGGCGACTCGGGTGTTCCGGGGGGCATCGGCCTGGCGTTCCGGCGGGGCGTATCCGCGGGCAACGCGCGTCCGATGGGCGCGATGACGGTGGGTGGCTCAGGAGTCGAGAACTACTTCGAGGACGACCTGGCCTACTTCGTCGCGCTGGACTCCGACACGGCGAACGCAGCCGGTTCGCCGAGCCCGCTGGACGCGTTCAACGCGCTCTTCACGACGATCTACACCTCGCCGGCCCCCGGGCGCACCGTCCTGCCGTTCAGCAACAACATCACCATAGCGGACAACACGTTCGAGGTGCCCACCCCGCAGGTTCCCTCGGCCATGACGGCGGGCGAACTCGCGGCGTTCGAGCTCAGGCTCTGGCACGACCCGGATGACGCACCCGCGGGGCTGCTGCTCTACGGCGGCATCCCCCTCTTCCCCGAGGTGTACGTCGACGACTCGTTCGCGGGCGGCTTCGGCACGCCGGTCACGCCGACGCATCCCCCTGCGGCTCCGACGGCGTACATCGGCATCAACGCCTTCACCACCATCAACGCGGGCATCCAGCAGGCGCAGGCCACCGGCACGGTGTACGTCGCGGACGGCTCCTACACGGAGCTCGTCGCCGTGGACCGCGCAGTGACGCTTGATGGCGAGTCCGACACTGGGACGATTCTCCAGGCGCCGGTTTACGGCGGGCCAAACCCGCCGCCGCCCTCGCTCATGGCGATCCAGGCAGCGGACATCGAAGTGAACGACATGCGGTTCGAGATGAACCAGTCGCATGTCCGCTTCGGCGTGCACGTCGCATCCGGCCAGCCGTTCAACAACCTGGCGGTGGTGGACAACGTGTTCGTCTCGAACGGGAACAACCCGCTGCCCTTCGCGGACCGCACGACGGCGATCAACATCCAGGCGGGCGGTGCCGGGCTGAACCACACGGCTTCGATCCGCGGCAATGACATCATCCAGGGCACGGGCGGCGCGGGGCCGAGCTTCGTCTCGACGTTCCCGCGCGGCATCTGGACCTTCGCGGGCGTGCCGACGGTCGGCGGGCCGAATCCCGCGGACGGCAACACGATCACGGGCGCCATCCAGGACGCGCTGATGCAGTTCAGCACGAACGGACCGGTGCTCGTGCAGAACAACACGTTCCTTGGCGCGGGCATCGACGTCACGGAGCCGAACAACGGCGGCGTGCCGTTCCAGATCCTCGACAACTTCTTCACGCCGGGGCTCAACCCGAACACGGGGCAGCCGTGGGCGTTGCAGGCGGTGCTGCTGAAGCACGACTACTTCAGCCGGCCGATCACGTTCAGCGGCAACACGGTGACGACGCGCAGCGTGGGCGTCTACTCGGGTGCGGCGACGAACGCGCTGTTCTCCGCCAACACGTTCAACGTGGCGGCGGGGGTTTCGGTGTTCACGCACCTGCTGGTGGACACGGACTTCCCCGGCACGGGCATCACGTCCGGGTTCGCGCCTGTTCCGGCGAACACGACGACGATCATCGACAACAACTTCAACAGCGGCGCCTCACCCGGCGGCAACGCAGTGGCCTTTCGCCGCGGCGTCTCGGCCGGCAACGTGCGCCCGATGGGCGCGATGACGATGGGCGGCGTCGGGGACGAGAACTTCTTCGGCCCGGACTTCGCCAACTTCATCGTGCTCGACTCGGACACGGCGAACGCGGCGGGCTCGGCGAGTCCGCTGGACGCGTTCAACGCCTTCTTCGCGGCGACCTACACGTCCCCCGCGCCGGGCAGGACGGTCCTCCCGTTCAGTGACAACATCGACATCGCGGAGAACTTCTTTTCCGTCCCTACGTCGAAGAAGCCGAACACGATGACGCTGGCCGAGTACTCCGCGCTTGAGCTCCGGCTCTGGCACGACCCGGACGACGCGCCGGCGGGCCTGCTGACGTTCGGCGGCTTCCCGCTCACGTCGCCGATCTATGTGGACGACGACTTCGCGGGCCCCATCGGCACGCCGGTCTCCCCGACGTACCCGCCCGCGGCGCCGACGGCATTCTTCGGCATCAACGCATTCTCCAACATCAACCCCGGCATCCAGCAGTGCCTCCCCTCGGGGACGGTCTACATCGCCGCGGGGGACTACGTGGAAAATGTCAACGTCACGAAGCCCATCACGCTGGACGGCGAGGACCGCGACCTGGTCACCGTTTACCCGGCGGCCTCGAACCCGATCTGCGGCCCCGGCTCGCTCTGCGCCGGTGCGGCATCGACGATCTTCCTCATCAGCGCGAGCGACGTGCAGATGTACCGCATCGGCATGGACGGCGACAACACGTCGCTCGTCTCCGGCGTGGTGCGCAACGGCGCGGACCTCAATGCGCGCAACGGCATCATCACGAACCACCTCCTCGGTCCCGCGATCAACAACCTGCTGGTGAACGACTGCCGGGTGGAGAACATCTACCTGCGCGGCATCCAGGCGGGGACGAACTTCGGCAGCTTCTCGTTCATTGGCAACGAGGTGACGAACGTGGAGGGCGAGGCCGGCTCGATCGCCATCCTGAACTTCGGCGGCACCGGCCTCATCCAGGGCAACACGGTCTCGCAGGCGAGCGACGGCATCGCGTTGAACAACTCGGTCGGAACGACGGTCGAGCTCAACACGGTGACCGACGTCCTCTCCGGCATCCACTCGGACAACAACGGCAGCCTCGGCGGCCCGTCCACGGCGGACGTGATCGACGACAACACGGTGGATTGCCAGCAGACGTTTAGCTACGGGGTGTGGGTCTTCGATCCGTACCTGGACGTCGTGGTTTCGGACAACGAGGTGGACGGCTCGAACGTCGGCCTCGGCATGTTCGGCGGCCAGGCCGGCGCGCGGCCCGTCTTCAGCGGCAACGACGTCGACGGCGGCAGCGCGGCCGACACATACGGCGCCTACTTCAGCACGTCGCTGTTCGGGTTCGGCTCGGCCAACGCGAGCGTGGACTTCGGCCCGGACAACCTCGTGGCCGACAACGACTACAACGTGCTCGTCGAGCAGGAACTCGGGTTCACCTCCGACCTCGACATCCACGACAACACCGGAATCAACGGCGCGGCCGTCCGGGGCTTCTGGGCCCTCGGCACCGGCGTCGCCAACGACGTGCTGATCGACAACACGCCCTTCTCCGGCAACGCAACGCACGTCCGCGTCGAGGGTGCATTCGTGTCCTCGACCGGCAACACGTACACCGGCGGCGCGACGGGCT
The DNA here is from genome assembly GCA_964618855.1 of uncultured Candidatus Sumerlaeota bacterium. Classification (GTDB taxonomy): domain Bacteria; phylum Sumerlaeota; class Sumerlaeia; order SLMS01; family JANRJK01; genus CAZUCD01. Next base: position 27,644 of record CAZUCD010000018.1, read on the forward strand.
TCGACGTCCAGGCCAACGGCGGCACGTTCCTGTGCGAGAACATCTTCACGACGCTCTCGAGCTGGAACATCGACCTGGCCGCGGGGGCGACGCCCGCGGCGCAGTACATCCACGGCAACCAGTTCGACGGCACCGGCAACGGCGTCCGCAACCAGGCCGCCGCGCAGCTCAATGCGGAGGGCAACTGGTGGGGCGTTTCCACCGGGCCGAACACCGGCGGCAACACGACCTCCGGCAACATCGACTTCACCCCGTGGCAGACCTCGATCGACGCGCCGGCATTCGAGTGCTGGACCGGCTTCATCGCCCCCTGCGACAACGACGGGTTCCTCGCGTTCCCGCCGCTGGTGCTCGCGGACGACTGCGACCTCTCGACGGTCGTGATCGAGTACTCCATCGGCGGATCCCCGATCGGAGGCGACGGCGCATCTTACAACTACCCGTACGGCCAGACGACGGTGGACCTCACCGTCTCCGACGACGACGGATCGAGTTCGTGCAGCTTCCTCGTCGAGCGGTTCTTCAACGTGCAGCCCCCGCTGCGCTCGATCTCGATCGGGCCGGAGGACGGCTACATCACGCAGATGGCCGAGATGCCGACGACCGGCTTCCTCTTCAACTCGAAGGAGACGACGTTCAACGTGGGCGACACGACGACCAACCTGGCGAACCGCGGCATCCTGAGCTTCGACACGACGCTCCCGGCCGACGCGGTGATCCTCTCGGCGCGCATCCGCCTGACGCAGACGATCGCGAACGGCAGCGTGGCCTCGCTCGGCGGTCTCGTCCTCGACGCGGGCAACCCGAACATCGGCGGCTCCGCCGCGTTTGCGGCCACCGACTGGGATGACGCCTCCGCGGCCCACCTCAACATCGCGTCCACGTTCCCGCTCCCGGCGGCGAACGCGGCCTCGACCTTCGCGGAGATCGACCCGGCGCACCTCGACAAGATCAACCCCAACGGAAAGACGCAGTTCCGCGTCCGCTTCAACAACCTGACGAACTCGAACAACACCCTCGACCAGATCGTCTTCGCCTCCGGCACCGGCACCTCCGCGACCCAGAGGCCCGAGATGATCATCGAGTACTACATCGACAACGTCTGCTACGTGTCCCAGCCGCAGACGACCGCGGGCTCGCCGGTCACGGTGGAGCTCTGGTCGACCCCGGCGGATGACGGGCAGGTCGTCGAGGCCCACGAGACGTACGGCGTGGGCGGGTCGATGAACGCAACCGCGGGCAGCTTCCAGGTGGGCGACACGGCCAGCCGCCAGCAGATGATGGGCGTGCTCAGCTTCGACCTGACGGGCATCCCCGCCAACGCGACGATCCAGAGCGCGACGCTCCGGCTCTACAGGACCAGCGGCATCGGCACACCCGCCTCCCTCGGCGCCCTCACCGCCTCGCTCCGCATCCCGCAGACGCCCTTCTTCGGGCCGACGCAGGGCCTCGAGTTCGCGGACTTCGAGTCCTTCGCGCACATCCCGAACGTGGCGACGTTTGCCCCGCTCCCGCTCAACAACCAGTACATCGAGGTGCCGCTCACCGCAGGTGGCCGCGCCTTCCTGAACAAGGGTGGAGTGACGCAGTTCAAGATCAACTTCGCCCTGGACGACAACAACAACCTCCTCTCCGACCAGATCACGTTCGCCTCCGGCAACTTCGGAGTCGGGCAGCCTGCGCGGCCGAGGCTCCTGATCACGTACCTGGCGCCGTAACCTCGGCACCACACCCCGCAGGAACACGCCCCCGGAGCTCACCGCTCCGGGGGCGTACTTTTTCAGGACGGGCCCCCAACCACCCCCTGGGGGGCGCCGTACCGGGGCCCCTCCGGGGAAAGACCACGGCGCACAGGCGGCGGGACGCCCCCCCCAGGAGTGTTGGAGAGTCCCCACACAGACTGCCCGGAGCCCCGGGTGCCGCAAATCCAGTTGCCTGAGTGCCCGCCGTGCGCCACAGTGCGGATAGCCTCGGGGGATTGCACCCCTGCGCATGGAGATGAAGCCCTCATGCAGATTGAAGCACGCCGGGAAGGCACCATCGAGATCCTGGAGATGAACGGACGGCTCGACCTCGCCGGGGCCGAGATCGCCGAGCGCTTCTACAAGGACTTCCGCCAGTCGCTGAAGCCGAAGACCCTGCTGATCGTGAGCTTCAAGAACGTAGAGTACATCAGTTCGAGCGGGCTGCGCGTTCTCCTTGCGGCGTTCAAGGAGATCCAGGCGGGGGGCGGGGCGATGGTGCTGTGCGACATGAATGTGGCGGTCGAGGAGGTCTTCAACTTCGCGGGACTCGACTCGGTTTTCCGCATCTACCCGACGATGGCCGAGGCGCAGGAAGGCGTGGCAGCCCTGCTGTGAACCCGAACCCGGCCGAACTCCCCTCGGTGCCGCGAACGAACGGAATCGCGCTGGAGCTCCCCGCGGACCCGGCGTACCTCGTGCTCGCGTGCCGCGTCGTCTGCGGGTTCGCGTCGCTGCACGGCATTGCGGAGCGCGACTGCCGGCGGCTGGAGCTTGCCGTGGACGAGATTTGCACCAACTGCATCACGCACGCCTACGAGCGCGACCCGAGCAAGCGCTACCGCGTGACGGTCGAGCGCGACGAGGAGGACATGCTGGTCGTGCGCATCTTCGACCGCGGGCGCGGATTCCAGATCGAGCAGGTCCCCGTGCCGGACCTTTGCTGCGGCCTCCTTGAACGGCAGATCGGGGGGCTGGGCCTCATGTTTGCCCAGAAGGCCACGGATTCCTTCGCAGCGTACCGCACGCACGAGGGCGAGAACTGCGTCGAAATGAAGAAGCGGCTCCCCGCGGCCCCGGCCGTTCCACAGACCTGATCCCCACCGGGGCCCCACCACCGTGGACACACCCCCCCGGCAGCACACCGAAGCCACCGCCGAACTCCACGCGCTCATCGAGGGGTTGCCGCAGGAGTTCATCTCCGCGCAGGCGCCTCCGGGCGAAACCTACGGCCATCCCCCCCTAGTCGAGGTGTCCGACGCCGACACCGCGGACTTTCACCGCAGCCTGCCCACGATGGAGGCGCAGTTCGGCAGCTCCGACGACCAGTTCCCCCACGCCGTGCGCGAGGGCGTGGTTCCCGCAGTAGGCGGCGGGGCGCAGTTCAGCCTGCACGAGCAGCTCGCGCGCGGGGGCCACGGGGAGATCTGGCGCGCCACGCAGCGCAGCCTCCAGCGCGAGATCGCCGTCAAGGTCCTGATCCAGCGCGCCACGGACCAGCACCAGGTCCTCGCCCGGCGCCGCCGCGAGTTCATCGCCGAGGCCCACACCGCCGCGGAGCTCGAACACCCCAACATCCTGCCCGTGTACGACCTCGGAATCGATGCCCGCTCGGGCTCCCCGATGCTCGCGATGAAGCTCATCCGCGGGGAGAACTGGGAGCAGGAACTCTTCGACGACCGCGCGATGCCGATGGAGGAGAAGCTGGCGAAGCACCTGCCGATCTTCCTCGCCGTGTGCAACGCCGTCGCCTATGCGCACTCGCACGACATCATCCACCGCGACCTGAAGCCGTCGCAGGTGATCGTCGGCGCCTTCGGGGAGGTGCTTCTGACCGACTGGGGGCTCGCGATGCGGCTCTCGTCGGCTGGCGGGGACTCGCCGTGGCACGTTGCGGGGAAGCTCGTCCCGACGGCGCAGACCGCCACGAACCCCGCCGGCACACCGAGCTACATGGCCCCGGAACAGGTCCGCCGCACGACGGAGGGGCTGGGCAAGTGGACCGACATCTACCTGCTCGGGGGCATCCTCTACCGCATCCTGACGGACACGCTCCCGCACCTGGGCGAGACGCGGACGGCGGTGCTGTACCGAGCGGCATCCGGGGAGGTGCAGCGCGCCGCGGAGCGAGCCCCCGACCGCCACATCCCCCCGCAGCTCGCCGTGATCGCGGAACGCGCGCTCTCCCCCGACCCGATGGACCGGCAGGGCAGCGTCCTCGAGCTGCGCATGGAGGTGAGCGATTTCCTGACGGGCGCCGCGCGCAGGCGCGAGTCCGTGCGCCTCGCCAACGAGGCGCGTGGCATCGTGGGGGATCCGTCGGCCGCGCCGGAGGAGGGCATCCTGCGCGCGTTCGACCCGCTGGAGCGCGCGGTCCGGGAGTGGCCGGACAACGAGGACGCGCGCGCGCTCCTGCTGGCGTGCCGGGAACGCCTGCGCGGAATCCGGGCGCGCAGGACGCGGCTCCGGGCCGGCCTGGCCACCGGCGCGGCTGCGTCCGTGCTGGCGTTCGCGCTGCTCTTCACGTGGCAGTCGCGCCGCCTCCTCGCGCAGACGGAGATCGAGCGCGACCGCGCGCTGCGGGCCGCCGACACCATGATGACGGAGCTTGCCGATGGGCTCAGGCCCCTCGCCGGGGCGCAGAGCAGCGCCGTCCTCGGCATCGTCGACAAGGCGGCAGCGACCTACGACGAGATCATCGCCGCCGCGGGGGACCGCCCCGAGCTGCTCGAGCGCCGCGCCCAGGCCGACCTCCGCCTGGCCGACCTCTACATGACTCTCGGCGACTCGACCGGCGCACTTCGCCATCAGGAGCAGGCCGAACGGATCACGCGCGGCCTGCTCTCCGCCGGGCAGGACTCCGCCGCGATCCGGGAGCTCATGGCGCGCGTGCTGCTCTCGCGCACGATCATCAGGTCCGCGCAGGCCGCGGGCGCCGACACGTCCGACGGCCTGGCGGAGGCCATCAGCCTGCTGGATGCCATCGACCGGTCGGAGGGGCCCTCCGCACGCATCCTCCTGCTCCGCGCGAGCATCATCTCGCGGCTCTCGGAGGTTTACTTCAACGCGCGGCGTGGCGCCGAGGGGCGCGAAAAGCAGGACGAGGCGATCCGCCTACTGCAGGAGGGCGCCGAAAAGTACCCCGACAATCCCGAGATTCGCCTCCTCGCGATCCAGGCGCAGTCCAACGCCTCCGTGTCCGCGATGTACTCGGGGAGGATGGACGAGGCGATGGAGCTTTCGCGGCGCTGCGCGGAGGACGCGGCCGCGCTCGTCGCGCTCGACCCCGGCAACGCCGAATGGCGCAGCATCCGCGCCGCGCGCCTGTCGCAGTACGGGCAGTTCCTCTCCGCCGCCGGCGACTTTGCGCGCGCGCTCCCGATCCAGGACGAGGCCATCGGGCTGCTGCGCGAGCTCGCCGCGCTCGACCCGGAGAACACGGAGGTGCGGCTCAAGCTCGCCCAGGCGCAGTCCGAGCGCGGCGCCCTCCTCGTCAAGACGGGCCGCTTCGCCGACGCGCGGGAGGCGCTCCTGGAATCCGTCGGCGAGTTCGGGCGCCTCTCCGCCCGCGACCCGAAGAATGCGCAGGTCCTTTCCGGGCTGCAGCTCTCGACCAACTGGCTTGCGGACGCGGAGGAGGCGCTCGGCGAGCTGGAATCCGCGGAGGGTCGCATCCGCCGCATCCGCGAGCTTGCCGACCAGCTTGCGGAACTCAACCCGGGGGCGATCCAGTGGACCTTCCGAAAGGCGGACGGGGACCTGCGGCTGGCGCGGTTCCTGCGCCGGACGGAGCGCGGCACGGAGGAGGAGCGGCGTTCGCTGCTGGAGTCCGCCAAGTCGCACATGGAGGCGGTGATGGCGCGCGGCCGCATCACGCCGGAGCAGCAGAAGATCGTGGACATGATCGGGCGCGAGCTCGCGGGGGAGGCCACCGATGACGCGCGCTAGCGGCGGCGCCCCCACGCCCCCACGCGCGCTGACCATCGCGGGGAGCGACAGCGGCGGCGGCGCCGGCATCCAGGCCGACCTGCGAACCTTCGCCATGCACGGCTGCCACGGCTCCAGCGCCATCACCGCCCTCACCGCGCAGAACGCCCTCGGCGTGCAGGGCGTCCACGCCGTGCCGCCGGAGTTCGTCGCCCTCCAGGTCGAGAGCGTCCTCTCGGACATCGGCGCCGACGCCGCGAAGACGGGCATGCTGGCCGAGGCCGGGATCATCACCGCCGTCGTGGGCGCGCTGCGGCGCAGGCCCGTGCCCCACCTCGTGGTCGACCCCGTCATGGTGGCGAAGGGTGGGCACCGCCTTCTTGCGCCGGAAGCCGTCGATGCGCTGCGCGCGGAACTCCTGCCGATGGCGACGCTGCTGACGCCGAACCTGGAGGAAGCCGCCGACCTGCTCGGCTGGCGGGCGGAGGACGTCGACGGGATGGTGCGCGCGGCGCAGCAGCTCGCCGCGCTGGGCCCGCGCGCCGTCCTCGTGAAGGGCGGGCACCTCGGGCCGTCCACCACGCACTCCAGCGACGTCCTGTTCGACGGGACGTCGGTCGTGGTGCTCGCCGGGGCGCGCCTGGACGCGCGGCACACGCACGGGACGGGCTGCACGCTCTCCGCGGCAATCACCGCGCGGCTCGCACGGGGCGAGGAACTCCAGGAGGCCGTGCGCGGCGCGAAGGCGTGGCTGACCGAGTCCATGCGCCGCGCCTTCCCCCTGGGCTCCGGGATCGGCCCCGTGAACCACCTCTGGGAGCTGGGGCGCTGAACGGTCCGACCGCACGGCGATGGGTTGCACCCATGCTCGCGGGCGTCCTCGCCTTCGCGGCGCTGCTCGCGTTCTCACTGCGCAATCCCCCGGGGCTTTCCTGGGACGAGGCGTACTACTACCCCGCGTTCCTGGACGTCGCGGCGTGGCAGGGCGAGTTCGTCTGCGACACGGGCGCGCCGCTCACGCGGGAGGGCATCGCGCGGGGATGGGAGCGCGTGCACGAGCTGCCCCCCGTGATCAAGTGGCTCGGCGCGCTTGCGATCCTGCCGGAGCCCGACGGCCCCGGGACGCTCGCGTGGATGCGCCTCGTGCCGGCGCTGGCGTTCGGGCTTTCGACGGCGCTCGTTTTCTCGCTGGCGCGCAGGCTGGCGGGTTCGCGCGCGGGTGCGCTCGCCGCGGTCCTGTTCGCGCTGCATCCGCACCTGGTCGGCAACGCCCAACTGGCCGTGGCCGAGACCGTGTTCGGCGCGGTGACGCTGCTGGCGGCGCGGGCGGCGCTGGGGGACATGTCGAACTGGCGCGGGAGGCTGGCCCTGGCGGCGTGGGTGGGCGCCGGGCTCGCGACGAAGGCGAATGGGCTCGTCCTTGCGGCCGCGATCGTGGCCTGGCTGCTGGCTTCGCGCGGGCTTGCGCGGGGACGGGCCCTTGCGCCGCGCCGGGCGCACTGGGCCGCGGCCGCGGCCGTGGCCGTCGCGGCGCCCATCCTCGCCCTCGCCGTGTG
>CAZUCD010000019.1:0-24958 GCA_964618855.1 uncultured Candidatus Sumerlaeota bacterium
ACGCTTGGCCCGGGCGTGATCGGGCACATCATGCGGAACAGGACCTGGGACGCGGGGACCCTCGCGAGGACGGACCGCTGGTTCCACTACGACCAGGTCGGCACGGTGATCTCGACGACGGACGCAGACGGCGCCGCGGTCGACATGAATTGGTTCGACGCCTTCGGCAACACGCTGGAGGACTGGGAGACGGGGCTTGTCGCGCCCGCCGGCGGCTGGGGCCTGCACTCGAAGTCCCGCGACACCCTCGCCGCGATGCACTACATGAGCCAGCGCTGGTACGCGGCGGATTTGGGGGTGTTTGCGTCGACGGCTAGTACGTTGGCGATGTTCGAAGGCCCCTTTGCGTTCGTGGAACACAACCCGGCTAATGCATACGATCCGCTCGGATCGAATCCGATTTTGATCGGCGGGCTGATAGGAGCTGGCATCGTCGCCGGCGGCAAGATTGCTGAGGCGAATCAAAAAAACAAGGATTGCGAATCAGCCCGAAAGAACTACGAAAGGTGGGCGAACCCCGCTTCACTCACGCCGACGCAAAATCCGCTGAGCGATCATCCCGCTTACGCGAGCCAGCTGGAACGCGCCAGGCGCGACTACAATGAAGCCTGTGGGGACTACGAGTCGGGCGCATGTCGTGCGAACTACGACGCGGGAGCGGCCAGCAATGCGTTCGCCACAACTGCCGTACGTGGAGCCGCGGCGAAGTCTCAGGAATCCCTCTCAGCGATCAGGAATCCGCCCCCGGTAGCAGGATTCACCTGTCCACCGAACAAGACTCCGGTCGGGATCGAGCTCGCGAATCCGGGCTCATTCTAGGGAAGGGGACGCTCAGAGTGCCCACGCTTCTTACGCGGAAGATGATGTTGATCACGCTTGTCCTGATCGGGACCGCCGCAACGGCCATAGCCGTCTTCCTACATGGCAGAGACAATGGGCTCCGCCGGATCCACTTCTATCTTTTGGAGGACGGCTGGAGCGGACAGCGATGGAAGCAGGGAGGCGCGTATCTCTCGCCGAGCGGGGTTCATTGGAGTCTAATTGTTCCTGGCTCCGAGTTTGACTTTCGATCATTCACGGAGACTTCAGTCACTATCGGGCCCCGTGAGATCCGATTCCGAGTTCGCCACATCGGGCCGAGTCGAGCCAACGATCAAACGGCAAGCTCCATGGTCGCGGTCGAGGCAATGGGTAGCAATGAGGTCTTCTTGTTCCATTCCGAGCCCATCGATCTGTCACGCAGAGAGCTGGATATGATTGAAACTGAGCTCATCTCCGCACTTGATGGAGTGCTTGCGAAATCAAGTGGGCCCCGATGACGGGATGATGGCGTCAGGCCTCGATCTCCGTCGTGAACGACTCCGCGCGCCGCTCGAACGTGATCAAGTGCGACTCGGGCGCGGCGAAGCGCACGCTTTCGTTCTGGGTCAGGAGCGGGGAGTTGACGCAGGTGACCGTGTACCTCACGTCGAGCGCCGGGGAGCGCCAGCTGCGCTACAAGCCGGGCCAGTCCGGGACGAACTCGGTCGATGGCTCCGGGCACGTGACGTTCTTCCTGCCGTCGGATGACACGGACGACTGGATGCGGCTCGGGCGCAACATCGAGGCGGACCACGAGGCGCACGCGGGCGGCGCGTCGGTTACATGGGCGCGGTCGGGGCGGCGCTTCCGTTCACGTCGGAGGTCAGGATGCGGACGACCACGATGCTGATGTTGTCGTGGCCTCCGGCTTCGTTGGCTGCGCGGATCAGGCTGGAGACGACTTCGTCGAGGTCCGCGTGCGAGAGCAGGATGCGGCGGAGGTTGTCGTCGTCGACGAGGCCGCACAGGCCGTCGCTGCACAGCAGGTAGAGGTCGTTCGGCCTGAGGTCGGTGGTCTGTACGTCGACCTCGACGTCGCGCCTGTGGCCGAGCGCGCGCGTGATGACGTTCTTCCAGCGGTGGTTCTTGGCTTCCTCGGGGGTGATGATCTTCTTCTGGAGCTGCTCGCTGACCCATGAGTGGTCGAGCGTGAGCTGCTCGATCTTGCCGTCGCGGACGCGGTAGCATCGGGAGTCGCCGACGTGGGCGATGCCTGCGAGCGGCTTGTCCGGGTCGATCAGGATCCCGACGATTGTGGTGCCCATGCCGTGGAACTCGCTGTGGTCCTCGGCGAGCTTGTGGACATCGCGGTTTGCGAGCTGGACGGCGGAGGAGATCCGGTTCTCTGTCTCGGAAAGGTTCGGGTTCGGGGCGGGTGGGGCGAAGCGGGCGGTCTCCTCCTCTCCCATGCGGAGGAAGTCGACGATGGTCTCGATGGCCTGGCGGCTGGCGACCTCGCCTGCGCTGTGCCCGCCCATGCCGTCGGCGACGATGAAAAGGCCGAGGTCCGGGACGACGGAGAGGCTGTCTTCGTTGTGGGCGCGCTTGAGCCCTCGGTCGCTGAGGCCCGCCGCCTGGAAACGGAACGAACGTGACACCGTGATCTCCTCGCGGTCGCTGGCCACTCGGTGCCCGTCGGGGCCCCGTTCCACGCTCCGCAGCGCGGCCGGGGGCCGGTGCGGTTCGCTGGTTACTCGATAGGTGGAACAAAGCCTCAGTTACAAGCCGAATCGTCCCGCCGCAAGTCTCTTCTTACCCGCCGCCAGCCGCACCAACTCCGGCACCGTGCCCGCGTCGAGGTTTCCCCCGGAGAGGATGACGCCGACGCGCGTGCCCGCGACGGCGAGGCCGCCCTCCATCAGCGCCGCGAGCGCGAGCGCCCCCGTCGGCTCCAGCACAACCTTCAGCCGCTCCCACGCGTTCAGGGTCCATGCCGCGATCGATGGTTCATCCACCGTCACGATGCCATGCACGTGCGCCCGGATGATGGCAAAGGTCAGGTTGCCCAACTGCGGCGTCCTGGCGCCGTCGGCGATAGTCGGCGGATTCAGGACGGATTCGATCCGGCCACTGCGGAAGGACCGGGCGCCATCGTCCGCGAGCGCAGGTTCCGCGCCCACGACGCGGCAGGAGGGGCAGACAAGCTGGGCCGCCAAGGCGCTCCCGGAGAGCAGCCCCCCTCCACCCAGGCACACGAACAGCCAGTCGAGTGGCCCGACCTCCCGGAACAATTCGAGGGCCGCGGTGCCCTGACCCGCGATGATGTCGGGGTGGTTGTAGGGGGGAATCAGGGTCATGCCCCTCTCCTCGAGGATTCGCTGGGCGACGGCCTCCCGGGTGGCGTTGGTGCGGTCGTACCGCACGAGCTCGGCCCCGAAGGAGGCGGTCGCGGCAGCCTTGACGGGGGGCGCATCCGTCGGCATGACGACGGTGCATGGAATCCCGCGCTCCCTCGCGGCCAGGGCCAGCGCCTGGGCGTGGTTCCCGGAGGAGTAGGTCAGGACCCCCCGGCGCCGGACCGCGGGGGGGAGGAGTTCGAGCGCGTTCGATGCCCCACGGAACTTGAAGGAGCCCGTGCGCTGGAAGGGCTCCGCCTTCAGGAAGACGCTCGCCCCGCTTGCCGCATCGATGCCGCGGCTTGTGAGGACGGGGGTCGCCCTGGCAATCCCCGCCAGCCGATCGGCGGCCGCGGCGACCTCCCCCGGGCCCGGCAGGCGGTTGCGGTCATCCATGGAAATCACGTCCCTTTCGGCCCCGGCGGCCTACTGAGATGCCGACTCCCGGGCTCCACCCGCGGCAATTCAGGGTCCCCCCGGGTTGGCGGCAAGGGCCAATCGGTTCATGCTGGAGGGGAGGTTGTCCCGGCGGGCGTTTGTCCTTGACCGCCGCGCCACCCGGCGCGGGAATCGAAGACGATTATTCATGGGGCGAAGTGGGGCACTCCGGTGCCTTGAATTTCTGAAATTCGCGGGTTTGGCCCATGCAGGACCCGCGCACATGCGATCCGAAGGACCCGAGGACCGGCACCCCCAAACCAACCCGAACCATGACCCGTAACCGTTTCCGACACTGGCCCACCGGCTTCACCCTGATCGAACTCCTCATCGTGGTCGCGATCATCGCCATCCTGGCGGCCATAGCCGTCCCGAACTTCCTGGAGGCCCAGACCCGCGCCAAGGTCTCGCGGGCGCAGAGCGACATGCGCACCATCGCCGTCGCTTTGGAGTCATACGCAGTGGACGGCAATGCGAAGTATCCGTTTCGCAACCGGAAGCCGGGAGCCTCCGGCGTGTTTCGTGTGGGGGACGCTCTTCGGATCGCCGAGGACTTGGACATCCTGACAACGCCCGTCGCCTACATCACGAGCCTGCCCGCCGACGTGTTCAAGTCGCCAACGACCGCGCCGAACCACATTTTGGATTATTGGGACACCTCCATCTGCCAGGAGGTGCGCCAGGTCCGGATTTCCGATCCGTTCAACACGCGCGCCCGAGCCGCGACTTGGACGCTCTTTTCCCTCGGGCCTGATCGCGAGTTCGGGCAGATTCAGGACATCTCGAACTACCCGCTCTCCGCCTCCGGCTCCTTCACACTCGACTACGACCCGACCAACGGGACTGTCAGCCAGGGGAACGTCTTCCGCTTCCGCACGCAGGACACCGCTCAGGTGTATTTCAACTCGAGGTAACCCAATGCAACTCCGCCAACGCCCCCCGCTGGCCATCCTTGCGCTCTTGCTCGCGCTCTTCCTCATGGGAATTGGGCAACGGGTCGCCGCAAGCGTGACCCCGCTGACCCTCGAGGAACTGGTGGCCATCTCGGACGAGGTGCACACCTTCAAGGTCGAGTCCACGGAGTCCTACCTGTATCAGGGCAAGATTTTCACCAAGGCCAGACTTGAGGTGCTCGAGTCCTTCAAGGGCGACCTGACGGGGACGACGGAAGTGAGCTACCCCGGCGGCGAGTACAGGATGCTCGGCATGCACGCCGAGACGGGCCTGGAAGCGATCCGGCCGGGCGACCACGCGGTGCTGTTCATGAGCTACCCGCTGCGCCGGCTGCCCGCCGAGGCGCGCGCACAGTTCGATCCGACCTCCCCCATGGCAGCCTCGCCGCAGTTGGTCGGCGGATTTCAGGGCCGGTTCGCCCTCAAGGTGTTCCCAAACCTCGTCCCTGCGGATTCCCCGGCCCCAAGGGAATCTCTCCTCCTGACGGGCCTCGTTTCCCGCAAGTCCCCGGGGGCCGCGAAGCGCGCCGATGGCAGCCTTGAGTCGCAGCCCTATCCGGCCTTCGCCGACGCCATCCGGAAGCTGGTAGCGGAAGAGCGCAGCCTCCGGGCCGGGGGACGCGCGGCCCCAGCCAAGATCGCCGGCATCCGGGGTGAGTTCTTCGTCCCCCAGCGCCGCGCCGACAATACCGTCTCCCGGGCCTTCGACCCGCTTCCGAAGATCGCCTACGTTTCCCGCGCCGAGCTTGACGAGTTCAAGCGCCGGGCCGCCGTCGCCGCTCAGGAAGCACAGGCCCGAAGGGCTGAGCTCGAAGCAAAGTCGATCAACGCCGCCACCAGCACGGCCACATCGGAAACCACCGAGGACAACAACCAATGAGCAGCCGAAAGATAGCTCCTCCGTCCCGTCGGCGCCCCTCGGTGGGACGCTGGGTCGCCGCCTTCCTCGCCCCGGCCCTGATCGGCGCTGGCCTGGCTTGCGTTGAGGCCGCCGACTCGATCCATGTCCGCACCCCCGTCTACTTCGAGGAGGACGACGCCTCTGACGATGCGTTGCAGTCGCTCCCGCTCCACTGGGACGATGCCATCCCCCAGTCGATCTACCTGTTCGACGGACCCTTCTTCGACATCCTGGACCCGTTCAACAACCCGCAGGGAATCACTGACGCGGACATCCTGGCCGCAGCAACGCGGTCGGTCATCCGGTGGAATGACGCCGGGGGGGATTTCCAGTGGGTCCCATTCGTGTTCTCCTCCGACTTCGCGCCGGTTCCGGACCCATTCAATTCGTACGCAGTCGATGTGCGCGCCGATGGTTTCAACCTGATCACTTTCCGGGATCCCGTGATCGTGCCGGGCGATGGGGTGAACTTCATCCCCACCGTGTTCTACTTCCGCGAGGACTTTGACCCGGGGGAGGACGGCGCGGACCCGACCGTCAACATCGTCCAGTTGACCGAAACGTCCGTCGCCATCGAACTGGATGGTACCGCAACCATCGCAGCGGTGATCTTTCCGAAGCCTTACAAGGCAGGCGAGATCATCGACGCCGACATGGCCATGAACTCCGTCACCCTCGGGTACAACCTCTACCCCGAGGATCCGGACGACCTCGGCAATGAGGGGCTGGGAATCGAGGACACGCTTGGCACCCTGGACATCGAGGCGCTGCTCACGGAAGTTGTGGGCAGGCAGGCAGGCATCGCCCCCTCGCACCTTTTCAACGCGACGATGAGCCAGTTCTACGTCCTGGACGGGTCCGACCTCGACGAGTTCAAGACAAACCCCTACGAGCGGCGTTCCCTGCTTCTCGACGACGAGATCGCCTGGAAGAAGGTCTACGGCGACGACGATGACGGATTGAGCGGGAACTTCTACGAGGGCGTGATCTACGATCCGTTCCTGGGCTCGCCGGTTCCGCCCGACCTCCCCGTCCAGGTTGTCTACGCCGGACAGCCCCGACTCGATGGAAACGTGGACTTGGACACGGTCTTCGAGCCGAACACGCGCTTCGGACTCACGGAGTTCCATGTGGGCCCGATCCAGCTCAAGGCGTGCGCGCTGACGGGCCGCGAACTCCTCCTCAACCTGCTTCCCTCAGGGGGCACCAACGATCCCGAAGACAACCCGATCTTCAACGGCATCAACGATCAGGCGCTCGCCCCGGAAAGCAGCTGGACGCTCCCCGGGCTCTCGAATGGCCTTTGGTACCTGCTCGGGGCGCCACCGGAGTTCGCCTACGATGCCGACACGAACGACCCGATTTTCGACGCGGCGTTCCCCGTCGAGTTCTTCGGGGGAGTTGACGAGCTCGCCCCCCTGCCGGGGGACGGCGCGCAGAACTCAGAAGACAACTTCATCAACACGATCCGCTCAAGGTTCGTCCAAGTCACAATCGATGCCCGCGCCAATGAGGAAGGCACAGCGATCGATCTGACAAACGGCAACTTCGTCTACTCGTTCACTGACGGACCCCTCCTGATCAACACCGGCAACACCAACACCACCGTGGCCCGGCTGATCTACCCAGACGGAACCATTCAGGACTTCGACAACAAGACGCTCGGGTTCTCGGGATTGGGCACCATCCTCCTTCATGACGAGACGCGCGACCGCCTGATCTCGACCTTCATCCTTCGCAACCGTGCCTCCGAGCAGGTCGGCACCCTCGAGATCACATGGGTCATCGACTCGAACCCAGCCCTCGGGATTTCGCAGGAACGAGAGATCAGGACGACCTGGGAGTTCACAAATTCGAGCGACCAGCCGCTTCAGTTCGGCATGGCACAACTGTACGACATCGCCTACGGCTTCTTCGCAAACCCAGTCTCCGTCATCAACGGCGAGATTCAGCGCAACAGTGTTGCCTTCGGTGGACCGGGCGAACCCCCCGTTCCGAGCGTGGTGGAGTGGCTCAGCACCCCGGCAGCCGCTGTGGCGACGGCCACACTCTTCACGAACAGCCCCTCCGATCCCTCCATCACGGTACCCAATCGCCTCATCTTCCTCGATGCGGAAGAGGCACGCGTCCGGCACAACAGCATCTGGACGATCGGGACCACGGGCGTGCTCTTTGGGCCGGGGATCTCGGCCAGCACGGGCTACATCCTGCGCTACAACCCGACCCTCGTCGCCCCCGGCGGCTCCCGCACGATCACGGCTGCTTTCACTGCCAAGCTGAATGAGGACACCGGTTCGGTGCTCGGGCGGCTCCTCGCCCGCGTGGAGAACGGCTACCCACGTCAAACTCCCGCGGAAATCTTCGCCGACGATCCGAGGCGGTCATTCCCGCTGCCTCTCCTTGGAAGCGGCGTCCCAAATATCAACTTCATCACCAACACGGGCGCGAGGAACATCGCCAACTCCGTGGACGCAGATGGCGACGGCGTCGCGGACGACGCGGACAACTGCCCATTCACGCCCAACGCGGATCAGGTTGACGATGACCTCGACGGAATAGGGGACGCCTGCGAGGGAGACCTCGACAACGACGGCATCCCTGATCCGCAGGACAACTGCGCTAGCATCCCGAACCCCGAACAGACCGACACGGACGGCGATGGCACCGGCGACGCCTGTGACAACGACTCCGACAATGACGGGGTTCCCGACGTTTTCGACAACTGCGTGTTCACCCAGAACCCGGACCAGGCGGACCAGGATGGCGACGGCGTCGGCGATGCCTGCGAAGGGGACCGCGACGGTGATGGCATCCCCGATGTCGTGGACAACTGCCCGTTCGTCCCGAACCCGGACCAGTTCGACGACGATCAGGACGGCGTCGGCAATGTGTGCGACACTGACCGCGATGGTGACCTCGTCGACAACAATCTGGACAATTGCCCGGACCGATTCAACCCCGGCCAGACGGACTCCGACGGCGATGGCGTGGGAGATGCGTGCGAGGATGGTTCGTTCTTCATGGCGGACGTCTCGCCGGCGACGACGCCCCTGACCAGCGCGCAAATCCCCCAGTCCGACTTCCTCTCGAGCGGCGTCGCCTCGGGGGACCTGAACGGTGACGGCTTCGTGGACCTCGTCATCGCAAACGCAGGCACCGGCGGCCAGACGGCAGCCGGCCTGGTCAACCGCATCTACATCAATCAGGGTTCGTCCGGACGCCCCGGTTTCTTCCAGGACCTCACCTTCGGCATCGATGGCATCATCAACAGTTCCGACGACCGGATGGGCTTCCGCACATCTCCCGACGATCCGCCCTCCCTGGTGCAGGACGTGACCCACGACGTCATCCTTTTCGACATGGACCTCGACGGTGATCTCGATATCTACTTCTGCAATCGCGGAACCGTGACAGGTGTCAATCAGGGCGGATCCACTTCCCGGATCCTGCTCAATGTCGACGTGGATGACTCCACGTTGAATCCAAACCCGGATTCAGACCTGCTCGGCGACGGGTTCTTCCGCGACGTCACCCGGTTTGCCAATCCCGGGGTCCTGAATTTCGCCGCGCCGCCTGGCACGCCTTCGACCCCAGGCGGGGCTTTCGGCGCATGGTTCAGCATCAACGGCTTCTACAATGAAACCCGCGGCAAGGCGGCCGACATCGATGGCGACGGCGATCTCGACATCATCACCGCATCGCCATCCATTTTCTCGGGCGCCGATCTTGTGGTCCCTCCGGTCGAATTCCTAATCGAGCCCTTCCAGAACTACTTGCCGACAGACCTCACCCCGGACAAGGACACCGGCGAGAACACAGATCCATTCGATACGCCCTCGTCGGGAGCGGTCAACGGGTCGTTCTACTACTTTCCCGCATTCAGCGAACGCGTCCTGATCAATCGCAGAAACGAACTGGCGGACTCGGAAGGTCGGCACCTCCCACTCGGCGAAATCGACGCCTTCCTCGCGCTTCAGGCCGACGACGCGACCGCCTACAATGCGCTCTTCCCCGCGGAGATATCCGCCGACGATCCACTCGTCTCGCGCAGTTTCGACGCGTTCTGGTTCCGCGACGACCCAGATGTTGCTCGGTTTCTATCTCCGCGACGAGACCCTCGGCAGGGAAGGACTGTGGGGCGGCTCAGGCCTCTACCAGGATCGCATGCCACCGATTTTTCCGGACGTGCCGCCGACCACATCGATCGCGGAGATAGACTTCGCCTTCTCGAACACCCGGGAGGTACTGGTTTCCCCGCTCAATCCCTTCACGGTGTCGGCATACAGTTCCATGGGAGGCGCGCGCGGATCCCACTTCCCAGATATTTTCGTCGCCAATGGGCCGACTGGCGGCGGCAATACGAATTCCGCTTCGATTGTGCTCTCGAACATCGATTTCCGGGACAACGAGCTCACGGATGCCGGCTTCGACAAGACAGGGGAACCGACCACCTACCAGTTTGATTCCTCCGGTCCGATCAGGAACATCCCGACACTCAGCCCCAACTACGAGTTCCCCCTCCCCGACTTCCTCCCCGACGGCGTCTTCTATTCGATGTCGGGGGGAGTCGGACCGCTCGACAGCTTCCCAGGTGGCTTGTTCGACTCGGAGGAAGATCCCACTCCGCGTCACTTCACGGACACTGCCCAGTACGTGGCGGCGTACGATACCGGACTTTCGAGCACGCTCTTGCTCACCATCGCCGACGGCAAGACCGGCGACTTTGAAGTGGAGGCAGGTCCCAAGTACGACTATGACGACTTCCCACTCGTAAACACGACCACGGCGGGAGCCGTGGTGGCCGACTTCCGCGCCGGCGGCGGCGGAACTGTCATCACGGTCACCGACAACGAAGGTATCCGAGTCTACGAACGCTTCCGGTTCAACAACGTCACCCTCGGTGGACGCGGCACCACGGCCGATGTCAGCCGCGGACAGGATGGTTTCTTCATTGGCGGGCGGGAGCCTGCATTCATGTTGGGCGGCGACCTGCAGATTAGGGGAGAGGGGAACGAACCGGCCTTCCTCAACCGCGTCATAGGCGGCGGCGTGACTCCGGAAGGGCGGGCGCGCGCCATAAAGGCGGCGGACTTCAACCGCGACGGCGGAATCGACTTTGCCTACATCAGCGACGCGCCGGAAGGCACGGACGAAGGGATTCTCACCAACTTCGGTGGCGTCCTCTCGATTTTCTCGAACACGGACCAGCTGGGTGGTTTGAACTCGTTCCAGAGTGTCACCGTCTCGGCGGTGGACAACCGACTCCGGCTCTTTGGACCGGACCTCGAACCATTCGACGCGGACAACGATGGTGACATCGATGTCTTTGCGCCAGTGAGCACCGGACAGGCGCGTATCTGGAAGAACACGCTCTACTCGTCGGACAGAAAGGCGAACGCCTTCGACTCTCGCGACCCCGCCATGTTCTATGACGGTTCGGCAGAGGCCCTCTCCCGCGGCTACGGGGGCAATCTCGGACTCCCGGTCTATGGTGGTTCGACCACAGGGGTGGCGGCGGTGGACATCGACCTCGACGGGCTCTCAGATCTCGTCGTGATCGGCGGGTCCGAGTTCACCGACCTGGGGAGCAACAGTCTGGTGTACCGCAATGGCGGAAACTCCTTCCTGCCGGGTGAAAAGCAGTACACCCCGGCAGCGACTGGATATCCCGCACCCCGCCTGAGCCAACCACTCGGAGTACTGAACCCTCGCGCCGCCTTCCTCGGGAGCGCTGGCCCGCACTCCTCCGTGGTCGCGCAGGACATCGACTACGACGGCGACTACGACCTGATCGTCTCCCAGTACGGCCTCCCGACTCTTGCGTTCATGAACATTAGCGATCAGCAGAGCGCATTGGCGGGCCTGGATCCATACTTCGTCAACTCGCTCTACCGATACAACGTGGACGAGCGGCGCATCGCGACCACCGGAGCCGGCACCGACGGGTTCCCCCCTGCCCTGATAAGCACGGCGCCGCTCGGGGTCGGTTCGTTCATCAACGTGACGAACACCTGGTTCACCGGCCTTACCTCCGCGCCGGAGGAAACCCGCTTCACGCGGCGCGTCGTCGCGGGCGACATAGACGACGACGGCGACCTCGACCTCTTCAGGGCGAACGGCGTCTCGGACTTTGGCGCGCCGAACACCCTATGGCGCAACAACCGCAACTTCGGGGCGCCCGCCGCCACGACCTTCACCGACGTCACGGCGACCCAGCTTCCGAAGATCGACGTGAACGGCAACGTCATGTTCCCGCTCGACGACACGCAGGATGCCGCATTCGCGGATGTGGACAACGACGGCGACCTTGACCTCATCGTCTGCAACTCTGAGGCCGTGTTCGTCCCGTCCAACACGCTCGTTGAGAGGGTCCTGCTCTACATCAACGATGGCACGGGGAGCTTCAGCCTCGCTGGGACATCCCGGATGCCGAACATCAACGGATCGTTCGAGAAGGTCGTCGTGGGCGACTTCGGGCGCAGGGGGGACGTTCCCGAGGACACCAACGGCGACAAGTTGGTGACCGACGCCGAAATCCAGAACTTCAACAACATGGTGGCGGCGATCCAGGCGGAGTTCCAGGCTGCGGGTCTCACCGCACCCGAGGTGCGGGAACTTCCCACCAGCCGCCGCGTGACCGAAGTGCTTGCGGTGAAGGACCAGCCTGGCAAGCGGCGCGTCACTGCACGGCGTCAGCGCTACCTCGACATGAACGGCAACGGCTCCTTCAGCAGGTTCGCGGACATCGTGCTTGTCGGACTCAAGGGCGAGAACGTCTACCTGCAGAATGATGGATCAGGAACGTTCACGGACATCAGTTCGAGCGCCTTCCCGACGACGTTCACAGTCGCCACCGCGCCGAGCAACTTCGACGTCAGGGCAGCGGACATCAACGAGGACGGATGGCTCGACCTGATCATCGCGGCTGCGCGCGGGGTCACAGACGACCCGACGGGCCAGGACGTCGACCAACCATCGGTCACCCTGTTGATCAACGAGCGGCGCACCTCGGGAGTTGCCCTGTTCTCCGACAAGACCGCATCGGAGATTCCGGAGCCCCGCAGTGCCCTCCTGCCCGAGGGAATTCTCGATCCCCACGGTAACGTTCGCGCAATCGAGGTGTTCGACTGCGACAATGACGGCGACCTGGACATCTACGTCGGTCAGGCCGGCTCCGCCTTCGGCCTCAGCACCTTCGGCGCGCTCGACTATCTCTACGTCAATCGCATCAAGGGCGAAGGCCTGAATGCCCCAATCACGCGGACGAAGCGGACCATTGGCACCGGCACGGTCTTCGGCTGGAACCCCAACCTCAGCGTCGGCGTCGTGAATCCCTCCCTCGTGCGGCAGGATTCGACCCGCACGATCCGAATCTACGGCCGCAACATCAAGGGCGGCGCGCAGGTGACGGCAGGACCCGGGATCACCGTGGTTTCGCAGCCCATCGTCCGGTCCGACACGGAACTCGAGGTGACGATCCAGATCGCCCCGAATGCCACGTTGGGCCAACGCTCCCTCCGGGTGTACAACCCGGACGGACAGTTCGCAACGACGCCACTCCCGGCCTTCGGCGTCCTGCCTCGCGGTACGAACACGAGCGTCGAGGACTGGTTCCTCCTCGAGTAATGCACGGGGCGCGAGGGCGCCCGTACAGCCAACCGACGGCACCCGTCCCCGCGGCGGGTGCCGTCTTCGTTGAAGGCGCCATGTCACGTCACGAAGGCACCCCCGATCGCTTCGACCCCGGCGTGCACGAGCTTTGGCCCGGCATCTCGGACTCGGCGCTCCGGGAGATCGTCTTCCAGTCGGGCGGAGCGGCCCGCCAGTCCTCGTTCGCCGGCGACATTGCGATCCTGGGCACCCGGCCCCGGATCGCGATCATCGGGTCCCGCCGCGCCACCCCCGACGGCCTCGCCGCAGCGGAGGAACTCGCCGCGGAACTCGCAGGATTCGGAGCAGTCGTCGTCAGTGGCGCGGCCGACGGCATCGACATGGCGGCGCACCTCGCGGCGCTCGCCGCGGGGGGAGCGACCATCGCATGCCTTCCCTTCGGCTTGGGGCACATCACATGCGGGCTCGGCCGACCCCGACTCCTCGCGCAGGCAAACAGCCGGCTCCTCCTGTTGTCCCCCTTTCCCCCGCGCCAGGTGCCCAGCCGCTCGACCCCGGTCGTGCGCAACCGCCTCGTGGCCTCCCTCGCCGATGCCGTGGTTGCGGTGGAGTTCGGGCCCGCGAGCGGCACGCTGCACTGCGTCCGGTTCGCGCGCGGATTCGGCAGGCCGGTGTTCGTCGTGCAGCCTCAGGCGACGCAGGACGCGGCCCTGCAAGCCATTCACGCCTCGCTCAGGTCGCAGGGCGTGGCCTTCCTCAATCCCAGGCCACGCTCCGGACGCAGCGCGGCCACTCGGATCATCGACTCCGCCCGGGCCTCCATCCGTGAGCGCGACGCCGGCCGCGAAGCCCAGTTGAGCATCATCCCCGAATGATCATCGCCTCACCGAGGGGGGACGCCTACGCGAGCGTCGCGCTCGCGCGCGGCGGACTGGGGCCGCTCACCTACCGTGTTCCTCCCGAGTTCGCCGACGGGGTGCGCGTGGGGTCCCTCATACGGGTGCCGCTCTCCCGCAGGGAGGAGATCGGCATCGTCCTGGACGCCGATGCCCCTCCGCCGGTTGGGATACGCGTGAAGGACGCGCTGGCCATCGCATCCCCGGGTTACACCGTCTCCCCCGAGGTGATGGAACTGGGGAGGTGGCTTGCCGACTACTACTGCGCCCCCATCGGGGAGGCGCTCGCCTGCGTGTCGATGGTCGGCTTCTCGGACACGACAGCCGACCCCGGCAGGCGCGTGCGCGGCAACGCCGGCTGGCGCAGCCTCCAACTGGGCGCGCGGGTCCGGGCGGAGGCGGAGAGGCTCGACGCTCTCATCGCCGATGGCATCTGGGATACACAGCGCGAGGCTTCGCGCGCCCTCGGCATCACTCCCGGACTGGTGGGCAGGATGCTGGAGGCAGGCGTGCTCGTGCACGACACGGCCCCGCGTCCATCCGGCCCCTACCGCGACGAGTCCATCCCGGAACTGAACCAGGAGCAGGCCGCCGCACTTGGGCGCATCCTCGATGCATCGCGTGCGCCAAGATTCGAGGCGTTCCTCCTCTTCGGGGTGACGGGCAGCGGAAAGACGGAGGTCTACCTTCGCGCGATTGAGGATGTGCTCGCGCGGGGAGGCACCGCGCTCTGCCTCGTGCCGGAGATATCGCTGACCCCGCAGACGGTGCAGCGGTTCGAGTCGCGCTTCAGGGCTCCCGTCGGCGTCTTCCACAGCCAGATGACGAGGACGGAGAAGCGGAGGCTGCTCGGCCATGTGGAGTCCGGCGCCATCCGCATCGTGATCGGCGCGCGCTCGGCCATCTTCGCCCCCATGCCACGCCTCGGCATCATCATCGTCGACGAGGAGCATGAGGGGAGCTACAAGCAGGCCGAATCCCCGCGCTACCATGCGCGCGACGTGGCGCTAATCCGGGCACGCAGGCTCGCCATCCCCGTCGTCATGGGGAGCGCGACACCCTCCCTCGAGGCATTCGAGAACGCGCGTCGCGGGAAGTTCGCCCTGCTGCCACTGCCGGTCCGCGCCGGCGGCATTTCGATGCCCACCGTCCGCGTCGTCGACCTGGCGAATGCCGAACGCATCGGGGGCACCGCCGGGCTCATATCGACCGAACTGCGCGACGCAATCCGGCTCAGGCTCGAGCGCGGCGAGCAGTCCCTCCTCCTGCTGAACCGGCGCGGATTCTCGAACTTCCTGTTTTGCCCCTCGTGCAGGTGGGTGGCCCGCTGCAAGGACGACGACGTCGCGCTCACCCTGCACCGGCGCAGGCAGCGCCGCGACGACGCAGAGGAGCAGCTCGACATGTTCCGCATGCTCTCGGAAAGGTCGCAGGGGATCCTCCGATGCCACTTCTGCGGCCACACCGAGGCGCTGCCCCCCGCGTGCCCCGGGTGCGGCAACGCGGAGGTCATGGCCGTGGGCAGCGGGACCCAGCGCATCGAGGAGGAGCTGCACTCCGCGTTTCCGGGGGCGCGCATCCTGCGCATGGACCTCGACACCGTCGGCAACCGGCAGGCGTTCCTAGCGGCCTGGCAGCGCATGGTTGACGGCGATGCGCAGATCATCCTCGGCACGCAGATGATTGCCAAGGGCCTGCACCTTGAGCGCGTTACCCTCGTGGGCGCCGTCCTTGCGGACGTGGGCCTCTTCCTTCCCGACTTCAGGGCCGAGGAGCGCACGTTCTTCCTGCTTAGCCAAGTCGCCGGGCGGTCCGGGCGCGCCTCCGACGGCGAAGTGATCTTCCAAAGCTTCATGCCCCACCACACGGCCGTCAGGTTCGCGACGGCGCACGACTACACGGGGTTCTTCGAGCACGAGATGAAGCGGAGGAATGCCCTGCGGTTCCCGCCTGTGACCAAGCTCATCGCGATCACGCTCAGCGACGAAGACGAGGCGCGCTGCGCGGAGGCGGCCCGCCTGCTCGCGGGCATCCTCCGCAGGTTGATCCAGGCAGGTGGGCATCCGGGCTGCGCAGCACGCGGTCCGCTCCCCGCGCCTTTGCGCAGGCTCGGCGGCCGGTGGCGCGAGCGCATCCTGCTGCGCGGGGAGGCGGCCGGGCCACTCCACGACCTGCTCCATGCGTCGCTCGCGGATCCCCTTTGGAAGCTTCCCGGCCCCACCCGCCTCGTGATCGATGTCGATCCAGTCGACCTGCTCTGAGATGCGTTTCAACCAAGGAGTTATCCAAAGGCAGTTTGCGATTCATTCATGTTGCCTCACCGGCGCATGTGCGACACCTGTTCCTCCGCCATCGCCACAGGGAAACGGAGCACTCGTCCAATGACCCGCCACACGCATCTCACGGGTGTGTTCCGCGTTGCCATTGCTTCACTTCTGCTCGTGGCAGGGCTGGCTCCCGCCTCGGACTACCTCGCCCTGCGCGAGGAAGCCGACCGGCTCCTCGCACGCGAGGCGCTTCTCCGGGACCTTCCGCCCCCCCTGCCCCTTCCGCCACCGACGTCGGGCAGCCCCGAGTACCTCATCCGCGTCATCCATCTGATTCCGACAGATCGCGTGCCGGCGCTGTCCGCAGACTACGCGACCAAGGTCGCCAACATCACGGCACGGGCTCGCGTGATGCTCGAGGGGCTCAACGACTTCTACATCGATGAGCAGGAGCAGCACGGCCTGACCCCCGGCAAGCCGATGAACATCGAACGCGAGGCCGATGGGCAGATTCGCGTCATCATCCTGGAGGGAACGCGGCCCACCACGGGCGCCAGCGGCTACTGGGGCAACACGACCGGACTCGACGGCAATGCCGTGTACTTCAACTCGCTCACGGACATCTTCGGGAGCTACACCGCCGCGGTCGCCGCGTCGCAAAAGACGAGTTGGATCATCCTCCCCGACACGTTGACCGTCGAAAGCGACGGGAGCGGGGGCCAGATCTACCGTGGCTACATGGGCCTTGGGGGCAGCGCAGGGACGCAGGGCTATGGTGGCTTTGGATTCATGGCGTCCGGTGTCCTCGACCATTTCCACATCCCCACTGGCCCGACTCCCGCGGAACGCATCGCCGCGCTGGAGGCGACGCTCTGCGATTCAACGCTGGTGCATACCATCGGAGGCTACACCGGCAACATGTCGGGCACCCCGCCGGCGTGCGCCGCATCTCGCAACCTCATGCGCGGCGAGTTCGCCAGCATCTACCTCGGCGTGCTCGGTCACGAGTTTCTCCATGGCCTGCGACTCGGGCACGACAGCCTGACGCCGGGTGGCCTCATGGGCAGCGGCTACCCCCGCATGGGGGCCACGATTAGGACCATCCACGGCATGGCGGCCTGCGGCTCCGTTCCCCTGTTGAATCCTCCGAATTGCATTGCGACGGCCATGGGGGAAGCCTTCGCCAACTACATCCACCACAACCCCTACTTCAACGTCACGGCCGACCCGGACAAGATCGACCCCGTGATGGACATCGCGTGGCCCCCGACGGGATACTACAATGAGGTGCAGGCCGCGCAGGAGGCGGCCCCATACATCTTCAACATCGCGGGGATGCCCGGTTCCGGCACGCCCATGAACCTGGGCATCTTCTACTATCCCGGCGGCATGGTGAACTACGACTTCTTTGCGGGCGGCACACGCGCCGAGGGGCCGTGGCACGACTACTTCTTTGACAAGTTCGTGGGCCGGCGCCGCATGACCGGGGTCGCCACGGACTTGGCCGGAAACATGCGCGAAATCGACTCCGACACCTTCGGCATGATCTACACGACGGCGGAGATGGGAACGAGTTGGGGGTCCGTCCGCTGGGTCCGCCGTCCGCCGGGGGAGGACCCGCGCCCCCGCGACGGCAGCAAGCCCCTGGGCACCTTTCACAACCCGTACTCCGACATCCAGACCGCCATGAACGCCGCGATCCCAAACTACGGCGTCATCATGATCGGGGAGGGCATCTGGCCCATTTCCACCCCCTTGCGCTCGAACCGCTCACTCCATGTCACCGGAGAGGGCGTCGGCCGCACCATCCTGGATGGAGGCGGCACCGTCAGCAGCATCTTCATCGACGATACCGGCGCCTCGAAGTTCGAGGAGTGCAACATTGCCAACCTCGTTCTGCGCAACGCCATGGCTGGCATCCGCAAGACAAACGGCAACGTCAGCTACAACTACTCCATCACCAACTGCGTGTTCAACAACATCACCGGGACCGCGCTGGACCTGCCGAACAACCGGGGCAACGTGGAGGTTTCCCAGAACACCATCGCGGGATGCGGCAACGGAATCCGCATGACCAACTACCAGCCGTTCAACCCCCCCGACCGGTTCATCTTCCGCAACAACATCGTCGCGTTCTGCACGGGCGAGGGCATCCGCCTCGACGCGATCCAGAATCTCTACACCAATGATTACCTCGGCTACAATTTGTCGCATGGCAACGGGACGAACTGGGTGGGTTCAGGGGATGGTTCCACCTCGTACGCCTCGAACCGGCTCACCGGCGAAGTGACGACTGCTCCCCAGTTCATTGCCTATCCCCCCTCCATTCCCGCCGACTTGCGCATTCAGGGCACTTCGCCCGCCTACCGAACGGGCCACACCCGCACGGAGCATCAGGACGCCTCGCGCCGGGACATGGGAGCCTTCATCAACACGGCGGTCCAGACCATCTCACTCGCCTCGGCTGCGGGTGCGCTTGTGAACGCGCCCATCGTCGTGACGGCGACGCTGTCCGCAGCGCCCGCCGGTGGGACGTTCACTTCCTCGGACGTGGCCACGACGAACGCCTCCGTGAGTGGGTTCTCCGGCAGCGGCACTTCGTGGTCGTGGACCCTCACGCCGGCCGCGGACGGGGCTTTTTCGTGCAGCGTGCCGACTGCGGCCTTCACCGATGGCGCCTCCAATTCGAACTCGTTCTCGAATGTGCTCGCCCGTACGCACGACGGAACTGCGCCGACCATCGCACTTTCGTCGGCCGCGCCGGATCCGACGAACGCCGCCTTCACAGTCACGGCGACACTGTCCGAGGCGCCTGCGGCCGGCTCATTCACCAGCTCCGACGTCACCACCTCCAATGCGACTATCAGCGGCTTCACGGGGGCCGGTTTGAATTGGAGTTGGACCCTCAACCCGTCCGGTCAGGGCGCGGTCTCGTGCTCGGTGGACGCTGCGGCCTTCTCCGACCCCGCGACCAATGGGAACACTGCCTCGAACTCGGTCGCGCGGACCTTCGACTCGGTTGCGCCCACGATCACGCTCTCATCTGCGGCCCCGGACCCGACCAATGCGGCCATCACGGTGGCCGCCATCCTTTCGGAGGCGCCGGCATCCGGCACATTCACGGCGGGTGACGTAGGCGCATCGAACGCCGCGGTGAGCGGTTTCTCCGGAAGCGGTACGAACTGGAGTTGGACGCTAACCCCCATTGCGGAAGGACCGTTTTCGTGCTCGGTCGGCGCGGGCTCCATCGCCGACGACGCGACGAACGCGAACACTTCCGCCTCGAACGCGCTCATGCGGGTTTACGACTCGACCACCCCGGTTTCCGTCCTTTCCGCGGCCGCCGACCCGACGCGCGTCGGAACTGAGCTCTCGCTCCCCTTCACGGCCACGGACTCGAGCAGTGTAACGACCAACCTCTGGGTCCGCACACCCGGATCCGGAGGCTTTTCGGACTCCGGACTGTCCCAGCCCGGCTCCTCGGGGTCATTCGCCTACGCGACCACCGTCGGCCTGAATGGCCTGTACGAGTTCGCCACGCGGGCGACCGACGCGGCGGGGAACGTCGAGGCGGCGCCTTCCGCGGCCGAGGCGGCGATCCTGCTCAACACGGTCCCGAACGGTGCATTCACCCAGGTCGCGCCGTCGCCCACTGCGACCCTGCTCTTCCCCATGACGGACGACTTGGACATGCTGGTCAGCCTCACGGGGGCGACGCCCGGCGGCTCCGTGACGGTGGCTCGCACGGCGCCGCTCGGATCCGCGCCGGCCGGGCTCCAGGCCGAGCGTCTGATCAACGAGTACCTCTCGATCTCCCAGTCGGGCCTCGGGGCCTTCACCGCCGAGATCACCTGGAACTTCGACCCTTCCAGCGACGATGCCCTCACGGGGGTCGTGAACACGGTTTACCGGTACAATGCTGGCGTGCAGACGGGGAGTTTCCCCGCAACTCCGTCCGGCGCCCAGATCGTCGTACCCGGTGTCGGCGCATTCTCGGAGTGGTATGCAGGGAACAACGACACGAGCGTTGCGGACTGGAGCCTCCACGAACAGCCGTAACCCCTGAACGGGATCATCCCTCCGCCCCTGCCAATCAGGTTGCACGGCGGGGGGGAGGAGAAGAGAATAACCCCCGGCGACGCGTCATGACGCGCGCACGACAGGGGGCCACTGCGGCATGTTCTTCGATTCGCACGCGCATCTGCACGACGCCAAGTTCGAGCGCGACATCGAGCGCGTCCTCGACCGGGCGCGTGTCGCGGGGGTGACGCGCGTCATCACGCTGGGCGACAACCTGGCCTCAAGCAGGCGCGCCTTCTCGCTGTCGCAGCGTGCCCCGGAGGTCCTCGCCGCCGTGGGTGTCCATCCCCACGCGGCAGCCGAGTGGAACGGCGACTCGGAGAAGGTGCTGCGCGAACTGGCGGACTCCAGACGCGTTGTCGCGATCGGTGAGATCGGCCTCGACTACCATCACCACAAGTTCGGGCACGACAAGCAGCGCGACGTCTTCCGGCGCCAGCTCGCGATCGCCCGCGATCTCCACCTCCCCGTCTCGATGCACTGCCGGGAGTCCTACGCGGACCTGATCGAGGACCTGCGCACCGAGCGCGGGCCGGAGATCGGCGGCGTCTGCCACTGCTTCTCGGGCACGCTCGCGGACGCCCGGGCATTCGTGGAGATGGGGTTCGTCCTCGGCGTCGGCGGGACGATCACCTACCCGAACGCGGGTGAGCTCCGGGATGTCATCAAGGCGATTGGCATCCAGCACATCATCCTCGAGACGGACGCCCCCTACCTCGCCCCCCAGTCCAAGCGCGGCCGGCGCAACGAGCCCGCGAACCTCCCCATCGCCGCAAAGGCGCTCGCCCAACTCCTGGGCGAGACCTATCGGGACGTGGCGCGCGTGACCACGTACAACACGGAGCGCGCCTTCAAGCTCTCCCGCGACCATGCCCCCGAGTCCGTCTACGTCATTGCGAACCAGATTCACGTTAACCTGACGAACCTGTGCACCAACAACTGCGACTTCTGCCTGCGCCATGGGGACGGCTACTACCGCGGCCACAAGGTGCGCCTCGACTCAGCCCCGCATGTGGAGGAGATCATGCGGCTCGCCTTCCAGGACGGGTACGAGGTCTATCACGAACTCGTTTTCAGCGGCCTTGGTGAATCGTTCTTCCGGCTGGAGGAGATCGTCCGCATCGCGACCGCGGCGAAGGAGAAAGGCAAGCGCACGATCGTGCAGACGAATGGCCAGGGGCTGCTCCTGCACGGCCCCGAACTGTGGACCAAGCTCGGCAACTCGATCGACGAGTTCAGCGTGTCCCTCAATGCGCCAGACCGCGACACGTACAATGCCCTCTGCCACCCCGGCGACCCGGAGCACGCTTTCCCCGCCGTTCTCGAGTTTGTCCGCCAGGCCCGCGACCGGGGATTCAAGGTCGTCCTGACGGCGATGAAGCTCCCGGAGGTGGACCTCGGTGCCACGCGCGCCCTGGCCGCCGAACTAGGGCTCCCTCTGCAGGTCCACACTCGCGAGCCGATCTTCGAGGAAGAAGTCCTGCGCACCTGATCTCAGGCGGCGTCCTGCCGTCCCGTTCCTGAACCGAGCCGCTACTCCAGCCCGCAGCCAACTTCCAGCAGGCGCATCAGGCTCGCGCGCGTGACGCGGACACTGCGCTCCCCGAGTTTCACCGATTCGAGGATTCCCATTCCGATCATTTCGTAGACGCGCTGTCTCGGCACGTCGAGCAGGCGGGCGACCTTGGTCGGCCTGACCAGCGGCGGCAGGGGCCCGATTTCGCGCAGCACGGCCTCGAGCCTGTCGCGCCGCGCCAACGACTCCACGGCACGCCCGTGGGCGCAGGGGATCGTGTCCGATGGAAGTTTGTCCGGCATCGAGGCTTGCTCCTCCGAGGGGTGACGATGCCCTGCCCCGGATGCGGCGTCCCTTGGCCGCCCTCGAATGCCCGTCGGATGCGCCTCAAAATGAATCCGGGCGGCCATCGCTGGCCGCCCGGGTTGATGCGAGGATTTGCGGAAAGTCTCAGTACGTGCGGCTGCTCATCGAGGCGTTCACCGAGGATGCGCGCGACGTGTTCGACGTGTTGTAGCCCGTCGAGCGCCCGTAGTCCACGGCGGCGTCCGTGTTCTGGGAGGCGGCCATGTACTCGTCCTGGAAGAGGGGGAGGCGATCGCCCCAAACGGTCGGCAGGATGAACTCGGGCTTCATGATGGGGTCATAGTCTCCCGGGACCGGGAAGGGGAAGCTGACGATCTCGTACACGCCGGCGAGCGTGCGGGCGACCGTCCAACCCACACCCTTGATCGAGCCGAGGATCGTGCCGGTGAAGGGGTCGGTCTTGCGCCACTCGCGGGCGATGTTGCGGGGAATCTCGACCCAGCCGAGGAGGACGTTGCTGACGCCGCGACCGAGCTTGTGGAACATCAGGTTGATGTCCGAGCGGTCGCGCTGGCCGTCCTCGGGCGTCTCGCGGCCCGCGAACACGTTGGTCGGCAGCGAGGCAAGGCAGCCAATCAGGAGGATGGCGAAGAACGAAAGGAGCGAACGTTTGTCGCGCATGGGGGAGGATTTCTCCACGGGGATGACCGACGCCTACGGGACCTGATCTAACTCTTACTCGACCTCGTCGATGAAGGGGAACTCTTCCCGCTGGATCGACTGGTAGTTGTTGTTGAACACATCGACGGGGAAGGTGACGACGTCGGTGACGCCGAGCCCAAGCCGCCTGCCCGTGAACCAGATGCCGCGACCCAGGCCCGTGAAGAAGCCCGTGAACGGATCGGTGTTCTGGATCTCGCGGTTGATCTCGATGGGCACCTCAAGCCAGCAGAAAAACGTGTTTCCGACCCCACGCCAGAGCTTGTTGGTGATCTTGCTCGCGTAGGTTGAGCCGTAGAGGGGACCGCGCGCGGGCGCGTCCATCGGGGCCAATGCCGCAACCGCCAGAACCGCCCCGAGGGCCAACGCGAGTCGGCGGCGGGGGATACGGATTCGGCGCATGGAAGATTCCTCCAGCAATCGGGGGGTGACGCCTAGGGTCCTGATGCAATCCATCGCGTTCGTATCCGCGGGCATAGGGTGACGCAACACAATTCGGCGGCGCCGACGACCCGCCTCCCACCGGTCCTCGGGTCAGCAGGGATCCAGCAGGTCCGTCTGGCCGCAGGGGGGAGGAACCGCGGGCCTGCCACCCCGCCCAACGCACCACGCATCAATGATTCTCCCGAGGTTGGCCTTCTCCCACTGCTGCGCCGCCACGAACCACGGATACGCCCTTTCCATGAGCCGGAACTCGGGGGAATGGTGCGTCATCCGCCCCGTGCAGCCGACGCTTGAAGGCACCACGATGTGCACCATCTCGTGGTGGATCACGCCATCGAGGTAGAATCCCGGCACGAGCGGGCTGTCCAGCATCGGGTGGATGAGGATGGCTCGCCTGCCCACGTCCCATTGGCCGAGCGTCACATGCCTTTGCCGCCTGCGGGCCCGGGGGGGATTCGACCATCCGATTCGGTACTCGAGTTTCCCGCCAAAGCAGGTCTGGTTGATGCTCGCGGCGCGTTGCGCGAGGTCGAACACCCGACCGGCCGGTTCGAGTTCGTCCGCCACGCGGGCGAGCCGTTCGCGGTTGTGGGCGATGTAGAGCCGGACCGCGCGGCGGCTGGCCGCCGTGGGTCCCGCGACGAACTCCGCCAGAGCCGCGGCGATCTCCGGCCCGCCGTCCAGGAAAATTCGGTGCACCGAAACGTTCAGTCCGCGCCCCGGCCTCTCCGGCGTCGCGCGCAGGAGGCTGTGCGCGTTGTCCGTCACCCGCAGCCGGATCGGCCGTCCGGTGGCCTCGCTCAGGTAGCGGCGGAGTTCCTCGGCGTGCATGCCGCGCAGCCTCCACACCGCGGCCCGCCCCGCAAACAGGAATCCGGTGCCGCCGGTCCCCATCCCCATTGCCGCCGGGCTACTCCGCCCGAACCCTGTCCCGAACCCCGAGCCCCCAACCCCGCCATGTCCCGTCGAATCTACATAGCGTGCACCGGTGGAACGATCGGCATGCGCCGCTCTGCGGGCGGGTACGCCCCCGAGCCGGGATTCCTCGCCGCACAGATGGCCACGCTGCCCGAGCTCCGCGTCCCCGGCATGCCGGACTACGACGTCTGCGAGTACGCGCCCCTACTCGATTCGTCGAACATGGGTCCGGAGAACTGGGTCCAGATCGCCGACGACCTGCGAGCGCGCTACGACGACTACGACGGATTCGTCGTCCTGCACGGCACCGACACGATGGCATACACGGCCTCGGCGCTGTCGTTCATGCTGGACGGCCTCGCAAAGCCCGTGGTCCTGACGGGCTCGCAGGTGCCCCTGTGCGAGGTGCGCAACGACGCGCGCGACAACCTCATCACCTCGATGCAGATAGCCGCGACCTGCGCCGTGCCCGAGGTGTGCATCTACTTTGGCGGGCTGCTCCTGCGCGGCAACCGCGCCAAGAAGGTCGATGCGCGCAGCTTCCAGGCCTTTGAGTCCCCGAACTTCCCCCCGCTCGGCACCGTCGGCGTGGACATCCGCATCGACCATCCAATCCTGCTTCCCCCCGGCGAGGGCGCGTTCGGGTTCCGTCCCGTCACCTCGACGCACGTCGCGGAGATCCGCCTCTTCCCCGGCATCTCGGCGAACGTC
>CAZUCD010000019.1:24968-34660 GCA_964618855.1 uncultured Candidatus Sumerlaeota bacterium
TCATCCGCAACTTCCTGCGCACGCCACTGCAAGGGGTCGTGCTCGGGACCTACGGGATGGGAAACGCGCCGGACCGCGACCACGACCTGCTCGACGCCCTGGCGGAGGCGAGCGCCCGCGGTGTCGTGATCGTGAGCTGCACGCAGTGCCTCCGCGGTGCCGTCAACCTCGGAGGATACGCGACGGGGACGGCCCTCGCGCGCGCCGGCGTGGTGAGCGGCGGCGACATGACGACCGAGGCCACGCTCACCAAGCTCGCCTTCCTCCTTAGCCTCGGCCTCGCGCCGCAGGAGGTGCGCCTGCTGATGCAGCGCAGCCTCAGGGGGGAGCTCTCGAGTCCGCAGGACTAGCGGTCGCAGAACAGACTTGCCGCATGTGCACCCCTGCGGCAGGCATTGGGAATGACGGAGGACTCAAGAAAAGCCGACTCGGCGGGTGCGTCCCGCAGGGCCCCGCCCCCGGGGCTGCCCGCGAATCCGTCCCTCTCCTACAACCCCATTCCCTCGGGCGAACTCGAGGAGACTTCGTCCCCGACACGCGCCCTTCCGCGGGCGGACGATGGGGGACCGGGCGCGACGATGCCCCATCCCGCACCGGAGGGTGACCCCGCCCCCTTCGACGCGGGGTTCACCCTGCTCCGCCTGATCGGCCGCGGGGGCATGGGCGAGGTCTGGGAGGGCATCCAGCGCAGGCTTTGGCGCCGCGTCGCGATCAAGCGCCTCCGACGCGGGGAGGGCTCCACCGCCGCGGGCATCCCGCAGGCCATGACGCGCGAGTTCCACGGCGAGGCCCTGACCTCAGCCCTCCTCGACCACCCGAACATCGTGCCCGTCTACGACCTCGGCTTCGACGTGGATGGGACGCCGCTCCTCGCGATGAAGATGGTGCACGGGCAGAGCTGGGACCGGCTGCTTCGCGTGGACTTCGATGCGCTCGGCGCGGAACTCCATCTCGCGCGGCACCTGCCCATACTCTCGCTCGTGGCGCAGGCCGTCGCATTCGCGCACTCCAAGGGCGTCGTCCACCGCGACCTCAAGCCCTCGCAGGTCATGGTCGGCGAGTTCGGCGAAGTGCTCCTGATGGACTGGGGGCTGGCGATCATGGTGGGGTCGCCGCCGGAGTTTGTCGGCGAGGAAACCCCGCGCGCGCTCTACCCGTGCACGGACTCCGCCATGAACCCGGCGGGCACCCCCGGCTACATGGCGCCCGAGCAGACCAGCCACGACGCGCGCGAAATCGGCCCATGGACCGATTCCTACCTCCTCGGGGGCCTGCTCTACCACCTTCTCACCGGGCAGCGCCCGCACCCGGGCGACAACAGCGACCAGGCATTCCTGGCAGCAGCCGAGGGCATCGTCACGCCGATTGATGAGGCGGCGCCCGGCCGGCACATTCCCCCCGAACTCGCAGCCCTCGCGGCGAGCTGCCTGGACCGCGCACCCGCGGCCCGCCCCACGGCCGCCGCCTTCGTCGAGGGCATCCACGACTACCTTTCCGGGGCGAGCCGCCAGCGCGAGTCGATCCAGCTCACCAACCAACTCGCGCAGGAGAGGATCGAGCCCACATACGCCGCCTTCGTGCATGCGCTGACGCGGCTCGGGCAGGCGCAGCGCCTGTGGCCTGAGAACCCGTCGGCGGCGCCGATTCGCGAGCGCATCGTCGAGGACTACACGGTGCTCGCGCTGAAGCTCGGCGACCTGACGCTGGCGCGGGCGCAGGCGGAGCGCATCGCGGACCCCGCGGTTCGTTCGCGAAGGCTCGGGGAGGTCGATGCCGCCATCGGCCGTTCGATCGCCCAGCGTCGCCGCGTGCGCCAGCTCTCCGCCGCCGCATACCTGCTGCTCGGAACCATCATCGTGGGCGGCTACTTTTTCACGGCCAGCCTCAAGGCCGCCAACCGCGAGACCACCTTCCGCCTCGAGGAAACAGCCGCCGCGAGGAAGGCTGAGTCCGTCGCAAAGTCCGCCGCAGAGCAGGAGTCCGAGCGCGCACAGCTCCTCCTCGCGGATTCCCTCGTCGCCCAGGGACGCCTCGAGGAGGCCATCACGGAGCTTCTCCGCGTGCCCGAGGAGCGCCGCTTCTGGGAGTGGGCCTTCGTCCTCACTCGCGCGACCCGCGACCTCGTCACCATCCCATTCGAGTTCCACGAGTGGTCACCGGACAAGAGTGTCGCCCTCGGGTCCAACAGGGAGGACGGGCTCTGCGTGCTGCGGGCGGAGTCCGGGGAGGTCCTGATGAAACTGGCCCGTTCCGCTCCTGCTTCGCTCGTGTGGCGCTTCTCCCGCGACGGCAGGCATCTCGCATGGACTGGGGCCGGCAAGCCAATCAGCGTGATCGATACCGTTGGGCTCCGCGAGGTCGCCTCTGTTGACGCACCGACCACCGGCACGATCAGGGTCATCGAGCTCTCTCCCGACTGCAGCCGCATCGCCGTAGGGGATGATGCCGGCAACGTGCGCATCTGCGACCTCCAGGGGGGGCGCGAACTCGCGATCGGTGCCCATGGCAGGAACATCCGCGCGCTCTATTGGGGCGATCGCCGCCTGGTTTCCGTCTCGACCGACATGACGCGCAGGTCCGACCCGGATACCGGAGAATCGGAAATCCTGCGCCAGACATCCGCCATCGAGGGCCTCTTCCACTTCTTCGACGTGGGTTCCGACCAGTCCCGCAGGTACTTCGCCTTCACCCACTTCAGGCACGGTGCATTCCATGCAAAAGTGGACGAGGGTGGTCTCCGCCATGTGGACATGGAGTCCCGAACGATCAACTTCCTCAACTCGGTGCCGTGGCTCTTCATCACCTCGGGCTCGGCCCTCCCCAACTATCGCATCATCAACGTCGAGACGGGTGACATCGTGGAAGGGGACCACCGCCTCGACGAGGACCTGGTATCGGCCCCCGCCGTATCCAGCCTGGCTGCTCCCTACGTTTCCCTCGCACTCCCGTCGAAGGACGAGGGAGAGGCGCTCGTTTCGATCGATGATTGGACTTTCAAGAAGTACACGCTGAATCCCCTGCGCCCGACCAACCTCAACTACGAGGAATTCCCCCACGACACGAAGCGCTTGGTACCAACGCCGGACCTGAGCGCGGTCTGGTTGGTGGACGCCAACGGCATCACCCATCTGCGCCCATTCGCGGCGGAGTTCGTCGGCACGCCGATTCCCGGAACCACCGCATCATTCGGCCAAAGGGACAAGTACACGGCGCAGATTGCCGAGTACTGGCTGGAGCAGCGCGACACCTCGACCGGGGAGATCGTCTTCATCGGCGGCCGCATGTTCAACCTCTTCCTTGGCGGACGACTTACCTCCGATGGCCGGACCATCTACCTTCCCGGCAGGCGTGGGGACGAGTTCCTCATCGAGAAGTCCGACAGGGAGACGAATGCACTGCTGGCGACCTACCGCCTTCCGGGCATTTCCGTCGGTGGGGTGGCGCTGCACGCCGACACCGCTCGACTCGTCGCAATCGACGAGTCCGCCAGCAGGATCGCCAGCTTTGACCTCTCCGGGACCGAGACGGCCCCGGGGCCTTCCTTCGAGTCCGAACAGGCGGGAACGATCCTCGATGCAGAGTACTCCCCCGACGGCAGGCATTTGTTGGTCCCCGTCGAGGGCGGGAGGATCCTCATCCTCGATTCCCAGACCATGCGCGAGACCGGGGAGGTCGAGGCGCACCGGGGGCCGATCAACTCGCTGTCCTACTCCGCGAACACCCAGCAATGGGTGACGGTCGGCGCAGACCGCACAGTGAAGTTCTGGACAGGGACGGACTTCTCTCCCGTCGCCAGTCTCGGATTTGACTTTGATGTCCAGGGAGTCACGATTTCGCGCAATGGCCGCTGGTTGCTGGCCTGGCCGGAACGCGGCCCCGCGATCCTGAAGGACATCGCGCGCGGGGAAGTCGTCTCCTCTCTCGAGCGGACGGACTTCCCCATGACCCGCGTCAGGTTCATCGCGGACGACACCCGGATCGTCGCCAACTCCGGCGGGGCCGCGAGGTTCTGGGACCCGCTGACCGGTCGCGAGACCTTCAACATCGACCGGGGCTTCGGCGAAATCAGCAACGACTCGCGCATGTTCATCTACTATGCGTCGGCATTCGATGGCACGCTCATGGAAATCGCGCCAACGCGCGCACGAGTGGCAAGCGACGGGCACAAACACGAGTTCCGCGAGGAACTCGAAGAATGGAAGATCCGGCGGCATCGCAAATGGTCCATCGCGCGTCTCCGATCGCGCATGCCACCCAGGATCGCCGAACTCGCCACCCTGGAGGGGTCCGTCCGCTCCCCGAGCAATGCCGCAGCCGCCCTCCTCCTCCTCAGGCTCACCGATGGGATTGAGGTGCCGGCGAGGGGTCCGAAACCGCTCGTCGAGGAAGCCTGGGCGCGATTCGTCATGACCAATGACAAACCCGATGCGCGAAGTGGGTCCGTTGACGGCCTGGATGAGATACGGGCGCTCTCGAAGCGGCTTCCCGAGTGTTCCCCCCTGCTGCGGGCCGGCCTGTTTGCCACATGCCTGACACGCCTGCGCGACGCTGAAGCGCAGGAGAGTCTCCCCGATCCGGCGAACCTGGTGGTGCGTTCGCGCTGGCTCGTGGCGCTCTCCCTGCATGAGGAGGCCGAGGGGCGGCGCGAATCCGCGGCGATGCTCGCGCGCCGTGCGAGTGCCGTGCGACTCGCGGGGGGGATTCACCAGGGCGAGGCGGGCGTGCTCTTGAGCCAACTCGGGGTCGAACCCCCGCCCCCTCCCCCCGCCGACATCATCATGGAGCCGTCAACCGGACTTTCGCCCAGGGTGCTGCGGCGGTTCGCGGCGCGCGCGGCCGCTTCCCCAAGCCAGTCCGAAGTCTGGCGAATCCACGCAGATGTCTGGAAGGACGCCATGGCGGAAATCAGGGCCTATCTGGACGAAGTCGCCCCGCTTCCCGACTTGGAGTCCCAGCTCGAACGGATCCGCCAATCCCCCGCATGGCAACCATATCCGGAGGGCTACACGATGAAGCAACTCGTCGCGGAACTTCGCGAGAAGTACGAACGGCGAACGTACGGTGGACGCACTTTGGAAGAGGCGATCGCGGACGAGGGCAGGCGCATCGACGCACTCTATGCCTACCGGAGGAAACCG
Organism: uncultured Candidatus Sumerlaeota bacterium; assembly: GCA_964618855.1. Taxonomy (GTDB): domain Bacteria; phylum Sumerlaeota; class Sumerlaeia; order SLMS01; family JANRJK01; genus CAZUCD01. The sequence goes on from CAZUCD010000019.1 coordinate 30,107, forward strand.
CAGGTTGGAGCGCCGTAGGGAGCACGTGCGACTTGCGCACCGGCGAACCTGTCGGCGTAATGCCGCCGTCCTAGCCCGAGAAGCCCATGGCCAACGAGGACCCCTCCGTCCCCGCGGGCACTGTCCCGCCCCCGCCCGCGTGGCTCTACCAGGCCATGACGGAGGGGCTGAATGCTGCCCAGCAGGGCAACGACCGGATCCCCGTCGTGGGGCGCGAGACTCTGCCGCCGAGGGCGACGCCCCCCGGCTCCGCGCGAGCCGCGGCACCATCCGCCCCGAAGCCAGCCGCACCCCCCAAGCCGGCACCGCGCAAGTCCGCCCCGGCGCCCTCCCAGCACAACCCCCCGACGCCGCCCACGGCCAAACGCGAGGATTTCGACGAGTTCTCCAAGTCCATGGAGGACTCCGTTCCCGCCGCCCAGGTGAAGAAGGGCATCCCGGTGCCGGTGGTGGACACGGGGAAGAAGGAGTTCCGGGCCGACTGGGCGCCGACGATCAGCGACAACCTCGTCGAGGCCCGCGTGCGCATCAAACAGCAGGAAGGCGACTCCACACCCATCGGCGCAGGTGCCAGCAGCCCAGGGCCCGGCGGCACCCCGCAGTCCATCGTCACGGACACCCCGGCGAGCACGCCGATCGCCGGCCCGTTCAAGCCCGCCTCGTGGCTCGCCCACGAGCAGGACCTCCGCGTGAAGCGCAACGCCGAGCGCTTCTTCGCGTTCGGCACGATGTTCGTCGTCGCCTGCGCCTTCGTAGCGGGGGGACTCGGCGCGGTGCGCGAGGGGCTTGCGTTCGCGGGTTCCCGAAACCTCGGCAACGGCATCGCGCTCGTCATCCTGCTGCCGTTCGTGGTCATTTACTTGAGCGGGAAGCGCTGGGCGGGATGGGTGATGTGGGTCATCTGCGCGATCTCGGCCCTCATGTCGCTCCTCGCGACGGTGTTCATGGCCGGTGCCAAGCCATTCCTCGAGTTTGAGCTCGGGCTCAGCATCACAGGCATCCCGATCCTCGGGATGGTGGGGAACATCCTCTGGTTCGCGGCATCCACCATCCTCTTCTTCGGCAAGCCATCCTCCGGCAGGAACCTGATGGGCCTGGGTGGGATGCTGCTCGGTGGGGGGCTGATGTTCACCCTTGTGACGACGGACTTCAATCCGCGGCTGGCGAACCCGATCATCGACGCGCGCGCGAGCCGACTCGGCGATCCCGCCGTCGGATTCTCCTACCAGAAGCCGGAGGGCTATGCTGGCTACCGCATGGCGGAGGACAACATCGCCGCGTTCTCCCTCACGCACCGCAGGCCGATTCCGTCCACCGAGATCTTCCTCAACGACACGCAGACCCTTGGGTTCTTCCACCACCTCTCCAACCAGGGTTTTGGCAAGGAGAAGATTCCCCCTTCGATGTTCGCCCTCCTCGATGACTGCGAGGTCCTCGCAGAGCACGAGTTTGAGGTGAATGGAGCCATCTACTCCGAACGAAACTTCCGCCTAAAGGCGCACGGGGACCTGCCGGAGATCGTGGTGGCGACCGTGTGCACGGAACTCGAGGAACGCTGGCTGCACTTCACCGTGCTCGTGTACAGCGCGCGTCACGGCGGCACGAACGCCGCGCTGGAACTCGCGACCAGCACGATGCAGGAACTGCTCGGCGGCTTCGACGTGGACACCCCGCCCCCGGGCGCGCGCCGACCGAAGCCCTAGGAGCCACCCCCCTACTCGGGCTGGACGATCACGTCGGAGTAGCCGGGATTCACGGAAACGAGCCGCGCGCGGATGCGGCGCGCCTCGCCGGTCAGGCCGGCCTCGTGCGCGGCACTCAGGGCGCGCAACTGGATGAAGAGCACATCCGGCCGCGCATCGGCCAGCCCCAGGAGCAGGCGCGCGCGGAACTCGCCCGCCCCGGCCAACTCGCCGCGCCGCGTTGCAACGTCGATGTCGTGCAGGATGGGCGCCGCCGGCAGGCGCCCGAGCAGCCACGCGATGTCCTCGGCTACCGCATCCTCACGCCCGAGGCGCGTGTTGACGGCGATGCGTTCCAGCCTGATCGCGGGCACTTCAGGCGCGCCGGCGACAGCCCGCTCCACCAGGTCCCCCGCCTGAGACGGATCCGCGACACGCGCCATCAGCGCCAGGCCCACGGGATCCCCGGGGGACTTTGCGAGGCGAGCCTCAATGGAGGCCCGCCGCAGCCGCGTCAACTCCGCGAAGGCCCCCGTCGCATGCGCGCCCCCGACGCTGCACGTCGCCGGCGCGCCGACACGCGTCACGGCGTAGCGTCCCCGCTGGGGACAGGCCGGGAGCGCATCCAGCAGCCCGGTGGACGCCACGCGGTCCATCGTGACCGCCTCCCCCGCGGACAGCCCGTTGTGCGCAGCGTAGAACACGAGCGACTGGTCGATGACCGACAGGTTGCGCTGGCACGCGACGGCGTCGCGCACGGGCTTGGGCTGCCACAATTCCAGGAAGTCACGCCGCACGGCCACCTCGCGGCGGATGAAATCAGGCGTGGCGGGATCGGTCCCAAGGCGCTCCCAACGGGCTTGCACGAGGGCCCCCGGCGCATCGAACCGGTCCACGACATCCGGCACGAGGGATATCATCATCCGCGCGCTCTCCGCGAGCGAAGCGGCGCCCCCGAGCGTGCTGGTCATGCGCCCGCTCGCGGCATCCCACGCGTAGAGTTCCCCCTTCGGACGCGGAAGGAGTTCGGGCAGCAGCCCCTCCCCCTGGATCAGGGTGGGCGTCGGCTCGAGCCCGGGGTGACGCCGCTGGAACTCCGCCGCCGCATCCTGGAGCCGCTGCAGGTTCACGCGCGAGTTCGCGGCTGCATCCAGCTCGCTCGGCGATTCGCGGACGTACATCCCGAGCTCTCCCCACGCGCGCTCGAACCGCGACAGCCAGACGGCATCGACGGGCCCGGGCTGCTGCGAGCGTGCACCGGCGGCGAGCAGCAGGAAAGCCGCCATGGCCATCCTGCAGAGGCGCGCGCGCGCGGGCGCCGCCGCCATCATGCCTGCACCCCCGCAGCCGCAGTCGCGGCCGCCTCCTCCGTCCGCAGCCACTTCGCCGTCTTGAGCACGAACGGGCGGATGGCCGTCTCCCACGTCGGGAGGAAGAACGGACCGAGCGCGATCGCAAGCAGCCGCCGCGAATCGGCGCGCCGTCCAATCGCGTTCCAGCACATTGCGGCCACGAAGTGAGCTCCCCAGTCGTCCGGGCCCGCAGGGCGCGCGTGCGCCAGAACACGGAGCGCCTCCCCGTGGCGCCCGACTCCGTGCAGCGCCGATCCAAGGAGCGACACAAAGTGAGGGTCCACCTCGTCCACGCGCCCGGGGTCCTTCTCGAGAGCCGCGAGCACCATGGCGAAGATCGGTTGGATGCGGTCGAGGGCCTCCTCCGCCTCCCCGTCGATCAGCGCCATCGCCACGGACGCGCAGGTAGCGTCCTCCATGTCCGGCGCGACCTTGGCCGCGCGGTCAAACAGCGTCCTCGCCGAGGAAAAGCGCCCCTTCTCGAACTCGATCATGCCCTCGTCCATCATGCGGCCCGCGAGCTTTCTGCGGAGGCGTGGCGCGACCTTCTCCGCGTGGGCCTCGAACCGCGCATACTCCGCGGAGAATGGGACCTCGCCCGGCTCGGAAATGTTGGTCCGCGCGATGCCGGTCGTGCCGCGCAGGGGCCAGAACAGGTCGAGGAACCGCGCCAGGAATCCTGCCTGCGGAAAGAGGGGAGCCCCTTCCAGGAGGTCCGCCGCCCCCTTCGCGTCGCCCAATCGGAACCTGGCCAGCGCAAGGTGGTTTCGCGCGACGGGATTCTGCTCGTCCAAGGCAAGCACGCGCTCCCAGTCGGCGGCGGCGCCAGCCCAGTCACCCGAGTCGTAGCGCGCGTGGGCGCGCAGTTGAATCGACGTGGAGTCCTCGTCGGCGAGGTCCTTCAACTCGTCGGCAACGGCCGCCGATTCCCCCGCGTCGAGCCTCGTCCAGGCAGCCTCGACCTGCGTCGGCGTCACGGCGCCGTCACGCGGTCGCGGAAGTAGTCCACCGTCAGGCGGATGCCCTCCTCGAGGGGCACCTTCGGCTCCCAGCCAAGGACCCGACGCGCCTTGGTGATGTCGGGCTGGCGCTGCTTCGGGTCGTCCGTAGGCAGGGGGCGGTGGACGACCTGCGACTGCGAGCCCGTCGACTTCAGGATGGCCTGCGCGAAATCCAGGATCGTCATCTCCGCCGGATTGCCGATGTTCGTGGGCTCCCCCTCCTCGCTGAAGAGAAGGCGCAGGATGCCGTCCACGAGGTCGCTCACATAGCAGAAGCTGCGCGTCTGCCTCCCGTCGCCAAAGACGGTCAGGGGCTCGCCGCGCAGGGCCTGGCTGACAAACGCCGGAACGACGCGCCCGTCGCGCAGCCTCATCCTCGGCCCATATGTGTTGAAGATGCGCACGATGGCCGTGTTCATGCCGTGGTACCGGCGATAGGCCATCGTGATCGCCTCGGCGAAGCGCTTCGCCTCGTCGTACACGCCCCGCGGCCCGATCGGGTTCACGTTCCCCCAGTAC
>CAZUCD010000020.1:0-34259 GCA_964618855.1 uncultured Candidatus Sumerlaeota bacterium
CATGCCGGACGTGGACTCGATGCTGATGCCGGCCGGATTCGAATTCGTGATCGTGTTTCCAACGATCGCGCAGAATGTCGAGGTGGTCAAACCGACCCGAATCGCGGAGGCCGGCGTTCCGGAGAAAATGGTCGTGATGCTGTTGTCGAGGACCTGGTTCGAGGACCTGACGTCAATCCCGGCGACAACCCCAAGCGGACCCACCACGGCGATCCCCTGAACGGTGTTGCCGCGAACAACACAGTAGTCGGCCGCGGCGATCCCGAAGGCGGACGCCAGGGACGTGACGCTGCTGACGCCGATGACGTGGTTCCCCTCGGCGTGGCCCGTCGTGTCCACGCGGATGCCGTAGGCCGTCCCATTGGTCACGCTCGTGGAATAGACCCTGCATCCCGTGACGGAGGAATCCACCGCGACCTGGATGCCGGCGGAGGTGCCGTCGCCAATGCTCGCCGCCACGAAGCAGTCCCTGACCGCGGAAAAGGACCCCGTCATGAGGATCCCGTGTGCCGTCCCCCCGGCCGCGGAGTGGAAGCCAACGGTGCAATCCTCCACGAGGCAGTTGGCGCCGTTCGTCCGGATGCCCACGGCCGCGCCGGTGGACGAGGGAGAATTGCCCCGTGCGACGCTGCCGGAGACCACGCTGCGTGTCCCGAGTGCGATGATGCCGGCGCCCGTGCCGCTGGTGTTGTTGCCCGTGGCCGTGCAGGATTGGACCATGGAGTCGGCGCCGACCTCGATGCCATGGATCGCGTTCCCAGAGGCATCCACCCGACGCACGAGGGAGGACTCGGCGCCGCCGAGCGAGACGCCACCCTCTCCCCATCCGGTGATCCTGCCATTCTCAAGTGTGATCTCTCGCCCCGTCCCCGCACCGGTCCATGCGACGCCATCGAGGGAACCCGGCACTCCCGAGACGCTGAAGCCATTCAGGTCCAGGCGCACGCCCGATGCCGCGATCTCGATGCCGTTTGTACCCACCGCACCCACGACGTCACGCGTCAGGTAGTAGTTCCCCGGAACGGTGATCACGATGGGCGTGCTGCCCGACACGGCGAGGGGCGTCCTGGCCTCGACCTGGGACAGCGTCTTCATTGTCGGGGCCGGGGCGCCGGGGGGCGTCAGGTCCCCCGCGAACGAGTGGCCCTGCACGACGAGGATCAGCAGGCCGGCGGCAATCAGGATGCGGTGCTTCATGGGATGCTCCGGAGCGAGGTGACTTGCGGACTGGGGCGGGGATTCGCTCAGCCCCCTGGGGTATTGCCCAACATGGATCCGCAGGCCCAGGACTTGACTTGGAGTTCCAGACCCGCAGGGTTCTCGAATAACTTCGAGGAGACCACGTGGCAGCAGAAAACTTCAAGCTGGAGGCCGGTCGGCTCGACGGGGATGACACATACGTTTTCCCGGCATGGGCCGTGCGCGAGATGCCACTGCTTGCCCGGGCCCAGGAAAACGGCCTGTTCCAGTTTTTCCTGCGCCGCCATCGCAACCGGCGACGCACCCGTGCAAAGGGGCCGACCACAATCGGCCAGCTCTGCTTCAGCCCATCCTTCCGCGCAGAACGCATGCGCCGCGACCTGATGCAATGCGGCATCCAAGGGAGCTACGTCGCCGAGGCCATCTACCTCGACGCGGTGCGCAGGGGGCTGGAGTTCGGGCGCCACTTCCGATGGCTGCCCGTCCTCGTACAGGCGGTCCTGGCCGCATCCGGCCCGCTCTCCCAGGCGCCCCAGATGCTCGTGTTCGTGGTTCCGCTGCTGATCCTGTCGGAGGTCGCCTATCGCACGTCGCTGTGGACGATGCACTGGACGCAGGGCCGGGCGGCCGCCGCCGCGTGGGTGCGCATGCTCGGTTCGAGGGCTGAATTGGCCGAGTTCGTCGTAACCATGGAGGGGCGATCGCTGCTGCTCATCTCCTGCTATGCTGCGGGGATGCTGCTCACGCCCATCCTGATCGTTCCATTCATCGGGGATGTCGTGCCCGAAATGATCGGCGCCCAGAGCCGCCTCGTTGTCACGGGGATGAACCTCGGCGGCGTCCTCGGAGCCGTGCTCGCATCCCTCGTGGCCGCGCGACTCGTGCGCGGGTCGTGCCCGGAACGGGATATGCAGGCGCTCCTAGAAGTAGCGGACGCCGCCTTCGCGGCGCGCGTGGAGGAGTTCGAGGATTCCCAGGACCCCACTCCCGAGGAATCCTAGGCGGGACGGGGCTCGACGGACGCGGGAAATCCCTTGCCGTTGTGAGGCGCGTGGAACGCGCAGTCGGGAAAATCCCCCTCACGCAGGCCCCGTTCTCCCATGCACCCGCTCCCCGCCCTGCTCGCCGCCGATGCGGAGTTGGTAGACTTCTCCAGGTTCGGATCCGGACTGAACGCCGTGGACTTCGCGGTCCTCGCAGTCGTTGTGGGGGCGATGCTCGTGATCGGATGGTGGGCCGGGCGAGGCGAGTCCTCCACGGGGGGATTCTTCCTTGGGGGGCGCCGCATCCCCGGCTGGGCCGCTTGCCTTTCATTCGTGGCGACGGAAATCAGCGCGATGACCATCATCGGCGTTCCCGCGGATTCCTACCGGTCGAACTGGAACTACGCGCAGTTCTTCATCGGGTCGGCGCTGGCAAGGCTCGTCGTCGCCTACCTGTTCATCCCGGCATTCTACGAGACGCGGTGCACGACGATCTACGAGTACCTGAGGGGTCGGTTCGGGCCGGCGGTCCAATACTGCGCGACGGGGTTCTTCTTCGTGACGCGCCTGATGGCCTCGGGCGTGCGGCTCTACATCGCAGCCCTCGCCGTCGCGGCCATCCTCGGGATGCCCCTTTGGGCGAGCGTCCTCGCCTTCACGGTCGTGCCGATCCTGTTCATCGGCTACGGGGGGATGCGCGCGGTCATTTGGACGAGCGTAATGCAGGCACTGGTGTTCCTCGGGGGGGGTTGGGTGGTGCTCGCATTTCTCCACACGGGCATGGAGGGCGGACTGGCGGCCGCGTTCGGCTCCGCGTTCCCTGTCGGCGCCGATGCGGCCGCCAGGGCATCCGCCAGCGACATTCCTGCGGCCAAGGCCGTGTTCCAGAGCGCCGCGGACTCCGGGACACGCGTGGCCTACTTCTTCAACCTGTCGTGGAACACGGGACCGTACGAGGCCGGCAGCGCCATGGGAGTGCTGCACGCGATCTTCGCGAGCCCGACGGCCCTGTGGATTGGCGTGCTGGCGGGGTTCTTTACGTCTCTCGGCTCCTTCGGCACCGACCAGGAAAACGTGCAACGACTGCTGACCCTCGAGACGCGGCGCGAAAGCCAGCGCATGATCCTATGGACGATCCTCGGAGGGGGACTGGTGCTGCTCACGTACCTCGCCATTGGTTCGGGACTCTCCGCCTGGTACCAGGCCAACCCGGGCCTCCCTCTCCCCGAGACGACGGACAAGGTGTTTCCGCACTTCATAGCGACGGTGCTCCCCCATGGAATCCGGGGGCTGATGCTGGCGGCCATCATCCTGGCCAGCATCGACTCTCCGCTCGTCAGCCTCGCGACCTCGGCCGTAACGGACCTGTACCGCCCCCTGGTGCGGGGCGATGCGGGGGATGCGCACTATCTTTGGTTCTCACGCGTGCTGGTGGCGGTGTTCGGGATCGCCCTCGGGGCGCTGGCCATGTTCTTCAGCAGGTTCGATGGGGTGCTGTGGGTCGGCTTCAAAGTGGGGGCTGTGACGCTGGGCTCGCTGCTCGGTGTCTTCCTCTACGGCTTGATGTTCAGGTCCACGGCGCGGCGCGCTCCCGTTTTCGCGATGGTTCTGAACGCCTGCCTGATGGCGACGATCCTCTACCTCGGCGAGACAAAGGTCATCTGGCTGAGCTGGGGCTGGATCGCGATCCTGGGCACGGGGCTGACGATGCTGCTCACCAAGGCGTTCGCGCTGCTGCTTTCGGAGGAGACGCCCTCTGCCGGGCACGTCCGCGAGGATGCCGCGCCGGCCGCCGTCCCGGCCGCCACCACGCTCGAGCCCGGCTGACCCGTCACCCGATGCATTCTTCCCGCGAGCCGCGCGCGGGGATCTGACCTTTCTCGGGCCCTTCCCGGCGCCCAGGACCCACAAGCAAGCTCCCCCGGCACGTGTTGTGCCGGGGGAGCTTGTCCCGCGTGTTCCCGAGCGCGTCGCTCAGGGCTTCTTCATCCAGTCCTCGCTGCGCTTGCGGAAGGACTGCGTGTCCCGGACAGGTGGCGGCGGCGGCGTGGGCGTCGCGTACTTGTCCTTCTTCATTTCCTTCTTCAGGTAGTCGATCGCCATGTCGAGTTGGGGATCGCGGCCTGCCACGTAGTCGGCGGGCGTGATGTCCACCTCGTAGCCCTTGTCCGGGAAGACGCCGAAGTTCTCGACGTAGTAGCCGTTCTCGACGTCGTAGTCCGTGAACTCGGGGATGGTGACCATGCCCTTGTCCATGAAGGGCTTGTCGCTGCGGATGCCGACGACGCCGCCCCAGGTGGTGGTGCCGATGAGTGGGCCGAGCTTCATCTTCCGGAAGTTGTACGGGAAGATGTCGCCGTCGGATCCAGCGTTCTGGTTGATCACGCAGGCCATCGGTCCCGTGAAGGTCTTCGACGGGTAGGTGCCCCCCTCGAAGTTCGCCGTCTTGCCAAAGGACATGGCCACGCGGCGCAGGCGGTTGAGGAGAAGCTGGCTGACGTTGCCGCCGCCGTTGTAGCGGACGTCCACGACCAGGGCGCGCTTGCGTATCTGCGGGTACCAGTCGCGGAAGAACGATACGAGGCCCGGCGTGCCCATGTCCGGGATGTGGATGTAGCCGATTTCGCCATCCGACATCCTTGAGACGTACTCGCGGTTGCGCTCGACTTCGCCCCTGTAGAACAGGTCGCCGTCGTCGGCCACGGTGTTGACTCGGTAGGTGCGCGCGCCCTCCTTCGTGGGCTTGTCGTTGACGGTGAGGAGGACCTCCTTGCCCGCCTTGCCCCAGAGCCACGCGTAGATGTCGCGGTCCGTGGTGACGTCCTTGCCGTCGATCGCGAGCAGGTAGTCGCCGACCTTGATGTCGACCCCCTGGCGCGCGAGGGGCGCCTGGTTGCGCGAGACCCAGCGGTCGCCCGCGAGGATGCGCTCGAACTTGAAGCGCTTGCTCGCCTCATCGACCGCGAACACCGCACCGAGGGAGCCCGTCCCGACCATGCGCGGCGAGTCCATCGTGTCGCCGCCGCCCCAGACGTACGTGTGCCCGTGGCCCATCTCACCGATCAGGTTGCCGAGGATGTCGTTCACGTCCTCGCGGGAGGAGGCGCGGGGCAGGAGCGCCTTGTAGCGGTCCGTCATCTCGCGCCACTTCACGCCGGTCATGTCCTTCATGTAGAAGAAGTCGCGGTAGAGGCGGTAGGTCTCCTCGACGATCTGCGACCACTCCTCGCGCGGATTGACGTGCTTGGTGGCGCCGCTGAGCTGCGCCGCCTTGTCGTCGTCCCCGGGCGCGCTGGACGATGCGGACGCGACCTTGATCGCGCCCTCCTTGCGGTAGAACAGGTACTCGCGGTCGCGGGAGAAACCGTAGGTCTGGATGCCGGAGCCCCAGGTCTTTTCCTGTTTCTTGTCGCCCGTGTAGGAGAACTGCTTGACGGTCATGCCGCGTCCGCCGCGCGGGCCCTCCTCCTCCTCCTCCTCCCCCCAGGGGCGGCGCGTTCCGTAGTAGAGTTTGCCCTTCACGGCCACGAGGCCGGTGAGGTCCTGCGGCTGGCCGGGGAACTCGAAGATGCGGTTCTCGATTCCGTCGAAGTCGATCTTAACCTCCTCGGGCTTCTTCTTGTCCTTGGAGTCCTTGCCGCCGCGCTCGCCGCGGGCCCCCCCACGGCGTGGCCGCTCTGAGGACGACTCCTCCTCGTCACCTTCGTCGCCGCCGTCGTCGTCGTCCGCCATGAGCACGGACTTCGGCTTGTCGTCGCCAGCGTCGCCGTCCTCCTTTGCGCCGTCGGGGGAGTCCTTCTTCTCCTTGGCCTTCTTTTCCTTCTCTTCCTTTTCCTTCTTCTCCTTCTCCTCCTTGGCCTTCTTCTCGTCGTCCTCCTCGTAGGGATCGGTCGGTGCGAAGGGGTCCTTGCCGTCCTTCTGGAGGATGACGCCATAGGGGCGCGTCATGGGGCCCATGATGACTTCGTAGTCAACGCGGTCGCCCTGCCGGTTGAAGGCGCGGTTGCTGAAGTAGAAGAGGTACTTCCCCTCCGGGTCCCAGGTCACGTTGAACGACGTGAACATGGGGTCTGAGATCGCGTGCGCCTTGTTTTCCTTCGTGTCGTAGATGTAGACGCGCTCGTACTCGCTCTTCTCGGTCTTCGCGTATGCGAGGAACCGGCTGTCCGGAGACCAGTCGTAGTCGCGCAGCTCCCACGTGTCGCTGTCGTCGATCAGGGTGACCGTCTTGCTGGTCATGTCGGACCAGTAGACGGCGCCCGTCTCGTCGCCCCACGCGAGGCGGTTGCCGTCGGGTGCGACGGCGAGTGCGTAGTGGTACTTGCCCTGGCGTGAATCGCCCGGCTTGGTGATCTGCTCCTCGTCCTCCCCGGTGCGGGCCTTCGCGCGGTAGATCTCCTCTGTTCCGGACTTGTCGGAGACGTAGGCCATCCACTCGTCCTCGGCGCCGGCGAACTCGGCGCCGCGCTCGCGGATGCCTGAGGTCTGGGTGAGTGCGATCGCGCGGCCGCTCTTTGCCGGCGCGTTGAAGACGTCACCCCGGGAAGTCACGAGGAACTTCTTGCCGTCGTTCGAAATGGAGATGTTCTCGATGTAGTCCGTCACGCTGGAGAACCGCTCGCGGACCCACGGGCGGTCGCCCTGGAGGGAGATCGCGACGTCGGTCGCCTTCTTCGAGGCCGTGTCATAGACGGCGATGTTCGCGCCGTGCTGGAAGACGAGCTTGGACTTGCCGTCCCCCTGAAGCATGCGGACGTCGAAGTCCTCGTACTTGGTGTGCTGCTCGAGGTCGCCGCCCTTGGACTTCATGCTCCAAAGGTTCTGCCGCCCGTCACGTTCCGTCATGAAGTAGATTCGGTCGCCGACAAACACCGGGGAAAGATCCTGCCCGAAGTAGGTGGTGACCTTCTTGAAGTCCTGCTTCGAGAGGCTGCCGACCCAGATGTCGTCCGCCGTGCCGCCGCCGTAGCGCTTCCACGTGCGCGGCTGGGTCATGTTGCGGTTGAAGGCGACCGTGTCGCCGTCCTCCGCCATGTCCAGGAAGCAGGCAATGCCCGCGGGGAGGAGCGACGGGGCGCCCCCATCGACGGAGACCTTCCATTGGCGGCGGGAGAAGAAACCCGTCTCGCGCGCGGAGTGGTAGATCACGTTCTTTCCGTCTGGGGTCCAGGCCGTGGGAACGTCCGACCATGGGTGCCAGGTGAGACGCCGGGGTTCGCCGCCCGAGATCGGGACCACGTAGGTGTCCCGGTTGCCGTCGTACACGGCGGAGAAGGCGAGCATCTTGCCATCGGGGGAAAAACGGGGGTGTGTCTCCGGCCCCTCGACGCTGGTGAGGCGCGTCGCGACGCCACCCGTCTCCGGGACGAGCCAAATGTCCCCTTCGGCACAGAATGCGATCAGGCCGTTGGAGATGTCCGGATCGGTGTAGTAGCCCTCGTACTGGGCGGCAACCGGCGCGGCCAGCAGGAGCGCCCCTGCGACGGCGCCCCGGAGGGAGCGTCGCCTCGTGGTGCGGGAATCTCGCATCTTCGTCAGCTACTCCGTGAAATGGATGAGTTCTGCCCGGTGGGTCCGTCTTCCCCGCACACGCGCAAAACCCTAGGTGAAAGCCTTGGCCCGCCAAGGCGGCAAGGATGATCCGCCCTTTCCCTACGCGCGGCGCTGGGGACCCTTCATCGCCCTTCGGGGAGGCGGGGAGCCACCATGCCGCCCTAGGATTGAAGAATCTCGCCGTTGCCGCGTTTGGACTTGCGCGGGATGCAGCAGCCCGTGCCCGCTCCTCGTCCATGAGCTCCGCCGAACCACAAGCACCCGTCGAGGGGGCCGCGGGACGCATCCGCGCCCGCGCCCAAGCCCGTCAGGCCACAAAGCAGGAGGCCGCCGCGCCGGACCCGCACGCCCACCTCCCATGGTGGCGCAGGACCCTCCTCGGAATCCGGGGGTGGGCGGACGCGCTCGTGTTCGCCTACCTGCTGGCGATGTTCATTCGGGTCTTCGTCTTCGAGCTTTTCATGATCCCGACGGGCTCGATGACGCCAACCCTCATCGGCGACGCCGACCGAAGGGTCGCGTTCCTCGACTACGACATGGATGGCATCGAGGACGTCATTGTCCGCAGCAACGACTCGCAGAACCAGTTCCTCGTCTACCTGATGGGAGAGGACGGGGTGACGAAGGAGATGCTGTTTCTCAAGAACCTGCCGATGCAGATCACGCAGGAGGTCCTAAAGTCCTCGACCGGTCGGACGGACATGATCCTCGTGAACAAGTTTGCATATTGGTTCGCGAAACCGCAACGGGACGACATCATCGTCTTCAAGGTCCCGCACCTGCCGAATCGCCCAAGCGGCAACCCCTTTGATCCGTACAAGCCCATCTTCATCAAGAGATGCGTGGCCCTGCCGGGCGAGTCAGTGATCCTGCAGCCGGTGGACCAGCGGGACGTGCCCTATTCGTCTCCGGAGTTTTCGGGTAAACAGCCCTGGATGCGCGGAGGGATGTTCGAGCGCAAGATCGTCGGGCGCCCCATGATCGTGAACGGCGAGGCGCTGCCGCCGGATTCGATGTCGGCACGCGTTATCCACTATCCCTTCTTCCGTGGAAGCCCATCGCGTGACGTCAATCCGCAGCGCGTCGATGCCGGTCCCGACGGCGTTCTGATGTTCGGCGACCACCAGTACAGTTCCTCCGACAGCCGCGATTGGGGCCCCGTCCCCGTGGTCAACCTGCGCGGCAAGGCGATCCTGCGCTACTGGCCCTGGCGAGCTTTCAAGGTGCTGCGCTAGCCCAAACCACAGGACGCTGTGAACTCCCAGGACGGCGGTTCCCGGTCCTGGCTGCCGCGCTCCGGGGACACCGGGCGATGCCGTTGGGCCGGCTTGTCATGGCACAACACTGCTTGCCACTGTTCGCCGGCGGCGGCCATTGCTCTGGGCACTCCCGCGAGGCGCGCTGGCGCACACCCAAATGCCCCCATCCCTGCTGTGGTTGAATGGCGAGTTCATGCCCCTCGAACAGGGGGCCATCGCCGTCGAGGACCGTGGATTCCAGTTCGCCGACGGGATCTACGAGGTCGTTGCCTTCCCCGGTCGCGAGCCGCTTCTGCTGGAGGAGCACCTCGACCGATGGGAGCGGAGCGCAAGCGGGCTGGAACTCGAACCATGGCTCAGCCGTTCGGATCGCCGGGCCGTGGTCATGGAGTTGGCCGCCCGCAGCCCGTGGCCTGACACGATGGTCTACGGACAGCTTACGAGGGGCAGTTCCCCCCGGGCCCATGCGTTCCCTTCCCCGTCGACGAAATGCACGGAGCTGTGGTATGCGAAGCCCCTGCCTGCCTATCCGCCCGAGTACCACGCCAGCGGCGTCTCCGTCATCACGCACCCGGATGAGCGCTGGAGGAATTGCCACCTGAAGACCGTGTCGCTCCTGCCCAACTGCCTTGCGAAGGAGCGCGCCCGCAGGGCCGGCGCGTTCGAGGTCCTGTTTGTGAACGAGGCCGGCTGGGTCACGGAGGGCGCTGCCGTGAACGCATGGGCGGTGCTCGATGGCGTGGCGCGCACGCACCCGCTGACCAATGCGATACTGCCGGGAATCACGAGGCAGTTCGTCCTGTTGCTGGCATCGGAGAGTGGCATTGCGTGCGAGGAGCGTGCGTTCGGGGCGGCCGACCTCCCGCGCGCGTCGGAACTGTTCCTGACCTCGACCACAATCGGGGTCCTGCCGGTGACGCGGGTCGACGGCGCACCCGTCGGAGATGGCGAGCCCGGCCCCGTGACCGCGGCGCTCCTCGATGCGTACCGGCGCCGCCTGGCCCGCCCCCCCCGGGTGGTGGTCAGCGCGTGAAGCAGCCACAGCCGCTGGCGTAGTCATTCCCTGTGACGCCGAATCCCATCCCACCGGTCGGGAGCGATGCCAAGGCTTCGCCGCTGCTGCGGCTCGCGCTGCTGGCGTGGCTGGAGCTGCGCCGGATCGTGCGCGGTTGGAGATGGCGCGGCCTGTTCGTCGTTCTGGGCGCTGCGGCAGTCGTCCTGAGCCGGGGGGAAATGTTCGGCTATGCGGCGGCTGTCTTCTTCCCCGGTGGGCGGCAGGGCGCGCTGCTCGCGCCGTTCATTATCGGGCTGGTCGCTCTGGTGCTCGGGGCCGCGTCGTGGGGGGGGCTGGAACGTGCCCGTGCGGGAAGGTTGGCCGCCTCGCGGCTCTCGCATCCCTTCGAGTTCGTCGCGGCCCGCCTGGTTGCCGTCGCCGCGTCTATCATGCTCATCGCATTCTTCGTGGCGGCTTGGCCGCTGCTGGGCGCATGGCGCGGGGGGCTGGAAGTACTCCCCATGCCCTCGGCGCTCTACCTGTGCGCCGTCATCGCGCCGGTGGTGGCATGCGGCGCGGCCAGCGGGATGTTCGGGCGCATCGCCGCGGGGGGGGACACGACCGGGATCGCCCTCGGAGCCATCGCCTTCGCGCCCGCCCTGTGGTTTCGCATGGCTGTCTCCGATCCTCTCGACCTCTTCCTGCGCGTCAGCCTCCAACTTGGCACGCTGGTGCCCGCGGAAGTGATCGCGCGGGACGCTTCCATCACGCTCCTGTGCGCCCTGCCGCTGGCGGGGCTCGCCGTGCTGTTTCTTCCGCCGCAGCGGGGACGGACGCCGCTTTCATCGGGGCGACTGGACCGGGTTTCGCGATTGGCGACCCTTGTGCGGCTGCGAGATTGGATGACGGGCCGGCTTCGCCAGGCTGGCGCGCTGGCTGCGGGGCTTTCGCTGGTGCTGGTTGCGCTTGGTGCGCCGGCTCTGGTCACCGCCGCGCGGTCGCGCCCCTATCCTGCGCAGTCAATCGACTGGTCGCGCGCCGGGGAACCTGCGGGCGCATCGGGTGGCAGGCTCCCGGCGGTGCGTGTGCTCCACCGCGACTTGTCGCTCGGCCCCTCGGCGGAATCCGCCGTGAGGGCCCGCATCGCGCTGTCGAGCCCCGGCGCGGCCCCGCAGGTATCCGCCGCGCTGACCTTCGGGCCCGCGCTCCGCGCAGTGAGTGTCGCGCGCCTGGACGGCGGGACGGCGCGGATCTCCGGCAGGGTCGCCCCGGGGGATTCCCACATCGCAACCATCGAGTTCGACCCGCCCCTCTCCGCCACAACAACGACGATAGAGCTCTCCCTTGAGGTCGATCCGCGGGCCAGGCGCCGCTGGGAGCGCGGCTATGCCCCGGGCTTCCGTTCGTTCGCCGGAATAGAATCGTGGTGGGGCGAGCCCGTCGAGCTCGACTTCGTGAACTCGGTGGCGCGCACGGTCGGCCGCCCATCCACCTTCCGTGTCGAGATTCCCGCCGCACCCGGGATGGACTGGGTCTGCGGGGCAGCGCGGGGACGCGATGCGGGCCCCGGGCGCGTCGCCATCGAGTCGGACCTGCCCTCCAACCCGGGCTCGCTGCTCGCCGCGCGGCTCACCGAGACACCGCACCCGCACGCGGGGCTCCGACTGGCCTGGCTGGCATTCCCCGAACGCGAGCGATTGATGCGCTCGTTCCCGGAGGTGTACCGCGATGCGCTTGGCCGCATCGAGCGACTCTTCGGCGAGCAGCGCCACCCGCTCCAGTTCTACGAAGTGCCCCTGCAGGAAACCGCCGACCTGATGGCGATGCCGTCGGCCGTCCTCGACAGGCTGGAGTTCGCGCTCCCGAGGTTCCGCGACTGGGACTCGCCCAGCGAGGCCGAGTTCGACGAGGCATTCAAGCCGTGGAATCTCGGATTGGTGGCTGAGATCATCAACCGCTCATGGGATTCGTTCCAGGACGACGACCTGATGAGGACTTCGATGATCCTATACCTGCACGAGTATGGCCTCCTAAAGGGCCAGACGAGGGACATGACGCGAGAGGCGCGCGTGGACGCGGTCCTCGCGCCGTGGAAGTTCGCACGCTACAAGATCGACCGTCCTCCAGCCCCTCCCCGGCCACAGCAGCAAGGGGGGTTCGGCGGCCAGGGGGGACCGCCCCGCCCATTCCTCACTTTCTCCGAGGAGTACTTCCCGTTCGACATACGCGAGGCGGAGTCGAAGACGTTCGAGGGCCCTATCGGGCCGGGCCGCCCCACCACCCTGCCGCCCGTGACAGAAGCGCGGAGGCGCGCCTTCATCCACATGCTGCGCACCGCGATGGGGGACGAGGCGTTCTGCGCGATGATCCGGGAAGTCTATGGCTCGAGGCATCGCGGAGAGCTGACCGTTCGCGCGCTGCAGGTCTACGCGGAAAAACACGCCGGACGTGAGCTCGGGTGGTTCTTCCGGGACTGGGCCGAGGCCGGAGCGGTCCCCAGGCTCCGCATCCTCGAGGTGCGGTCCGTCCTGGCGGAGAATCCGCGCACGCGCGTCATCGAGTACCGAACCACGGCGAGGGTCGCCAACAGGGGTAGCGGCCGGGTCGAGGTTCCCTGGTTGCTGCAAACCGAGGGAGACCCCGTGGAGGGGACGACCCTGCTTGGACCCGGGGCCGAGGAGGAACTAACCATCGTCACGCTGGCAAGACCGACCGACTTCGCTGTCGACCCGTGGGGTTCGATCGTATCCGTCGCGGAGTACAATCCCGAGACCAAGCAGACCATCCACCCGCGCGTTTACATCAAGGCGATTGCCGAGATGTGATGGGTTCGCCCTGAACCTGCCGCTTGGGGAGTGGCGGTCGGCGGATTCGGGGCCGAGAGGGATGCCCGAATTGGGTTGGCACGGCGGACGCATCACAGCATGAAGAGGGGACCTGTGGCCGGATGGCGGAACTGGCAGACGCAGCAGACTCAAAATCTGCCGCCCCCAAAGGGCGTCCGAGTTCGACCCTCGGTCCGGCCACCACGAGAACCATCCCCGTCGCACGTCCTCGCCCCCTACCGATGACCCGATCCGCTGCGACGAATTCTCCCACCGCGCCAAACCGCCGCACCGGCACGGCCGTCCTTCTTGATGGACGGCGGCGGTCGCGGCGGGCCTGAGGCCAACCACTCGGAATGGCGCTCAGCGACGTACCGGCAGCCCTCGTTCAAAGATGCCGCAAGGGTGAACAGGCGGCATTCGACGAACTCTTCACCATGATCCACCAGGATCTGTACCGATGGCTGTACTCGCTGCTCAGGAACGAGGACGACGCCCAGGAGGCCGTGCAGGAGTGCTTCCTGCGCATCTTCCGCCACCTGCACTCGCTCGGGGACGACGCGAAGTTCGCCGGCTGGGTGGGCAGGCTGGTCGTGAACTACGCCAACACCTTCCGTTCAAGGTCGGCGAAGAAGCGGTTCGAGGAGTTGGAACCTGCAATCGAGGTCGAGGAGAGCCAACTCCCCATCCAGGGGAAGGGGGGCCGCGACCCGCGAGCCGCCGCGGAGGAGAAGGAAGTCTTCCTTCGCGTCAACGAGGCGATCACGCACCTGCCCCCGAGGCAGCGCACCGCCGTGATGCTCTTCGACGTGCAGGGGCACTCGATCGCGGAGATCGCGAAGCAGCTTGGATGCAGCGAAGGGGCCGTGAAGTTCAACATTTTCCAGGGGCGCCGCAAACTTCGCGCCCTGCTTTCCGATCTAGTTGGGGAGATGCTGCCGACAAGGCAGCCCCGCACCACCTGAGCACGATGCCATGAACGACAAGAACCGCCACCCACTCCACGCGCTCGACGACGACGCGCTCCCGCCGCCCGACTGGGACCCGGCGATGGACGCCGACGAGTCGTGGCAGCGCATGGTCGCGCTCATGGAGAACGCCGACTCCGCACCGTCGCTCGCCAGCGACGACGCCGAGGGCCTGCGCGCCGCCCTGCGCGAGCAACTCACCGCCGAGGGACTCGTCGGGAACCGGCCGAAGGAGGAGGAGACCTCCCTCTTCGCCTGGTTCCGCCTGCTCCTCGTGGGCGGGGGTGCGGGGGGGCAGATGATCCGCCTGGGCGTGGTCGCGATGCTCGCCGCAGCGGGCACATTGCAGTATGGCGACGACGCGCGCGGAACTTCCCTCACGGAGCGCGGCGGGGACGACCGGCGCGTTCTCACGGATGCCTCCACGGACAGGCTGTTCGGCAAGAAGGAGATGACGGGCAAGGTCGCCGGTGGCGCCGCGGAGGCGCAGGCCGTCCCGGTCCAGGTCGCGCAATCGAAGATGATCGCCGCCGCTCCCCCGGCGGAGGCGGAGGCAAACGTCCTCTCCACGCTTGCAATGTCGGAACAATCGCCTGCCAAGGATCGCGCGAAGTCGGTCGATGACGGCATCCCCACGTCCCGCGACGAGGAGACGAAGCGCCAGAACGAGTCCGGCGAGAAGGCGGACTCCGCCGCACGGATGCAGTTTGCGACCCGTCAGGCCGCGCCCCCGGCGGGCGTCGGAGGACTGCGCGCGGATTCTTCCTTCGGGGGAGCTCCCGCAAGCGGGGAACTGCTCGCGCAGGCGATCCAGGCGCTCCAAATTGCGAAGGTCACCGCAGGGCTCACGGCCTCGGCCTCCGCCTCGGGCGACTTGCGCTTCGTCGAAAGCACGCTGCTTGCGGCGCTCTCGCAGGCGAGCGTCGATTCCGAGGACATGCAGGTGGTGGTGAAGGCGCTGGAACGCTACAGCCGCGCGGAAGAGCTGATGGAGTCGGGCCGCCATGCGGAGGCCGAGGCCGCCTTCCGCGAGGCCAACGCCGGCTCGCGCGACTCGTTCGTCGGCTTCCTCGCGATGTTCCAGATGGCGCGGCTCCGCTTCGAGCACACCGGGGACTACGCCGGCGCGCTCGCCGCCTACCGCAGCCTCCTCGAAGACTATCCCCGGCAGTTCATGACCGACGACTACCGCGTCCACGTGCGCGAGAGGATCGACCTCCTCAATCGCACGGCGGCGGACAACTGGGCGGATCTGCGCCTTTGGACGGCCGCGCGCACCGCGCCAACTCCCGCCGCCGCCGCAGAGGAACTCCTCACGCTCCTGGCGGACTACCCCACCAGCACGCTCGCGCCGGACGCAGCGACGCGACTGACCGAACTCCTGGTCGAGGACGCCGCGCCGCAGACCATCGGCTACGCCGAGGCGACCCGCGTCCTGCAGGAGACCGTGCGCCGCAGGGAGGACAACGCCCAGACGGCGCGCGTTCAGTTCGCGCTGGCCGAGGCGACGTTCCGCCGCGGGCTCGAGCCGGACAGGGCGATCCTCCTTTACCAGCGCGCACTTGAGATGAAGCCGACGGCCGAGCTGCGCGCCGTCATCGTCGAGCGGCTGAAGTCCGCCGCCAGCGCACGCATCGCACCCGCCGTCGAACCGGTCCCGGCGTCCCTCCCCGCGTCGCACTAGGCGGCGACTGGCCGCACGCCAGGCAAGCCTACTCTCCCGCCGAGCTGCGCGCCCTCCGGTAGGCATCCAGCATCGACCTAATCCCCGACACGACCATGCCGATGACGAATGCGTCGTCGAGGACGCCGATGCCTGGAATGACGTCCGGGAGGAAGTCGAACGGCATGAGGACGTAGGCGAGGGCGATAATCAGGATGACCTTGGTCTCGCCCGGCATGCGCGCGTGCGGGTCGCGCAGGAACCTGAAGAACCAGCGGATGTCGTTCATCAGTGCGGCGAGGAAGGACGGAGCCTCGACATCGACGGTGCGCGTTCGCTTGGAACGCGGCGCCTGCTGGCGCGCGTTCAGCCTCTCGTCGACGCGTGCAGACTCCGATTCCGTCGCCCGGGGAGGGGGGTCTGTTGCTGGCGTGCCGTTCACGTGGCTTGGTTCCTCCCGGCCGGGGGGCCGATGATGGGTACCCTATCGCCGACACGGGCGGCTATTCAAGCGCGAAGCTCCGCGTCGGGGCGCGGCTAGTAGTTCCCCGTCCCGGACTTGCCCGCCACGATGGCGACGCTGGCGCTGGCACCCAGGCGGTTGGCCCCCGCGGCGACCATCTTGGCGGCGTCGTCGCACGAGCGGATGCCACCAGAGGCCTTCACGCCGAGGTCCGCGCCTACAACCTTGCGCATCAGGGCGACGTCCTCAGCGGTCGCTCCCCCGCCCCCGAAGCCGGTCGAGGTCTTGACGAAGCTCGCGCCGGCGGCCTTCGAAAGGATGCACCCGGCGACCTTCTCGTCGTCGGTCAGCAGCGTTGTCTCGAGGATGATCTTCGTCGTGCGGCCCTGCGAGGCCTGGACGACTCCCCGGATGTCGTTGCAGACGTACTCGTAGTCGCCGGACTTCAGCCTCCCAATGTGCACGACCATGTCGATCTCGTCGGCGCCGTTCGCGATGGCCTCGCGCGTCTCGAAGACCTTGGTGGCGGTCGTTGTCGCGCCGAGCGGGAATCCAACCACGGTGCAGACCATCACCCCTGTGCCCTTCAGCTTTCGCGCGCAGTAGGCGACGAACGACGGGTTCACGCAGACCGACGCGAACCGATGCTGGGCGGCCTGCTCGCACAGGGCCTCGACCTCCTCCTCGGTCGCGGTGGGCTTGAGGAGTGTGTGGTCGATGTAGTTTGCGAATGCGTTGCACTCGGCGCTGGGAGGCGCGGCGTTCTCCGTGGCGTGGCCGACGCGCTGGGCGCCAGCATCGAGGAGGGTGTTCCCCGAGGGTCCCTGCTGCGGCGGCGGGGCGGGCACCCTGGGGGGCGCAGCCGCCATGCCGTGGGGCAGGGCGCATGGCTGGATCTTCGGGCCGGAGCCCGACGGCGAACCGCCGCGCGCGAGGAGCTCCGCCGCGACCGATTCCGCTATCTGACGAATCAGGTCAGACCCTGGCTCTGCCATCGGAGGTCGCCTTCTCGGCCGAGCGCCCGCGGATCGAGCGCCTGCCGATGCTGTGGTAGTCGAACCCGAGCCGCTCCATCCGGTCCAGGGCATAGATGTTCCGCCCGTCGAAGATCACCGGCTGGCGCATCGTCTCCTGAATCTTCTCGAGGTTCAGAAGCTTGAACTCGTTCCACTCGGTCATGATGACGAGGACGTCGGCGTCGCGGGCAACCTCATATGCGCTCTTGAGGAAGGCCACCTCGGCGGGCACCATCTTCCTGGCGTTTTCCATCGCGATCGGATCGTACGTCTTGATCTTCGCCCCCTTGGCGTGCAGCGCCTTGATGACCTCGACGGACTTGGCGTCGCGCATGTCGTCCGTGTTCGGCTTGAAGGCGAGCCCGAGCACGCCGACGGACATGCCAGAGACGGTGCCGCCGAACGCGTCGAGGATGCGCTGCACGAACCGCGGCGTGCGGACGTCGTTCGTCGCGACAACGGCCTCGAGGATGTCAATCTTCTCACCCAGCTTCTTCGCCGTGTGGATGAGCGACAGCGTGTCCTTCGGAAAGCACGATCCCCCGTAGCCGAGCCCGGCCTGGAGGAACTCCTTGCCGATGCGCTGGTCGGCGCCCATGCCCTTGGCGACCAGGGCGACGTCGGCCCCGACGCGCTCGCAGATGTCGGCGATGGAGTTGATGAAGCTGATCTTCGTGGCGAGGAATGCGTTGCTGGCGTACTTTATGAGCTCGGCGCTGAACACGTCGGTGATGAGCATCGGGCGCTCGAGTGGCGCGTAAAGCTCCAACAGCGCCATCGCGACCGTCTGGCGCGGCGCGCCGATCACGATGCGGTCCGGGTGGAAGCTGTCCTGGATCGCGGAGCCCTCGCGCAGGAACTCGGGGTTCGAGACCACGTCGAACTCGACCGCCATCCGCTTGTTCTTCTCGATCACGCGCTTGACGAAGTCCCCCGTCCCGACGGGGACCGTGGACTTGTTGACGACGATCTTGTAGCTGTCGATGGCGTGGGCGATTTCGGTCGCGGCGGACTCGACCTGGCTGAGGTCGGTCGACCCGTCTGCGGCGGGCGGCGTGCCCACGGCGATGAAGACGACGGTCGACCGGCGGACTCCCTCGGCCGTGTTCGTCGAGAACGTCAGCCGGCCCTCCTCGACGTTGCGCTTCACCATCTCCTCGAGACCAGGCTCGTAGATCGGCATGATGCCCTGGCGAAGGCGCTCGACCTTTCCGGCATCCTTGTCAACGCACACCACATCGTTGCCGAGGTCGGCGAAGACGGCTCCGGTCGTCAGTCCAACGTAGCCGGTTCCAATGACGCATACGTACACGGAGGAACTCCGAAAGTCGAATTGCGGGCGTCGGCCCGCTTCCAAAGGGGAATGGGAATGTGCGTCCCGCGGGGCGGGGGGTCGCAAGGGGGAATCGGGATTCGGGGATCGGGTTTTAGGGGGTCGGGGACCGGATCCCGCAGTGCTGATGCGCGTCGAGGACCCCGCACGCGCCGGACGGGGGATGAGCAATGGGATTGCGCGCCGTTTCGCCGGTCGGGACAATCAACAGTTTACTTGTTTACCCTCAGGCGTCCCAAGGGGGCACGCTTGCAGAACCAAGGCCACGACAGGACCTCGCCCGATCGGGCACCGATGACCTCACACTCCGAATCCCTTCCGGCGCTCGCCGGTTCCGCGGCATCCGCCACGGGCTACAGCATTACCCCCGCCTCGATCCTGCCGACGATCACGTCGCCCTCCCAGGTGCGCGACCTGACGGAGGAACAGTTGATCCGCCTGGCTCGGGAGGTGCGCGACCGCATCATCGAGGTCGTGGCGAACAAGGGTGGGCACTTCGGCGCCCCGCTCGGCGCGGTGGACATCACCGTGGCGCTCCTTCACTGCTTCAACGTCCCGCATGATCGCGTGGCTTGGGACACGGGGCACCAGGCGTACGCGTGGAAGCTCCTGACCGGGCGCAACGCGGACTTCGATTCCCTGCGCCAGTACAAGGGCCTGTCGGGCTTCCTGAAGCGGACGGAGAGCGAGTGCGACACGTTCGGTGCAGGGCATGCCTCGACGAGCATCGCCGCCGCCGTCGGCATGGCGTTCGCCCGCGACCAGCAAAAGACCGACCGCCGCTGCATCGCCGTCATCGGCGATGGCGCCATGACGGGAGGCCTGGCCTACGAGGCGCTGAACAACGCCGGGCTCCGCAAGACCGACGTCACCGTCATCCTGAACGACAACGAGATGTCGATCAGCGACAACGTGTGGGTGCTGCACAAGGTGCTGAACAAGTTCATCACGGACCCCAACTACAACCGCGTCCGCAGCGAGATCGCCGGCATCCTCTCGCGCAAGCCGTTCGGCGACACGATCAGCGAGGTCGCCCACCGCGTCGAGGAGTCCATCAAGGGACTCGTCGTGCCGGGGCTCTTCTTCGAACAGCTCGGGTTCCGCTACATTGGCCCCATCGACGGGCACAACATCCCCGAGATGGTCTCGATCCTGAAGAAGGCGCGCGACCTTAAGGGCCCGATCCTCCTCCACATGATCACGAAGAAGGGGAAGGGGTACTCATACGCCGAGGCGGACCCGATCAAGTACCACGCGGCGGCCAACATGAAGATCGAGACCGGCGAGATGGCGAAGTCGAACGCCCCGCCGGCCTACACCAAGGTCTTTGGCGACACCCTGGCCGAGCTCGGGGACGAGGACCCGCGCATCATCGCGATTACCGCGGCCATGCCGCAGGGCACCGGCACGGATATCTTCCACAAGCGCCATCCCGAGCGGTTCTACGACATCGGGATCGCGGAGGCTTCCGGCGTGACGATCGCGGCGGGCATGGCCTGCGAGGGCCTCAAGCCTTTCGTCGCGATCTACTCGACCTTCCTCCAGCGCGCCTACGACCAGATCGTGCACGACGTGGCTCTCCAGCACCTGCCCGTGCGGTTCGTGCTCGACCGGGGTGGCCTCGTGGGTGCCGACGGCCCGACGCACCATGGCGTGCTCGACCTCAGCTACCTCCGCGTGATTCCCGAAATGGTGGTGATGGCCCCGAAGGACGAGCAGGAACTCCGCCGCATGACGCGCACGATGGCTGAGTACGACAAGGGCCCCTCCGCCATGCGTTACCCGCGCGGGAACTCCAGCGGGAAGATCGACATCACCAACACGCCCTACCCCGCGATTCCGATCGGCGAGTCCGAGACGATCCAACGGGGCAGCCGCATCGCCCTCATTGGCATCGGGCTGATGGTCTCGCACTTTGAGGAGGCGGCCGCAGCGCTCGGGAAGAAGCTCGGACATCCGGTGACCGTGGTGAACGCGCGGTTCGTCAAGCCACTCGACCTCACCATGCTCCGTGAGGTCGCCGAGTCCCACGACTTCGTCTTCACCGCCGAGGACAACAGCGTTGTCGGCGGATTCGGAAGCGCCGTGAACGAGGCGCTCCTGGAGATGGGGATCGACAAGCGCGCCCGCGTCTTTGGCATCCCGGACCGCTGGGTGGACCACGGCCAGCCGAAGGAGCTCTACGCGGAGCTCGGGCTGCTTGGCAGCCAACTCGCGGACCGCGTCGCAGCCATCGTCGAGGGGCGGAACGACCCGTTCGCTCAAAGTTGCGCCGCGCACTGAAGGTCCGCCGCCGGCACGTGCCGGTGACGGTTCCGGTCCCGTAGTTGCATACTGTCCGGAATCCGAGCCCCCGAAGGTTCGAAACCGGGCCAGGAGCGTTTCACGGATGCGACGGGACGTTGCATGCATGCGCCGGGGCATGATTGCCGCGGCGCTTTTCGAGGCTGGCGCCGTCCAGGCGCAGCAGCTCAACACGGTGGACCTCCTCACATTTGGGGGAGCCGCGGATGATTCCGCGCTCTCCGTCGACGCCTATGGGGGAAGCCACCCCCGGGACCTCGTGTTCGCCGGATCCTACCTCGGGCCGATGTCGCTTCCGGCGCCAGCAGGCGGGACCTTCGTCCTCCCCCATGGCGGGCAGATCGACAGCTTCGCGGCGATGTACCGACCGGGAAATGGCCATGTGGATTGGAGATTCGTCTCCACCGGTGCGCTGCGTCAGGAGGGCCCCGGCATCCATGCGATGGCGGATGGGCGCATCGCCTTCGTGACCGCGGTGGAGGGTCTCTCCGTCATCGCCCCCGGGGAACCGGAGGAATTGACCATCTCGTCCGTCGATGGTTCGTTCGATCCTGTGCTCTGTGTGCTGGACGAAGGGGGCGTGATGCTGGCCCACGACTGGATTTTCGGGCCACTCACAAGCCTCGTCCGCGGGTTCGCGTCCGCGGGGGACGGATCGCTCACGGCGTGCGTCTATGGACGCGGCGAGATGACCGTCGGCTTCGGCACGGCGAACGCGCAGACTGTGACCCCGACGGATGACAAGTTCGACACGTTCGTGGTGCGGTACGATGCTTCGTTGGTGCCGCTGTGGCTTCGTGCGAACGGTGGTGCGGACGACGACTTCTACTATGCCGCCGCGACGTCGATCGGGAGCGAGACGATCATCGCGGGGCAGTTCAAGGACACTTCGATCTTCTCGCGCGGGCAGTTCGACTCGGTCACGCTGTCATCGACGGGGGACTTCGATGGCCATGTCGGGCGCTATGGCAGCGGGGGCGAGCTTCGATGGGCCCGCAGATTCGGCGGAACGGGGGCGGAGAACATCCTTTCCGTGACGGAACTCCCCGACGGGGACGCCATCCTGTGCGGGCTGTTCTCGGGCAGCACGGTGCTTCCCTCGGCGGCCGGCGGCAGCTTCATCCTGCACTCGGCCGGGGGGACGGACGCGCTCGTGGCCCGGGTGCGCCTCAGCGACGGCCTGTTCGTCTGGGCGAGGTCCTACGGCAGCGGGGGCGACGACGCGGCGCAGGACTGCGCCGTCGTTCCAGGCACGGCGAACCGGGTCGTCGTCGCAGGGTCATTCCGGGGTGTCCTGCGCGAGGGCACGACGACGCTCCTCACGTCGCGGGGCGGCTCGGACGTCTTTGCCATCGCGCTCGACACGGTCAACGGGACCAGGGCGACTCCCGCGCTGCAGGCGGGGGGGACGGGTAATGACGTGCCGACGGGCGCAACCGGACTGCTGAACCGAAGGGCGGCCATTGTGGGGAGTTTCTCCACCGGCGCGAGCTTTGGCAGCCTCCCTCCGGTTGCCACGAACGGCGGAACCGATGGGTTTGTGTGGACGCTCGCACTGGACGGTCCCGCCGGGGCGACCACATGGGATTCCTACGAATAGCGCAGAAAACCCGGACTCCGCCCCATCCCCGTTCGCGCGGTTTTTCCTCGACGGTCTCCAGTCCCGGTGGCCTAGTCGCGTCGCATCATCGCCCCAGAGGGCATTTCCGACACTGCTCCCCCACCGGCCCGGACCATGAACGAGCTCGACCCATCGAAGAAGGATGAACTCGGCGACTCCAGCTACAGCGACTACAAGGGGCACTCCGGCAACATCATCGATCCGAAGTACGGCGAGGTCGGCAACGCGGACCTCGAAAGCATGTATGTCAAGCCGACGGCGAACAAGCAGGCGTCCATACAGCGCCGCGTGAATATGGAGGCGGTCGAGAAGAGCCGCCTTTCCGGCTGCCAGATGTGGCTGATCGCCATCGCGGTGGTCCTGGGCCTGATCGTCGGCGGGCTGCACTTCACCCGGAACGTCGTGCTGGACACCAACGGCGACGAACAGGATGTCACGAACCTGCAGTGGCTGATGCACTTCTTCACGCGCACGGAGCGCGTCGCGATGCTCGAGGGCTTCGATCCCGAGTACCGCCGCTACTTTGTCACGGTCGAGCGAATCCAGCACATCCACGCGGTCGCCGAGGCGCAGCGCGTCTCGGGTGAGCGCATCCTGCGCCCTGAGCAGATGGTGGACCGCAGCCTGATCAACGCGGCCTGGGAGCGCGATGGGTGGGGCACGCCCATCGAGATCGTGGTCGAGGGTGGGACGCTACGGATCATCAGCGGCGGCCAGGACCGCTTCACCCGCAATGAGGATGACATCACGATCGAGAACGGCACGCTCAAGCGGCCGGTCAAGTTCATGAACATGGAACTGGAGCGCGAGACGCCGGGGGGAAGGTGAGCGCCGGAGGCCACGGGCCGGGGATCAGGGGAAGGGCTTCGGGGGCAGCAGGGGTAGGGTCCTGAAGGGTAGTGGGGCTCCCGATGCTGGACGAAGGACACAATGGAAGCAAAAAGAAGAGGGGGGCGGGGCTTTGTGGCCCCGCCCCCCGTTGATTTTGGGTCTGCATCGCGATCCGGATCCGAGTCCATGACCTCCGGTCCCTGTCCACTGGCCTCCGCTTCCTACTCCTCCGGCTGATCCTCTCCAGCCAGGGGGTTGAGAGGCTCGTCCTCCTCGGCGGAGGTGCCGGGGACGGGTGTGGGTGCGGGGGTGAAGGCCGCGGCGATCTCCTTCGAGGCACGCAGGGCCAGCGCCAGGTTGACCGCGTTCTGGCGCATCTGCGTGACGTAGTGCGCTGGGTCGGGCTCGCCTGAGGTCATCGGGTCGATCAGGACCGAGCGCATGGGAACCTCGAGCGTCATGCGCAGGAGTGGCAGCGGCAGCGCGCCGGGATAGCGCAGCAGCACCGGGTTGTTCGCGTCTGAGAGCTCCTTGCGGAAGCGCTCGTACTCCTGCGGCGTGGGCTCGCGGTCCGTTGTGTTGGACAGGTAACCTGCGACACCGATGCCGAACCGCTCCAGGAAGGGCTCCAGACCCGGGGACACGAGATAGACCTGCGTGCCCTTGTAGGGGGAGAGCAGCCGCTCCATCTGGGCTTCGAGTCTGGCGAGTTCCGCGTCGTAGGCTTCGAGGTTCTTCTCGATGTTGGCAGCGCGGGACTTGTGAATCTTGGAGAGTTCCGTGGCCAGAACCTTCACATCTGTGCGGGCACGGGTGATGTCCGTCCAGTAGAACCTGAACTGCCCGTTGGGGTTCGCGGATGCGTCGTGCAGCTTGATGACGGGGTACTTGCCGGACTTCTCGGCGGGGATCTTCTCGGCGATCCACTTGTCCTCGGGCCCGCCGTAGAGGAAGAGCGAGGTTGCGGCCGCCATTTGGGCCGTCTGGACATCGCCCAACTGGCTGGGCGCCAGAACGGCGTTGCCGTAGAAGAGTGCCGCGGGGCGCTCGACGTCCTTCAGGAGCGCACCGGCCCAACAGTTGATCGCCGCAAACGACGTGACGGTCGTCTGGCGGGCGGTCTCGAAGTAGGGCTGGGCCTTGTTGCGGTCCCCGGCGGCGCCCTGGGCGGGTGCAGAAGTCGTGAGGCCCACCGAAGCCGTGAACGCCAGGAGCGCAAGCGCCATCCCCCGGAGCGCCCCGGCAGCGCCGCCTGCACGGGCGGGACGCCCGTGCCACCCTGGCCGCATGGTTACTTGACTTCCTTGTGCAGCGTGTACTTGCGCTGGAACTTGTTGTACTTCATGAGCTGCAAGCGCTCGGTGGTGTTCTTCTTGTTCTTCTTGGTGACGTAGCGGGAGACGCCCGGAATGTCGCTGTCGCGCGACTCCGTGCACTCCAGGATCACCTGCACGCGATTGCCCTTCTTGGCCATGGTCCTTGAACCTCTCGATGCTGGGCGGGCCACCGTGCTGCCTAGGGCCTGCGCCCTCCGGGGCGTATCCCCGGGAAGCCGGGGAAAGTAGGGGCGACCGCTCCCGCCCCGCAAGGTGAATTGCTTGAAAGATCGACATCATCAACTCCGCATCCTTGGAGTGTCCGGCTTGCTTATGAATCGACGACGGGGTCCGGGAGGGGTTTGGCCGCCCGTGAGGGGTCGCTCCCGGGGAAGATACGCAAGGATGGCGCCCGACTTCATCCTGTCCAAGTCGCCAGAATCCCGCGCCACTGGAACTGGCTGAAACCGCTCTCTTTAGGGCTTGCGAAGACCGCCTTCGAGCGAGTAGAAAACGGGCTGCCCCAAGTGCGTCCAGTTTTTCGAGCAAGCACAACCCTCACACGTGGCGGCTCGTCCGAGGCTAATGTTCAGCTCGGACGCGTCCCGGGGCATTCGGCTCATCCTCCGCGACTCATGCGCGTCCCGGGAAGATTCCGAAGCCCGCAGCGTGGTGCGATGCGCAAGCATCATGGCAGTAAACCCGGAGTATGAACGTCCGCTCAGGACAACGCCTCGATCCGATCCGGCCAGCGTGGCCACGGCCCCACCCTCGACCCATCATCCCGCGCGTCTCGCGCGGAGAACAAAGGACCTCACACATGAGTGAGAAGATAAGGAACAACAGGCGCCTCTCGGCGCTCAGGACGGTCGCGGCGGCGCTCGGTTTCGCGGCGATCTCGGCGGCCGGGTTTGCACAGGGTACCGTCAGCGGCTACGTATTCGCTCAGTCCTCGGGCACATACACAACGCTGACCGGGGCGACTGTGTTGGCAACCGGTCTCTCAGATGACGAGTCGTACACGATCGACCTCGTCTCGATGTCGCCCGCCTTCGACTTCAGTTTCGCGGGGGAACGCGTCCGCAACCTCGCCGTCACCTCCAATGGCCACGTACGGTTTCGTGGCCGCGGGCAGCACGACAGCTACAATCCAATAGCTGGTGCCGGAGCTGAGAACAACTGGGTAGCCTGCGTTTTCAGTCGCGACTCCCAGGGCAACACGACGCTCGGGAGTGAGATTCGCTATCTCGTGACGGGCACTGCGCCAACCCGCACCCTGACTGTGGAATGGACGAACCGGCAGCGTTTCGGCGGAGTGGCGGCTGAGACATGGACCTACCAGCTCCAGATGGACGAGACCACCGGCGTCATGAGGATGGTGTACGGGACGTTCTCGGGTTCTCCGTCGTCGATAACCGGCCAGGTTGGCCTCGAGGGTTTCACCAACACGGCAGGCAACTTCCTCACGCGCACAACCACGACCGACTGGGCGGCCACCACGGCGGGAACCGCCGCTCAGACCTGCACGGTGTCTGGAACGGTGTTCCCGGCATCCGGACTGACCTACACATGGACACCGACGACGGCCGCGGCGCCCGGCGCTCCGACGCTGCTCTATCCGGCGGCAGGCGCAACTTCCGTCCCGCAAAACGTCGCGCTGCTATGGGATTCCCCGACCGCAGGTGTGAACTCCCCGACCGCGTACTTCCTTGATTTCGAAACGACGGACCCGCCGACCAACAACATCTCGACAGGATCGGCCAACCAGTTCGACCCGGCAGGGCTGATGACCGCGGCCACAGCCTACTTCTTCAAGGCGCGCTCGAGCAACGCCGGTGGAACCAGCGCCGATTCCGCTCAGCGCACGTTCACCACGGATTCGCCCATCGCAGCGTTCCCCTACACCCAGAACTTCGCGACCTACCCGGTCGCGCTGAACACGGCTGGGTCTTGGCAGGAGGGTCGTGCTGTTCCCTCGGCGAACACACAGTTCCTGGACTTCCCGCGGCCGGATGGCACGTATCCCTCGGGCGGAACGGTGCTCGGCGCATGGCAGGCGGATGGATTCGCGAACAGCGGGGGGACGGGTGCTGCGCGACTCGCGCTCGTCAACAACAACATGCGGGAATGGCTGATGACGCCGATCTTCGACATCGGTACGGGAACCGAGTATCGCCTGCGGTTCGATGTCGCGCTGACCACGAATGCCGGAACGGCCGCCTCGACCATCCAGGCGGGCGACAGCTATCTCGTGCTGAAGTCGGCGGATGGCGGCGCGACGTGGAATGTCGCCGACACGCTCATGACGTTCAACAACTCGACCCCGATCTCGAACACCGGCCAGACGGTGACGATTAACCTGGGTGCCGAGGACGGCCTTGTCCAGTTTGCGTTCGTTGGCCTTTCCGGCCAGACTGCGCGAACGGCGTCGGCTCCGGACTTCTTCATCGACAACGTGATCGTGGAGCCGGTCCCCCTCGTGGCCGACCTTTCCGCCACGAGCTTCTCCGCGAACTTCAACAACCAGTTCGGCGGCCGCAACGTGACGTACACGGTTGCGATCAGCAACACGGGCGGCGCCGCCTCCACGGGCACGACGCTCAACGTTCCGATCCAGCCTGGCTTCTCCTACGTCACCGGTTCCGCAAGCGTGAACACGACCCCGGCCTTCGCGACCGGGACGCTGACGGACACGGGTGGCGTGATTGACCTGACGGCGACCAACATCCCCTCCGGTGGCACGGTCACGGTGAGCTGGCAGTACCGCTCCGACAACACGACGGGAACGGCCACGACGACCGCCTCGATCAACGATCCGTCGCTCGGCACCCCAATCACGCGCAACCTGCTTCACACGTTCCGCCCGAACCTGCCTGTCGCTGCCGGTGCGGACATTTTCTATGACGTTTGGGACACGTTCCAGGGCTCGCCAAACTCCCCGACGTTCTCCTACGAGACGCCGACGGGCACCGCGCTGACCTTTGCCGATGACGACAACATCGTCGAAATCAACAGCGGCACTACGCCGGCGCTGCCGAGCTGGCCCATCAGCTACTACGGCCAGACCGTCACGAACCTAACGATCGACAACGACGGCTTCCTGATCGTGAATCTGCCCGGAACGAACGCCTCGTTCACGAACGCGGACCTGAACCTCGCAGGCACGCAGAACAACATCATCGCCCCCTGGTGGGACGACCAGGACGACGCGCCGAGCAATATCCGCGTGTTTGAGACGGGCGTCGCCCCCAACCGCAAGTTCGTCATCGACTTCAACAACAACGACTTCGGCACCACCGGCAACCCGTACCAGGCGCAGGTCGTATTCAGCGAAGCCAACGATGACATCGTTTTCCAGTACAACGACGTCACGGTCGTGAACGCGGTCGCCAGCGAGGCCCGCGAGGCCACGATCGGCATCCGCGGCACGGGCACGGCGCAGGCGCGGCAGTATGGCTTCAACCTCGGCGCCGGGGCTCCCCCGGTGACCGCAGGAACGGCCATCCGCTTCCGCTACCTCGATCCTGCGTTCGTCACGGTGGGCAACGCCTCGATCGCCGAAGGCAACTCCGGCACGACGATCCTGTCGTTCCCAGTCACCGTCACCAACCCGCCCGCCACGCCGTTCAGCATCGACTACGCGACGGCCGACGGATCCGGGACGTTGGCGGACAATGACTACGTCCAAATCAACACGACGACGCTCAACTTCGCGGGGAGCCAGACCACCTCGCAGATCGACGTGACGATCAATGGCGACGTGAACATCGAGCCGAGCGAGACGGTCCTCCTGAACCTCTCGAATCCGCAGGGTGGCGTGGTACTCGGCAACACCGTGGCCACCGGCACGATCACCGCCGACGACCTCCCCGGCTACGGCTCGTTCCTCGGCTACGGCATCCAGAACACGGCGCTAACGGCGAACACGCTGAACCTGACGACCGGCGTCACCACCGCGGGGGCGGCGCATCCGTCCGTCTACCGTGGCGGCGACTTCAACGCCACGGGCTCGGCCTACTACGGCGTCACCCCGGCGGCGACGACATGGTTCTCGGTCGATCCGCTCTCCGGCGCACGCACAGCGATGCCTGCGATCACCGGGCTGCCCGCCAGCCACACGATCATCTGCCTCTCCTTCAACCCGGCGGATGGCCAGCTCTGGGCCATGACGCTGAACACGACGACGTTCGTTGGCACGACGGTCGGCACACTGGACCTCGGGACGGGTGCGTACACGCAGGTTGGCAACTTCGCGACGGCCACGGGCGTCGGCTTCGCACACGACAACGCCGGCAACGCGTACATCGTGGACGATGACACGGGTGGCGGCACGCTTCGCCTCGGGACCTACACGGCCCCGGCGACCTTCACGCCGATCGGCTCGATGGGCCGCACGACGCTCGCGTTCCTCGAGATGGACTTCGACCCGGAGACGAACACGCTCTACATGCCGATCTCCGGCGATGCCGCCCCGGCGAACAACGGCCTTCACTCGATCAACCTCGCGACGGGGGCGGTCACACTGATCGGTGCCTCCTCGACGAACGGCTACCAGAATTTCGGTGTCTGGAAGCCGCACCGTCCAGCGCTGACGGTGAACGCGGCGTTCGGCACGCCGACCCCAGCGGCCGGTTCCGCCAACTCCGCGTGGGACACGGCTATCAACGCCTCCATCCCGTCGCCGGTGGCGATTGGGCCGGGCGAGCAGCAGGTCGTGACGGGCTTCACTGGGACCGGCAGCGCCGGCTCGGGTGCGGGCACCGCGACCAGCTTCAACCTCCGCGTCCCATCGACGCTCACCTGGAACTTCCAGCAGCAGTTCGACCTGACGCTGAACGTCAATCCTCCAGGCTCCGGCACGTGGAACACGACGGCGGGCTTCAAGAACGCTAGCTCCCTCGTCACGCTCGATGTGACGCCGACGGGCGGCTTCGTGTTCCAGAGCTTCTCCGGCGGATTCACCGGTACGACCAACCCGGACAGCTTCACGATCAGCGGCCCGACGACGATCACGGCGAACTTCGTGGGCGCCGCGGTCTCCGACTGGACGCTCCACTAACCGATTCGCAGGACATCGCGAAAGCAAAATCGGGGCGGGCCTTGCGGCCCGCCCCGATTTCTTTTGCACCCACACTCCCCTGCCGGCGGGCGCAGGGCCCTAGGAGTGCGCGACGTAGTGCTTCACGAACAGGTCCGACTGGAGCCACAGCAGCTTCGTGAAGGCGCGCACGGTGCGGTCCCGGTCCGCCTGCGGCAGGGGCAGCGAATGGATCGTCGCAATCAGCGCGTCGTTGACGAATCCGAAGAGGGCGCCGATCTGGACGATGGGAACGTGGATGTGCGGATTGCCCGCCTTGGCCGTGTGGATGCGCCCCACCCAGTCGAGGTACTGGAACATCTTCCCGTCGTATGGCGAGGTGACCACCTTCACGAGGTACTGGGAGAGGTGGTTCTTGCGGAAGGCAACCTGCGGGTGGTCGAGCGTGAGCGAGGCGAGGTCCTCCGGCGCGATGCCCTCGTAGCCATGCTGCCTGGGGACGAAGTGCCGCTTGGTGGCGTCGAACGAGAAGAGCTTGTCGTAGACGGCGTCGACGATGGCCGGGACAAGGGGAGCCAGGTGCGGGGCGGCGGCATGGATCGCCTGGATGTCGTCAGGGCCGAAGCCCATGAACTCCGACAAGTACTGGACTCGGTAGACGACGTCGTCCTCGAGCCGCCTTTCATCGATGTGCTGCATGGGCTTGGGTGCCATGTGAGGTGGTCTTCCTGGATGAAGTGGGCATATCAGGATAAAACAACCGTCATATCCAATATTGGGCCGGGCGTCGCAATGGCAATGTGAGGGCGCAGCCGCCGCGAAACCACGTGGCGCCTTTGGACTACTTGCGTGGCGGGGGGGGCTGGGTGGAGCGGCCCTTGGCGACCCGCGGGCACTCCTCAACTTCGCACAGGGGGGGGACGCTCTCGGTGCTGCGGAGAAGCTCCCCCAGGTTGGCGGCGGCAAACGCGCGCTCGACGTGGGCGAGCGCGTCGTCGACGAGGCGGTGCACAGGGCAGAGTTCCTTGTGCGTCCTGAGTCCGAGGGGGCACTTCTCGATGCGCTGCAACGGAGAGTCCACTGCGGCGAAGACTTCCAGGATCGTTACGGTGTCCGGGTCGCGAGCGAGTTGGAATCCCCCGCCAAGCCCGCGCCTGCCCTCGACGAGCCCGTGGCGCCCCATGGCCTGCAGCAGCTTTGCCAGATAGCCCGCGGGGATCCGCGTCGCCTCGGCGATCTCGGTGTTTGTCTTCGGCGAGCCGCGATGGCGCGCGAGGTACACCGCTGCGCGCAGGCCGTACTCGGCGGTTTGGGAAATCATCGGCGGGCACGCCTCCGCGCGTGCCTGGCACCGACTCTAGCGCCCACCACGTTCATCGGGTCACTCGCAATCTGCTGCGTCAGCGCGCGGACTCCCGGATGACGCGTTCCGCGAGGAGCTTGACGAGCCGAAGTGCGAGCGGCGGGTTGAGGGCGATCAGGTGCTCGAGCTGAGCCTGGTTGAAGATCGCGGCGTAGGTGGTGCCGATTGCGCGTATACCTGCCGTGCGCGTGCTTCCGGTGAGGGTCGCCACCTCGCCGAAGAAGGTGCCCTCGCGCTCCTCGGCCGCCAGGACCTTGCCCCCGCGTTCGACGACGACGCGCCCGGCGAGCAGCAGGAACGCGTAGGCCGCGGTCTCCCCCTCCTTGAACACGACCTCGCCGTCGTCAAAGCGGACGATGAACTGGTCGAACTCGAAGGCCTTGGCGATCGACGCCAGCAGAGGGTCGCGCAGGGAGGAAATCACCTGGTCGACCTCGACCTGAGAGATGCGGGTGCGGCGCTTCATGGCCTCGGCGTCGGAGCCGAGCGGGATCCCCCGCGTGAAGGATCGGACGCGGTTGAGGACTTCCATGGCGCCGCCGGGGCGGTCGGACTTGGCGACGGCGGTCATGTGGTTGATGAGGCCCGAGAGCTCCTTTGGAAAGCGCGGGCGCCACATCTCGATGGGTGGCAGGCTGTGGTCCTCGCCGTCGGCCTCGCGCTGGCGTGGGATCATGTAGTCGCGCGTCAGGTCCACGCCCGTCGCGAGCGCCCAGAGCGTCGCGCCGAGCCCCCAGAGGTCGGTGCGCGAGTCAAACTCGTCGAGGCGGTAGAGCGATTGCTCCGGCGACTGGTAGCCGCGCGTTCCGATGCCGAGGGAGGACCCCGCCTTGCCGGAGACGCTGATGGCCTCGGCGAGCCCGAAGTCCGTGAGCAGGAATCCACCCGCCCCGTCGAGGAGGATGTTCGATGGCTTAATGTCCAGATGCAGGAGGGAGGCCGCGTGCGCGGCAACCATCGCCTCCAGCATGTCCTGCATGAGCCTCAGCAGCGTGGCCTCGGGCATCTGGCCTACGGTGGCGAGGGCGGTGCGCAAGCTCCCCGACGGGCAGAACTCCATGACGATGAAGTGGCCGAAGTCCTGGCTGCCCCAGTCGTAGATCCTGGGGATGCGGTGGTGCCTGAGGGCCAGCAGCGCGGCCAGCTCACGATTCATCGAATCGAGCGGGTTCTTGCCGTCGTCGGAGTGGAAAACCTTCACCGCGACGGTCTCCGGGGGCGTGGTCTCCCCGTCCGTTATCGGTTGGATGGGATTCAGGCGGGTGCCGACGTAGACGGATCCGAATCCCCCGAAGCCGAGGTGCCGATCAAGCCTGTAGTTGAACCGGCCGGGCCAGCCCTTGGGGCGGAATCCGCCCCCGCTTGGCGGCAGGATCACGCGGGTGGAGTCATCGCCCTCCTGCTTTTGGGCGGTGTTCGGAGTACCGTGCTTGGATGCAGATTCGCCGGACATGGGTGGTGCCCCAATGTTCGAGACATGGAAATGCAATGCGTGAGTGAACGACGGCCCCGCCCCGTCGGGCGAGGAAATCTTTCCGAATCGGGCGAATGATGCCGCGCTGGCCTAGCAGTCCAGCAGCAGGCGCTCCGGGGACTCCACCAGTTCCTTGATCCGGACGAGGAACTCGACCGCGTCCTTGCCGTCGAGGAGCCTATGGTCGTAGGCGAGGGCCACGTACATCATCGGGCGGACGGCGGGTTGGCGCTTGTCGTCGCAGACGACGCGCTGGCGTATCGCATGGAGGCCGAGGGTGGCGGTCTGCGGGGCGTGCAGCGGCGGCGTCGCGAGCAGGGCGCCGTGCTTGCCGTCGTCGACGATCCCGAAGGTCGCCCCGGCAAGTTCGCCGAGGGCCAACTGCCCCGCGGCCCCGCGGCTGCGCGCGTCGTGGAGCCACTTGGCGACGCCGGAGATCCCGGCATTCTGCGCGGACCGCAGGATCGGCTGCGCCTCCCCTGCCGGGGTGTCGATCGAATAAGAAATGTCGCAAAAGTCAAACGAGACGATCTCGTCTCCCTCGATCATGGCGTTGGCGCGGGGCATTTCGCCAAGCGCCATCGCGGCGGCCCGGATCAGGAACGCCTCCGGTGCGAGGGGCGCGCCGTGGCGCTTCGCGAACGCGTCGCCGTGGCGCGCAATCAGTCCAAGCACGGCGGACATGTCCACTTCGTTGAACGTCGTCAGGACGGCGGCGGTGTGCATCGACTTGACGAGCCTGTCGATGAACCTGCGGCGGACGGGGGTCATGCGCTCGCGCCGAACGGGCTTGCCCGAGGCCCCGCGCGCGGAGGTCGGGGAGGGAGCGGTGGCCGGCTGGGAAACGGGTCGCGCGATCGCCGCGAGTACGTCTTCGCGCCGGATTCGGCCGTGGGCCCCGGTGCCGCGGACCTGTGCGGGCGTGAGCCCGTGCTCGGCCATGAGGGCGCGTGCAAGCGGCGTGGTCAGGACGTCGGAGGAGGTGGGCGCGTGGCCGTTGGTGGGCGGCGGCGCAGCCTTCTTCGCCGCGCCGGAAGGGGGTGCCGGGGCAGCCGCCGGGGGGGCGGAGGGGGCGGCGACAGGTCCCACCCCGGGGGTTATGCGGGCAACGACGGCGTGCACCGCGACAGTCGTACCCTCCGCGACGAGGTGCCGTATCAGTCCGGACTCGGGAGAAGGCACTTCCGTGTTCGTCTTGTCGGTCTCGAGCTCGAACACGGGCTGCCCTTTCTGCACCTGAGAGCCGTCGGCGGCCAGCCACCGCCCAAGGACTCCCTCCGTGATGGACTCCCCGGCGACGGGGACCCTGAGCTCGATGTCGTTCGTCGCGGGTGCGCTCATCGGCGATAGACCGTCCGCTTGCGGCTGGAGTCGTTTCCGTTGCGGTGGGGGGCGGCAGCCTGTGGCGATGGGAACACGGTGGAGAGGATGTGGTTCTGCTCGATCTCGTGCGTGTGGTGGGACCCAGTGGCGGGGGTTGCGGCCTCCGGGCGACCGACGTACTCGACCTCGCGCCCAAAGAACTCGCGCAGCCTTGGCTCCAGAAACGTCCAGGCGCCCATGTTCCACGGCTCCTCCTGGACGTAGGTCAATTGCGTCGCGGCGGAAATCTTGCCGAGCACCTCCGCGAGCGGCCCCTTCGGGAACGGGTACCACTGTTCGAGCCGCACGAGCGCGGTATCGGTGTTGCCGACTTCTTCACGCCGCCGCAGCAGATCGTAGTACACCTTGCCTGCACAGAGGACGACCCGCTTCGCGTCACCCGCAGCCAGACTCGGGTCCGGCAGTACCTCGCGGAAGGACGTTCCCTCCGCGAAGTCGCCGAGGGTGCTGGCCGCGGCCGGAAGGCGCAGCAGGCTCTTCGGCGTCATGACGACGAGGGGGCGCCGGAACCTGCGTTTCATCTGGCGCCGCAGGAGGTGGAAGTACTGCGCCGGCGTCGAGGGATACGAAACGACCATGTTGTCGAACGCGCAGAGCTGGAGGAACCGCTCCAGCCGGGCGCTGGAATGCTCCGGCCCCTGCCCCTCGTAGCCGTGCGGGAGCAGCATCACG
>CAZUCD010000021.1:0-2991 GCA_964618855.1 uncultured Candidatus Sumerlaeota bacterium
AGGATGCATGCCGCGTGCCGTTGCGGCACCGCCAGCCCGACGGGGCAGGGATCGGCAAAAAGGTGCACTTTTCGGGTGTTTTGGCGCGGTTCCAGGGGGGACGCACGTTTGCTTGGCGGGTTCATGGCCCTCCCCCGATCGAGTCGTTATGATACAATCAGGGAAGGGTGGAGGAGGAGGGAGTTGGGGGCTGCGGATTCTTGTGTGCAGGGCGGTCGAAAAGCTCCTGGGCCAAAGTACGCCGCCCCCGGCATTGCTGCCGGGGGCGGGGTGCATCGGTCCTGATTGTGGTTTCTCAGCGGATTTCGTGGAGGGTCCAGTCGTCCACCGAGGTGTTGTTGTTCCCGGCGTACCAGTCGCTGAAGGCGGTGATCCCCGGGACGGTGATCTGGGTTCCGGTGGGCGTGACCGCGAAGTTGCCGGTCTGGATGCCCGATTCGTAGCGGTAGACGTGGTCGATGCCGCCGATGAGCGCGTCGTCGCTGGCCGGGTCGAAGTTCCAGGTGAGCTGGGCGGTGAAGGCGCCGAGGCCCGTCTGGCTGATGGAGAGGAACTCGTCGATGAGGCGCGATGCGGTGAGGCCCGCCGGCGCGGCGCCGAGCGGCGTCGTGCGGCTTACCGTCACCTGGCCCCCGATGTTGGCGCCCGTCACGTCGATGACCATGTCGAGGTCGTCGGTCATCGGGAACGTGAGGGACTCGCTGGCTGCGGTGGTCGTCTGCGTGAACGCCCCGTTGATGACGGTGTTCAGCAGGACGGAGGTTTCGGCGGAGGCCGGGACCGCCTCGGTGTTGCCCGCGGCGTCGGTCGAGCGCGCCGCGAACTGGTAGAGGCCGTTGTTCCCGACGGTGCCGGTCCAGTTGAACGTGCCCGAGGTGCCGGCGAGCTGGATGCCCGTGTCGGACCACGAACCGGCGCCCGGCGCGCGTACCCACAGGTTCGTCGTGATCGCGCTGGCGTCCGTGCCCGTGAAGTCGAAGGAGAGCGCCGTGCCGACTCGAGTCGGATCGGCGACCGCCGTCAGCGTCGCGGAGGGCGCGATCGAGTCGAAGGTGCGGGAGAGCGAGTTCGAGGCCGCGGCGTTGGAGTTGCCCGCTGCGTCGCCGAACGCGCCCGCGGCCACCTGGCAGGAGAACACGCCCTGCGCGGACGCCGTCAGCGTCCACGAGTAGGCGGTGCCGCTGCCGGAGAACGCGGAGACTGAGCCGTTCGTCGGGGACACGTCGGTGGCGTCGAAGTTCGTCGATGCCTCGCTCAGCGTTGCATTGACCGTGATCGCCGTGTTGGTCGGATCGGGTGCCAACGACGTGAGGGTGATTGTCGGCACCGTCTTGTCGATGGTGTAGACGCCACCCGGCGTGCCGCCCGTCGGGGCATTGCCCGCGGCGTCCGTGATGCCGGTGCCGTTCTGGATGTTGCAGCCAAGCGTGCCGTCACCCGTGCCCGTGTTGGCGGTGATGGTCCAGGCCGTGCCGGAGCCGCCCATGCCAGTGAGGCTCGGCCCGGTGAGGCCCGTGTTGATGAGGGTGAAGTTGCTCGTCGTCGCGCCCGTCACCGCCTCGCTCCACGTGATGTTCCACGTGACGCTGGTGGCGTTCGTCGGGCTGGCGCCCGCGCGGGTGAAGGCCGTGATCGTCGGGCCGGTCTTGTCGATCGTGTAGAGTTGGCCGACAAAGTTCAGGTTCGAGACGGCGTTGCCTGCCGCATCCGTCACGCCGGTCGAGTTCGTCATGTCCACGCCAAGCGTCCCGTCGCCGGTGCCGGTGTTTGCGGAGACCGTCCAGGAGGTGCCGCCACCGCCCACGGTCGCGAGGGTCGGCCCGGTCAGGCCGGTGTTCGCGAGCGTGAAGTTGGTGGTCGCAAGGCTCGTCATGACTTCGCTGAACGTCACGTTCCACGTCACGCTGCCCGCGTTTGTCGGCGATGCGCCCGCGCGGTTGATCGAGACGACGGTCGGCGCCGTCTTGTCGATGGTGTAGACGCCACCCGGCGTGCCGCCCGTCGGGGCGTTGCCCGCGGCGTCCGTGATGCCGGTGCCGCTGGTGATGTTGCAGCCAAGGGTCCCGTCACCCGTGCCCGTGTTGGCGGTGATGGTCCAGGCCGTGCCCGAGCCACCCATTCCGGTGAGGCTCGGCCCGGTCAGGCCGCCGTTGATCAGCGAGAAGTTGCTTGTCGTCGCGCCCGTCACCGCCTCGCTCCACGTGATGTTCCACGTGACGCTTGTGGCGTTCGTCGGGCTGGCGCCCGCGCGGGTGAAGGCCGTGATCGTCGGGCCCGTCTTGTCGATGGTGTAGACCTCGCCCGAGGTGAAGCTGCCGTTGCCGGCACCAACGCCACCCAGGGGAGTCGGGATTCCGTTGACGACCGTGTCGTCATCGATCAGGTCGAGGCGGATCGTGCCGTCGCCCGTGCCTGTGTTCACGGTCACGGTTCGAGTCGCCCCCGTGTCGGCGGAGACGCCCGAGATCGATGCGCCGGAGACGCCGGATGTGTTGAGGGCGAAGTCGGCGGTCCCGACCCCTGTCACCGCCTCGCTGAACGTGACGGTGAATTGGACGGAACCTGCGTTCGTCGGGCTGGCGTTGACCCGCGTGATGCTCGATACGATCGGAGCGGTCTTGTTGACCGTGTAGAACTGGCCGGCAGTGTACGGCAGGCCCGTGATCGCATTGCCAAGCGTGTCCTGGATCGTCCCTGCCACAGTCAGGTCGCAGCGGATCGTGCCGTCGCCGGACCCCGTGTTGACCGTGACCGTGCGCGTCGAGCCGGAGCCGGAGACTCCCGTCACCGATGCGCCGGCAACGCCCGTCGTGTTGAGGGTGAAGTTGCCCGTTCCGACATTCACCACGGACTCGGAGAACGTCACCGTGAAGTCCACCGAGGCCGCATTGGTCGGGTTGCCATTCGCCCGCAGGATGGTCGAGACCGTTGGGCCAGTCTTGTCGATCGTGTAGACCTCACCCGTGGAGGGCAGGCCCGCGACCGCGTTGC
>CAZUCD010000021.1:3091-10364 GCA_964618855.1 uncultured Candidatus Sumerlaeota bacterium
GTGACCGACTCGCTGAACGTCACCGTCCAGGAAACGCTCGTGGCGTTCGTGGGGGATGCGCCCGCCCGCGTGATCGTGACCGTCGGGGCCGTCTTGTCGATCGTGTAGACCTCACCCGTGGAGGGCAGGCCCGCGACCGCGTTGCCGACGCCGTCAGCCACGCCGGTCGAGTTCGCCATGTTGAGGCCGAGCGTGCCGCTGCCCGTGCCCGTGTTCGCCGTCACCGTCCATGTCGTGCCGGAGCCCGTCGTGGAGGTGATCGACGGGGCCGTGAGGCCGCCGTTGACAAGTGCGAAGTTGCCGTTCGCCACGCCCGTGACCGACTCGCTGAACGTCACCGTCCAGGAAACGCTCGTGGCGTTCGTGGGGGATGCGCCCGCCCGCGTGATCGTCACGGTGGGCTGCACCGAGTCGTACGTTCGGGAAATGACATTGGAAGCGGTGTTTGGCTGGCCGCCGCTGGTGAACTGGCTCGCGTTGACCTGGCAGGAGAAGGTTCCCTGCGCGATCGGGTTGAGCGTCCAAGAGTAGGAGGTTCCGGAGCCGCCGAAGCCGCTGACGTTCGCGTTGGTCGTAGAGACGTCCGTCCCGACGAAGTCAACGGTGGAACTGCTGGTTGTCGCCGTGACCGCAATCGAGCCGTTGACCGGATCAGGTGCGGCGGAGGCGAGGGTGATGGTGGGACCTGCGCTGCCAGGGACGAACCCGAGTGCGGAGCACTGCAAGATTCCCGGGTACAGGCCGGGTTCGATCTCGAGGTCGGTCTCCGGAGTGGCGACACCGGTCGTGGTGTCGAGCGTGTACAGCGTGTTGACCTGAGTCGCGTCGAGACCAGCCCAGTAGAGGACACCGGTCTGGGGCCGGAAGGCCATGTCGGTGAAGAACGTGCCCTGCACATCGTATCCGACGCCGGTGCCGATCTGCGTGATCGTGTTCGTACCGACATTCACGGAGCAGAGGTAGTCGGTCGTACCTGCACCGCCTATCGCGAGGATGTAGACGGTCCCAGTGGACGGGTGGATGGCCATGCCGAGGGGAATGGTCCCGGCTGGGAGGCCAGTGAGGTCCGTGCCGCCCGAGGTGAGCGCACCCGTGGCAGTGTTGATCGTGCACATGCGGAGGGCACCGGTTGTGCCGTTGCGGGTGATGACGCGTGTGACGCCGGCCACCTGGTCCCAAGCGATGCCGAGCGCCTGGGTCTGGCCCGCGGCGAAGCCGGTGATCGCGGAGGAACTGATCAAGGCCCCCGTGGTCGTGTTGATGCGGCGAAGCTGGGTCGCGGTGAAGTCAAGCGCGTAGAAGGTCGTGGCGTCGGTCCCGGTGAACGTGCCGCCCTGGTACGAGTTTGGGAATGTCGACTCGATCGAGCGGCTGCCCGTGGTGGCGAGGCTCGTCGGGTCGCCGAGCCATAGGCCGTCGAATGCCTGGTCGAGGCCGAATGCGTAGCCTGGGGCCGGGGCGTCGTCGTTGTTGACCTCAGTGGTTCCGAAGGAATCCGAGAGGATTGAGTTGGGGGAATTGTTGCTGAGGAAAACGTCGAGTTCCTCGTTTGTCTCCCATGAGGTGTCACCATTCACCGTGACGACGATGTTCTGGGTGGTGGTGCCGCCCGGCGTGAAGGTGAGCGTTCCGGAGAACGCGCTGGCGACATCCGAAGCGTTGATCGAGCCGTCGAGGTCCCAATCAACCGAGATGTTCGCAACATTGGTCCCGGTCTTGGTCACCACGAAGGT
This sequence comes from uncultured Candidatus Sumerlaeota bacterium, assembly GCA_964618855.1. Classification (GTDB taxonomy): domain Bacteria; phylum Sumerlaeota; class Sumerlaeia; order SLMS01; family JANRJK01; genus CAZUCD01. Next base: position 4,825 of record CAZUCD010000021.1, read on the forward strand.
CACATTGGTCGTGCCGACATTTCCTTCGTTGGTGGCGACGGGGTCACTGATGGTGAGAGTCGGGGTGCCTGCCGGATAGTCAACGTACCCGATTGCCGGCACGGCCATGAAGCCGTTTGGCGAGATGGCGTGCCAGTTGAGGACGGCGGTGGCCGTCGCAGAGGGCGTGCCCGCAGTCCCGAGGCGGTACAGATTGCAATCGTTGGTCCCCTGAACGAGGCCGCTCATGTAGAGGATGTTGTCGCTGGGGTCGACCGCGAGGTCCGCCCAGAACCACGCGAGGTTGACGGAGAGCGAACCTACGGCGCCGATCGTCGTCATCGCCGCGGTCGTGAGGTTGATTGAATAGAGGGTGTCGGCACCCGTGCCGCTGGTGGGAACGCGCAGGAGGTAGCCGGTCGTTCCCGTCGAGTTGACGCCGAAGCCCTGGAATTCATCCGTGGTGTTTGGGGGACCGAGGGTGCCGTTGGTCTCGATCACTGTGGTCAACGCGCCAGTAGTCACGTTGAGGGTGGAGATGCGCACGGCACGACTGCCTGCTGCGGCACCTGTCGAGTCGATCGTCAGCACCAACATGCGTGAGTTCGCGTTGTCGTAGCGCATGCCGACGAAGTACTGGTTCGCAGGCATTGTGACGGACTGCGTCGAGTTTATGGATCCGGTGATGGGGTTGATGCGGTACAGGGTTTCGGTTCCACCTGGAACACCGCTGAACGTCATCGTGTAGGCCACGGTGTTGTCGGTGCCGACGAAGTCCATGCCGACGAGGTTTGTCGTTCCCGAGGCGGCGATGCCCTGGATGGTTGCGTTCGGGAAGTTCGCGAGCGTGGTCGCGCCGAGGGCGGGATCGACGCCGATGAAGCCCTCCTGCGATAGGGCGTCAGCGCCGTTCACTCCATAGAGGCGCGTCGGCAGGTCGTTGTTGTTGATGGTCCCGGTGCCAGTTCCCGTGGAGATAGTCGCTCCGGACGGGGAGGAAAGCGTGACGGTGAATGTCTCGTTCTCCTCGAAGCTGTAATCGCCGAAAACCGGGATCGAGAGGGGTTGGGTCTGCTGGCCGGTCGTGAACGTCAAAGTGCCCGAACTCGCAGTGAAGTCGGAGCCTGCTGTCGCGGTTACGCCCGCCATCGCGTAGTCCACGGTAACGTTGCCCGGCCCGGGGTTGGGGACGTTCAGCGAGACGTTGACCGTCATGTTCGCGGAACCGGTGTCGCCCTCCGTGAGGGAGCCGTTGGCGACGCCGACCTCGATGCCGGAGCCGATGACTATCGCCTTGTTGAAGCCGAGGGAACCCGTGGTGCCCGGGGTTGGCAGGCCGAGGAGTGCATCGATCAGGCCGGTCGCGTTGTCCCGGATCGTGCCGCCGTTCAGCGAGAGGGCGCTGGAGTTGGCGTAGTCAAGGTCGGGGGACGTGTCACCCGCCGTGATCACGTAGTTGAAGGTAAGTGTGTTGGTCCCCGAGCCGCTGACATAGGTGGCGTTGCGGGCGGGGGTCGTGTTGAGCGCCAGGAGGGGGGCGCCTGTGACCTGTACGGCGGCACTGAACGTCACCTGGATGGGGATCGTGCCGGCGCTGTACAGACCGTCCGTTGCGGAGCTGGTCACGTTCGTCACCGTCGGCGCGCCGCCGGCGAAATTGATCGTGAAGTTCGTGTCGCTCATGTCCCAGAAGATGTTGCCGGCCGCCTCGACCTTTACGCGGCAGGTGGAGCTCACCACGCCGGGGAGGGAGACGGACTGGGTGCCGTCGTTCGGGGTGTTGGCGAGCAGCGTCGTCGGGAAGGTGTTCCCGCCATCCGTGGAGAGGAGGATGTTGACGTTGGCGGCGTTTACGGGGGCGCCGTTGGTGCCCACGACGTTCCATGTGACCGTTTGGGGCGAAGTGTTCCACGTCACCGCGGTGTTCGGGGCGGTGACGGCAAACGGTGTGGCGTTCGCTGCGTTGATGGTTATGATCGCATCGTCGGAGTTGATGCCGCCGCCGCCGGCGCGGTTGTCGCGCACGTAAACTCGTGCCGTCATGGTTCGGGCGACCGCAGGGTACTTCTCGGCGTTGTCCGTCGTGCCCGCGATGATGGTGGAAAGGCGTGGGAAGTGGCGCTGGTTGCTTGTTGTCGGGGGACGGGACCGGAAGATGGGGCTCGTGCCGTTGTCGGCCGCCGCCAGCGTGGTCGAGGCGCCGAGGTCGCGCTCCTCCCAGCAGTATGTTAGCGTGTCGCCGTTCCCGTCGGAACCGGACGCCGTGAGGGTGAATGGAGTGAACCGAGGGATCGTGAAGTCCGATCCTGCGCTGACCGTCGGCACCGAATTGCCGGTCGCGGACAGCGTTGCACAGGTCGTCGTGGTGCTGAATCGCGCGACGATTTCCTCGAGGGAGATGTGGACGAAGTAGGCGTCGCTGTTCGCCTGCAGGTTGTCGGCGCCGCAGATGCCGGCGTACGCTTGAATGGTGGAGCCGGAGCCAATCTCGTAGGCGGTGGACGCGTTGCGGTTTCCGCCTCCGCAGCTCGAAGTCGAGCTGTTGAATGTGTGGTTTCCACCGTACTGGTGCCCCATCTCGTGAGCGACGTAGTCGATCCAGAATGCATCGCCCGTTGGACTGGGGCTGCCGGTGACACCCTGTCCTTTGGAACCCGCGACGCACACTGAACCCAGAGCGGCAACGCCGCCACCACCTGTCGAGAATACGTGCCCGATGTCGTAGTTGGCACTCCCGATCACCGTTGTCAGGTTCGTCTGATTCTCGGTGAGCATGGCGAAGCCGTCGCTATTCGTGTACGGGTCGGCCCCTGCATAAACGACGTTGATGTTGTTCGCGACGAGGTTCATCCGAACTGCGACCTCGGCCTCGTAGACCTGGTTGACGCGGTTGATTGCCGTTACTATCGCCGCCTGTCCGAGTGCCTGCGTCCCGCCGTGAAAGGCCACATACTCCGTAGTCGCCGCGCAGGCCAGACGGAGTTGGCGGAGCTGGGTGCCGTTGGAGACCTTTTCGACGGACTTCGCGGACGCCGCCTCCATCTCCTGGAGGGTGTTCACGAAGTGGCACATCCAGTCCTGCTGGTTTGCGGTGTAGTCGCTCCGGCGGTAGCTGGAATAGGTCGTGGTTTCACCCTGCCACCAGGGATCCACATAGTAGTCCCCATCCGGTGTGCGCACGGAGGCGTGGAACCCGGACTCCGTCCAGTCGAACCGGATGTTTGCAGCGGGGTCGTCGAGGCCCTGGCCTGCATACGTCATGGTGTTCTCGGCGACGGTCTTCTCAAACCCCGGCTCCCAAATCGGGGACGCGTAGACCTCGAAGCGCTCGTAGGCGCCATCGGGCGTCGGGATCGAGATGACTAGAGGAGAGGACTTCGCCTCCGAGGTGAACTCGAGCGGGGCGCTCTTAAGCGTGTTGTGCAGCGCCGCCTGGTCGAGGGTGAAGACGGAACAGACGGGCGGCCTGATCCAGGGCTTGAGATCCGCTTTCTCCTCGGGCTTGCCGTCGTGAAACGTCCAGGCGCCGTCGGGTGATTGGCGCCATTCCTCTGCGGCGCCGAGGGCGGCAGGGAGTGAGAGAACCGCAATGGCTGCGGCTGTCATCCAGCGGGCAAATGCAATCCGCATGGCATAGCTCCTGTGTGCCGCCTGTCGGACTCCGACAGATTCGCGGCGCGAGTGGGCAGCGTGCGGGCTTCCCCGCAAACGTATGAAGGATGCTGCTTGTCTCTCCGCACAGCCAAGCGCAGCCGGTTCCCCCCTTCAAGGGGAATCCCTGATTTTTGTGGGAAAAAGTATCTGGGGGGAAACTCGCCGCGGTGGGCCCAAAAGCAATCCCCCGCCTGCTCGTGGCAGGCGGGGGATGTTTCGGACGCCGTTCCCGCGGTCCGAAAGTCGAGGTTAATCAATCGTGTAGACGAAGAACTCCACGCGGCGATTCTGCGATTCCTTGGTCTCGTCGTCCGTCTCGATGGCGGGGATTTCCTCGCCAAAGGAGACCGTTTCGACGCGTTCGGGCGGAATGCCCGCCGCGATGAGCGCCTCCATCACGGCCAGCGCCCTGCGCGAGCCGAGTGCGAGGTTGTATTCGGGGGAGCCGTGGCTGTCTGTATGCCCGCGAAGCACGACCCCGAGCTTGGGGTGGGACTTCAGGTAGGCAACGTTGCGTTCGAGCGTCGCCCTGCCGTCGCCGCTGAGCTTGTCGCTGTCAAAGTCGAAGTAGATGGGCTTGAGGTTGGGATCGGTTGATGTGGCGGGGCCCTCCTCGATCCACTTGTCGCTGCCGGTGCCGATGCCGACGTCGCCGCTCGTGGGCGCGGGCCCTGCGGAGACGTCGCGCGGGGCCACTCCCGGCCCGGAGACGCGGCCGTTGGCGCTCTCCGGGCCGGAGCCCACTTCGGCCGGGGCGCCGGACGCCGAGGGGTTGGCGGCACCGGTCCCGACCTTGGATTTCTTGGCTCCGCACCCGGCGAGCAGCAGGAGACAGGCAACCCAGAGGAGGGTTCTGGCTGACACTGGGTGGGGAGTGATGGACAGGGTCATTATCTGTTCCGTTCGGGTCATGTCGGCAGGGATCGGTGGACCCACGGTCGGGCACCCTTGTGGGGCACCCGACCAGGAACCGGAAACCTCCGCGCTAACTTTCAGAAGCCTTCGGTCGTGTTTCCTGCGCTGGCGACCTGGCTGCCGGTGCCCTCGAAGACCAGGAACATCGCGCGGCGGTTGAGGGCGTGCGACTCCTCGGACTCGTCGAACTGCATCGGGCGGAGCTTGCCGTAGCTGATCGTGGTGATGCGCTGCCCATCGACGCCGTTCTCGATGAGGAAGGTGCGGACGGCGTCGGCGCGGCGCTGGCCGAGGGAGATGTTGTACTCCTCGGTTCCGCGCTCGTCGCAGTGGCCCTCGACCTGGACGTTCACGCCCGCGTGCGAGTTGATCCACTGGGCGTGGCCGGTGAGGACCTGCTTCCAGTCTTCGGTGATTTCGTAGCTGTCGTAGGCGAAGTGGACCATGGCGAGCTCGCCGGAGAGCTTGCCGTTCTCGACGCCGTCGAGGCTGCCGTCGTTGAGGAACGAGCCGGTGCCGTCCTTGCCGGAGCCGTTGACGCTGAGTCCAGCGCCGCGGCCCATGCCGGTGCCGTCGCCGAACTCGGATTCGCCGGGTGCGCCACCGGGGCCCCAGCCTGCACCGCTGCCCTGCATGCCCGCGCCGGCGCCGGTCTGGGCAAGGCGGGTCTCGGGCTTCTTCTGGGTCTTGCTGCAGCCAGCCAGTGCGAACGTCGCCGCGATAAGGAGCACCGTGGCCGAGCGTGCCGTCAGGGAACGGGAACGGGAGAACATGAGGAGTATCCTCTGAGGGGAATGAGCCGTAGGGTTCCGGCGTTTGGGCGGCTTTCGGCCGCTCGCCCGTCGGCCCACGATGCGGCTTTTCCCCGGTCGGTAGGCTGCGGGGCGCACACCATCAAGAACATTTTTTTGCGGGGGCGAAAAAAAAATGCGGGGGCGATGGGACGGGGGCGGAGAGTCGAAGGTTGAAAAGTTGAAAGTCATAGGTCACAA
>CAZUCD010000021.1:10374-33799 GCA_964618855.1 uncultured Candidatus Sumerlaeota bacterium
GCCCCCCCCCCCCCCCCCCCCCCCCCCCGGCCGCCCCCCAACCGGCGCCGCCCCCCGCCCCGGGCCGCCCCGACGAAGGTTGAGAAGTTGAAAGTCATAGGTCACAAGTTCGAATGGTGGAACAGTCGAGAGGTGGAAGGAGGCGGGGAAGCGGCGGTGTTCGTGGGGATGATGGTTTTGGCGGCGGAGGGAGTGACACTTTATGGTTGCCGCCGCCGCCGCCGCCGCCGCCGCCTCACCTTGTGTGCCAGTTTGCCAGCACGTGTGTCGGCCTGCGCGGGAAACTTCTCCGGCTGGCCATACCTCTCCACGGGAGACCCTCAAATGAAGTCAAGATTCGTGTTGTTCGCGATCCTCGCCCTTGCGATTTCCATCGGAGTCGATGCTATTGGCGAAGTGAAGGAGTCGCACGATTCGAGAATGGTGACTGCGCTCTGCCGCATTCAACCGCAGCAGCAGTGCGAAACGGTTGCGTGCGTCGTGACGTGCGTCGGCGGAGTCACCTCCGGCCCGTGGGGCACACCTGGCAAGTTTGTCTGCTTCTGCGACGGCAACAATTCGGTGCTGGACGGTTCGGCGTGATGCGCAATGGACTTGGCAGGTGGGGACTAGCCGGGGGCCTGGGTGGTTGCGCACTCGTTTTCGTCGCGGTCCCCGCGAGTTCGCACCCCAGCCTACTCCCGGAAGAGACGTCATTTCGGATTCGAACCCGCTACGAGTACCACAGGATCGGGGTGGAGCGGCTCAACCTGCATGAATTGCAGTTGAGGGGTGAAGCAAACACCTGGGTAGTCGATGGGTTCGTGATCGTCGCGGTTGAAGACTCGGGATTCCTCGAAGTCGTGGCTTGGCCTCAGTGTCCTGAGTCCGAGACCGAACTGCTCGAGCAAACATCGCTCTACGTGGACCCGTCGTCCAAGCGATTCCTGAATCGAGGCGGTAGCAACGGATATGGTCCCGATGGCAGCATTACTGCCTTGGCGCATGTGACGACCTGCGCGATGCTCTCGTGCGTGGCGCGGGACGGGATCGACAGATCATGGATTCCGTCCCCGGGAGGCGCATGGCGAGTGACGCGTGAGAGCCAGCCTGGCATCGCATTCGATGTCTCGATCATCAATGACCGACTGGCAAAGATCGAGTGCTGGAACGAGACGGAGTTGCCACGATTCCTTGCCCGGGTGGAGGAGTTCCCGCGGGGACCCTCCGGAATCGTAGACGTTCCCGCGGTCGTGGAGGGGGCGGCATATGCCCGGCTTTCGGCCGGCGATGCGCCCGTCGTAACCGAGGAATGGCGGTCGGAGATTCTGGAGGCCGAAAAGCTTCCGCCAGACTCGACGAGGGAGGAAGTTATTGCTAACTTGTGCCGCGGACTGCTGGAGGTGAGGCACGAAGAGTACTTCAATCGCGAAGCCGGCAGGGTCGGCTCGCTCAGGCGGGGAGTCGCGGCGCCCCCACGTTCGCGCATTGGTTACTCGGGGGAAGAAGGCCGTTGGGTCTCTCCTGCAGTGCCCCTGAGCTCCCCGGACAAGGATGGTGCTGAAGCGGCCACGCGCAGCGGTCGCCCAGGCACCCCCGGCGTGGTTCTGATCGTGCTGGGCGTGGTCGCGGCCGGTCTCGCAGGATGGGGCTGGATGGGTCGCACCCCGGAGGGGAAACCACGCCGGAAGCCTTGAACTGAGAGTGCCGTGGGTTTGAGTTACGACTGACCGGCATTCTGTTTCCGTGAATGCCTGACTTTTACTCGTACGCCTGCCAGGCGCGCGCTTCCGCGAGGGGTGGTTCGCCCGGGCCGGTCGAGGGCGCCGGGGTGATGGTTCCGGCACCCGTCAGGGGGCCGGCGACGTGGATGCGTCCGCTGCCGCCGTTGCCGCCGAAGCCGACGGAGGCGCCCGCGGAGCCCACGAGTTCGCCGCGCGCTCCGCCGAGCGCGGCGATGACGCCACCGTTGCTCAGCCCGGAGGTCGAGCTCGTGTAGAGGTAGATCGAGCCGCCCGATCCGCCGCCCGCGCCGGATTTTCCAGAGATGAACGAGTCCGTCCCGTCCTCCCCGTCCTCGCCGAGCGAGGCGATCACGCCGCCGGGCGTCACCGCGATGGTGGGCGCGAAGATCATGACAATGCCCCCACCCCATCCTCCTTCGGTCATGCCGCTGAGGACGCCACCGCCGCCGCCGCCGCCGCTGCCCAGGTAAATCTCCGTCGGGAATGTGAGGCCGTAAACCGTGCCTGCCGTTCCGCCGACGTTGGAGTTGTTGGTGGTGCCGTTGGTGCCGGCTGTGCCGTAGCTGCCGCCACCGCCGGCGCCGGCTCCCGTGGCGGTTCCGCCTTCGCCGCCGCCGCCTCCACCCTGGTTGTTCGTGGTGTTGGCCGTGCCGGCTCCGTTGAAGGAAGTGCCCTGCTGGCCGTCGCCTCCCGGAAGGACTCCGCCGCCGGGGAAGCCGCGTGCGTTGGCGTGGATGCCCCCTGCGACGGTGCATGTGCCTGCGCTGCGCATCGCAAGGACGCGCGAGCTTGAGGTGAGGATGCGGCCGCTGCCCACGTTGATGCTGGAGAATCGCCAGATCTTGATCGCGCGCGCCTCGATGCCCTGGCCGAAGGCTTTCGTGGTGGGCGCCGTCAGCGTCAGGGAGTTGGCGCCGACGGATTGCACCGTTACGGTCTCCCATGCGCCCGCACCGGTGCCTTGATAGTTGATGAGAAGCACGTCCGTGCCGGGGGTGAATCCGCTTGTCGAGTCTACCTGGATGGTGCTGCTGCCGACGGGTGCCGAGGCGGTGATCGCCGCGTCGGGAGTGCTGAGGTTGGCGTCACTCGCGGTGAGGTTGACTGCTCCGTCACTGCCGTTTCCGAAGACTGCCTGCGCGGACGAGGCGACCGGAATGGCGATAGCGAGCGCCGCGAGAAACGCGATTCTTGAAAGCATGGGGGCCTCGAGGAGGGGTGTCGCGGGTAGCATGCCCCTGGGGCGCCGGGTTTCAATCAGTTTCGCAAGGATTGCAGCGGAGAAGGATGCCCGATTGCCGACCGGGAGGAGAAGTGGAAGGATGGCTTGGCAGCTCTTGAGGGAGAGGGCCGATGGATTGGGCGAAGGTGAAGAACATGTCGAAGGAGGAGCGCCTGTGCGCGCTGGCGACCCGGTCGGACGAGGAGCACCGTCGCGACTTTCTGGCTTTGGCCGATCTGGGCGCGCGGCTGCTCCCCAAGACGGTCGATGAGTGGGTTGACTTCGACGCGGTTGAGCACGAGTTAGTTGCGTTCAAGCGCCTCGCGAAGCCGATTCACGAGCGCTTGCGGGGACGCACTTGGGGATGAATCACCTGATCGGTGAGTGGTTCAGCCCTTCCCCTGCGTGAGGAACGACTGGAGGTCCACTTCGTTGATCTCGGGTTCGCCGGGGGCGACGTTGTTCAGGCGCCCATCGAGCATCCACTTTTCGAGGCGGTCCACCTCGTCGAAGAGGTGTTCGAGGGAATCGACGACGAAGAGAAGGGGCTGGAAGTGGTCGATCTCGAAGTACTGGTTCACGACCCACTCGAGCTGGAAGGGGTAGCGCTGGACGTCGGGGGAGACGATGCAGTGCTCGATCTCGGCGTATGAGCTGAGTAGGCCGCTGCCGTAGACCTGTAATCCGCCCCCCTGGCGCTTCATGAGCCCAAACTCGACGGTGAACCAGAAGAAGCGCGCCATGGCCTTCATGATGGATTCGACGCGCTGCAGGCGGACGTGCTCGTCCTTGATATCCTGCGCCATCTCGCCGGCGGTGCGGGCGACCTCGCCGAAACGCACCAGGACGTCGCTGAACTTGCGGTCCGTGTGCATGGGGACGTGGCCGGCGACGTCGTGGAAGATGTCCGGCTCGGGCAGGTAGTCGAGCGTGCCGATATCGCGGATGGTGATGGTGGTGGGAAACTCGCGGCGGCGCAGGCAGTCGAAGAAGAGGTACATCGGCACGTAGCCGCTGACGGCCTTCGACTTGAAGGAACTGAGGGGCTCGAGGAACCTGTTGATGTCCTCGAGCCTGGGGATGGCGTGGGGATTGAGGGCGAGGTTGTCCACGCCCTCTAGGAACTTGGGGGCCGCGTACTTCTCCCACCTGGGGCGGATGCGCGCGTAGAGTTGGCGCCAGGCCTCCTGGTTCTCCTCGCTGTACAGGTCGTAGGGCTGGCGGATGTAGAGCTCGCCGCGGTTGCGCGAGTCCTCGATGAAGGGGGCCTTCGTCGTCGTCAGGCCGGGTGCGGAGGGAGCGGAGGTTGCCACGGGGGTTCCTTTCCTGAGCAAGCAAGGGTTTAATATCGTGAACGTCGCTGCGGAGTCAATGGGGGGCGGGGATCCGCGGCTGGGGGGAGGCGTCCAAGGACAGGAATGTGCAGCCCCGGCGAGTATCACGAAGGTGCAGCAGCACTCAGTCCTCAGACCGGTAGCGGCGCACCTTGAGGCGGATTTCGCCGTCCTGCGCCTTTTCCTCCCCGACGAGGTCGAAGTTGAGGCGCTCGAGCTGTTCGACGATGCGGTTCTGGGCGAAGAGCTGGGCGACCTCGTGGACGAACTCCTTGCCTGCGCGCTCGAGCTGGGGGCGCGGGACGTCCTTGGGCGCCGTCACCGTGACCTTGAGCTTGTTGCGCTCGTCCTTGGTGATCGTGAGGAGCATGCCGTCCTTCTGGAAGATCATCGCGTCGCCCCTCCGCACCTCCTCGAAGACCGCGTCAGACACGGCGCCCTCGACCTCGAGGGTGATGGAGCGCTCCTCGAGGAGGCGGCGGCGGAGTTCCTGCGTGACGGGGCTGTTGTCACGGGAATCGAAGATGAGGTCGGCTCCCACCTTGCCCGCGGCGAGGAGGATGAGGGGCGCGAGCGCGGGCCACGACCAGCCGACGATCGGGGCGATCGAGATGATGTAGCCTATGGCGAGCAGCGAGAGCATGGGGATCCCGCCCGGGAGTTCGTGGGCGCCGGGAGCCATGTGAACGCAATTGGCCGCCCACGTCAGGCTTTTTCCACCGCTCAAATCCGACTTGACAGACTTGGACCCGCGTGGCTTCGCTGCAATATGATGAAAGGGCCCAAGACAAGGTCGGTAGCCACCCCGATCCCCTCCTCGAACACACCGGTCCCGGAGATGCCGGCGGTGACGGGTCCCGTGGTGATCGGCCCCTACAGGCGGCGCACGGACTCCCGGCGCGCGACGATCCTGCTCGAGCTATGGAAGGAAGGGCCGATTTCGCGCGGAACACTCGCCGAGCGCATGAACCTCAACCTTCCGATGGTTTCGGCATGCGTGCAGGACCTGATCCGGGATGGGGAGCTGATCGAGGAGGGCTATGCCTCTTCGACGGGGGGCCGCAAGGCGCAGCTCCTGGATGTGAACGCCAAGCGCGGCGGCGTCGTTGCGATCGAGTTCAACGCACGCTCGATCATGTCGGCCTCGGCGGATGCGAAGGGGCGACTGTTCAACCACGTGTCGCGGACGATTCCCCCCGGGAGCAAGACCGGGGACGTGATCGCGCTCCTTGTCGAGGCTGTGCGCCACCAGTCGGACTTCCTGCGCGAGGACGAGGGCATCGAGCTGACGCGGATCGGGCTCGTGACGAACGGCCTGGTGGACGAGGACAACGGCATATCGATCTCCATTCCGGGCCTCGCGCACTGGCAGAACGTTCCGATCGCGCAGATGCTGTCGGATGACATCGGGGTGCCGGTGGCACTGGGGCGGGACATCGTGGCGATCACGCTCGCGGAGAAGGTGAGCGGGCATTACCGGGACCTGACGGACCTCTTGGTGCTGCGGCTTGGGCCCGGCCTCGGGATGGGCGTGGTGCTCGGTGGGGAAGTCCACCGGGGGACGCTGGCATCGGTTGGGGACTTCGGTGCGGTGATGACGCCCGCGGGGGCGCTGCACACGGTTGCCGGCGGGGAGGCGCTGGTGGAGCGCGCGCGGGCCCGGCTCGCCTCGGGAGAGAAGTCCAGCATCCCAAGGCACGTGGACGATTCCGGCGAGATCACGACGGAGGGCATTTTCCGCGCGGCGGACATGGGCGACATCGTTGCGGCGGAGTTGATCGACGCGGCGGGGACGGCACTCGGTGCGGCGCTGGCGTCCAGCGTCGCGGTGCTGGCCCCGCAGGCGGTGCTCTTCGGCGGCACGCTGGTGGAGGAGGGGGACCGGCTGCTGCGGCGGATGCAGGAGTCGGCGCGCCAGCACCTCCCGGCGGCGATGGCGGAGTCGGTGCGATTCGAGCCGGCGAGCTTTGGGCAGCAGGCAGGTGTTGCGGGCGCCGTGGCCCTCGCGCTTCTCTCTCACTACAACAGCTTCGCCGACTGACCCCGGTGCAGGGGGCCGGTCGGGTCGCGGGCACACGACCCCACCCGTGGATCCACGATGTCCCAGGAACCCCAGTACAACAGTGGCATGCGCAATTGGCGGCGCGAGTTCTTCGACTCGTCCGCGACGGCTTGGGATGAGCGGCACGAGGACCCCGGCACGCTGGAGGCATTCCGCCGGTGGGCGGGGAGCGAGGCTGTGCAGCTCGGCGGCCGCATCCTCGAAATCGGCTGCGGCACGGGCAGGACGCTCTGGTCGCTGAAGGGGCACCTGCGCCGTTCAGCCACAGTCTTCGGCGTGGACGACTCGATGAAGATGCTCCGCATTGCCAAGGCGCGTGCGGCAAACCTTGCACTCGCGGAGGTCCGGCGCCTGCCCTTTGCCGACCGCACCTTCGACCTGGTTTGCGCGGTGGACACCTGGCCCCACCTGCAGCCGACGCTCAAGGTCATCCCCGAGGTGCACCGCGTCCTGCGCCCCGGGGGGGAGCTGCACATTCTACAGCTCACGAGCAGGCAGGCCACCAACACGTTCTGCTCGCAGATTCCCCTGCTTCGCGTGGACGAACTGCCGGAGCCGCTGGCGCTCGCGACGCTCCTCGCGCGTTCGGGCTTCGAGGTGATCGAGGCGAACGAGACGGCGGAGAGCTACTTCGTGAGGGTGCGCGCCTACGCCATCGCCGCCCACGCCTGAAGCGGATCAGGACATCCGAGGGGGGGATTGCGGAACCGGCTGGCCGACGCCCGGCATGGCATGCGGCGGGGCCGACCATGGCACCATCAACGGCGTCCGTGCCGCCAACGCGTGAAGTTGCGCCTCCAACTCCGAGGGGAGTTGCTTCAGGTGGATGTAGTGCTCGTCGATCTTCGCGATCTTGAGGACGCCGAGGGCGGAGGCCCCCCAGACCAGCCCGATGAAGAAGGATAGGACCGCGGCCAGCGCGAGGAACCATCCCATCCCATAGCTGATCTTCGAGTCGAAGGCGATTGCCATGAAGAGGATCGCGAGAGGGACGACGGCGGCGAGGATCCACGCCGCCGCGATGTGGATCGTCCGGCGCCTCCAGTGCTTGTCGCAGTATGCAAACTCGAGGCGTCCCTTCTTTGAGAGGACGAGGGCGAGGATGATGTACACGAGGAGCCCGGCGAACACGGTCAGGATGATCCAGGGCTCATGCCAGGAGAACTCCTTGCGGCGACGATGGGTGCCGTGGGCGCCGCAGACGACGCAGAAGTCGGGCAGCTGCGAGTCCTTCGCGATGAGGAGCCTCGACCCCTCGCGGAAGAACGGGAGCCTGAACTGGCGGGGGTACATGGAACGGTACTGGGGCAGGCAGTCCATGCAGATGTGCCAGCCACTGTAGGGCGCGTAGGTTTGGGCCGGATTCGTTTGGCGTTGGCACATGCAGCAGGCCACCATGCCTGCAAGCGGTGGCGGGGCGTGCGGTTCACCCGGCGGGAAACCGTGGGGAAGGTGCGGATTCGGGGGCGGAGGAAGTGGGTCCTGCATGCTTTGTCTCCCGTGGACTGGCCCTCGTTCTAGTCTTCGCCGGTGGGCAATGCGCGCTCGAGCAGGTCCATCACGGCCTTCGAGGTGCCCATGGTCATGGCCTCCCGGGCGACCTCGCGCCATGCGGCTGCATCGGCCTGCCTGATGCCGCGCTTAACCTCGGGGAGGCAAGCAGGGCTCATGCTGAAGGACTCGATGCCCATGCCCAGGAGGAGGAGGGCGAGCCGTGGATCGCCCGCCATCTCGCCGCACACGCTGACCGGTATGCCAGCGCTGCGGCCTGCATCCACGACCATGGAGATCAGCCGCAGGACGGCAGGGTGCGCAGGTTGGTACAGGTGCGCGACTGTCGAGGACAGCCGGTCGACCGCCAGGGTGTACTGCGTGAGGTCGTTCGTCCCGACGGAGAAGAAGTCGCAGACCTGCGCGAGTGCGGGTGCGATGATGGCGGCCGAGGGGACCTCGATCATGGCGCCGATCAGCATCTCCTTCACGGGGTTGTGCCCGTAGGCGACGAGCTCCGCCTCGACGTCCTCGATGATGTGGCGCGCGTGCTCGACCTCCTCGACGCTGGAGACCATCGGGAGCATGATGCGCAGGGTGCGCCCCTCCCCCGCCCTGATGAGGGACCGCAGTTGGACGCGGAACAGGCGGGGCTGGGCGAGGCAGAGCCTGAGCGCGCGCAATCCGAGCATTGGGTTCCCCTCGATGCCGGAGGGGAGGAGCTCGGGGCGCTTGTCCCCGCCCAGGTCGAGCGTCCTGAACGTGACCGGGCCGGAGACGCGGTCGAGCACGTGCTTGTAGGCGTGGAACGACTCGTCCTCCGTGGGGAGGGAGTCCGGGCGCAGGTAAAGGAACTCGGTTCGGTAGAGTCCGATGCCTTCCGCGCCGTGGTGGAGGGCGGCCTCGACCTCCTCCGGGAACTCGATGTTGGCCTCGATGCGTATGCGGCGGGCGTCGCGCGTGACGGAGGGGAGGTCGCGCAGCGCCTCGAGGCCCATGCGCTTGACGAGGAAGCGCTCCTGGAGCTTGCGGTAGTGGGCCGTGACCTCCGGCGGAGGCTGCACGATGACGACGCCGGCGGCGCCGTCCACGATGACCTCCATGCCGCTGCGGACGTGCTGGCCGATGTTTTCGACGCCGACGACGGCGGGGAGTCCGAGGGACTTCGCCAGGATCGCCGTGTGCCCCGTGGGCCCGCCCGTGCCGAGTGCAAACGCGGCGACCCCCATGTGGTGGAGCTCGACCGTCTCGCCCGGTCCCAGGTCGGTGGCAAAGACGATGGAGCCCTCGCGCGGCATCTCGCGGTCGGGGTTATCGAGGCGGCGGAGGAACTTGAGGACGCGGCGGGAGACGTCGTAGAGGTCGTGGTTCCGCTCGGAGAAGTACTCGTCGCCGATGTCGGCGAGCTGCCTGCCAATCTCCTGGCTGACGGACCACAGGACGTACTCGGCGTTGAGGCGGTCGCCCCGGATGCGCGTGTCGGTGCGGTCCACGAGCATCGGATCGGCGAGCATGGCCTGGTGGGCCTCGAAGATGGCGGCCTGCTGGGGATCGACGCGCTCGCGAACCTGCCGGCTGAGTTCGGCGAGCTCTGCGATGGCCATGCCGACGGCGGTGTGGAAGCGGCGGACCTCCTCGTCGACGCGTTCGGCGGGGATGTCGTATCCCTCGACGGGTGCGGAGGGGTGTTCGAGAACATATGCCGGTCCGATGGCGATTCCCGGGGAAACGCCGATCCCAGCATGTTCGAATGGTCGCTTGCCGGGCATGGTGGTCCTTGGCCTCGCCGCTCGGGCGGAGTCAGGAGGGTGCGCCTTCCTCCCCAAAGCGCGATTCAATAAGGGTGCGCAGCTCGTCCACAACGTTTGCCGCACCCTTACCCTTGGCAACGATTTTGAGAGTGGTGCCCGGCCCTGCTGCAAGCATCATGAGGCCGAAGATGCTCTTGCCATTCACCTCGAAGCCTTCCTTCCAGATGGTGACCTCGGCCTCGGGGTAGCGGGATGCGACACGGACCATCTGGCTCGCGGGGCGGCCATGGACGCCCTGCGTGTTGGAGACGACCACCGATATCTCGGCGAAATGCTCGCCTTCCATGGTTTCTGCACCAGACATGCCGTTTGGCACCCGTGCCGCGGAGTTCATTGCTTCGCTCGCACAAAGTGGGCCCGTGGAGCCGACCTGTCAAGGTCAGCAATGGGGGTTATGGTTTCCGGGCTCCAGGATCCGCGTATCGGCTGGCACCCATCAGTTGCCCCGAATCTCCAAACCGGGCACCCGCCCCCCCTATCACGCCTTGCGACTCGGGGGCCGGGGGGACAAGTTGCCGCATTCCCCATGGAGTGTGCGGCGCGATGGCCGTCATCGACCAACTCTTCGACGTGATGCTGCAATCGGGCGCATCGGACCTCCACCTTGCGCAGAACAACCCCCCGCGCCTGCGGCTGCACGGCAGCGTCGTGGACGTCCAGGGGTGGCCGGTCCTGGGCGAGGATCAGCTCCGGGCGATGCTCCAGGAAATCTGCGCCGAGAAGCGCTGGAAGGCCTACGAGAACAAGGGGGACCTGGACTTCGCCTACGCCCTGGGGGATCGGGCGCGGTTCCGCTGCAACTACAACAAGCAGATGGCCGGGTACGGGGCGGTCTTCCGCACGATACCTTCGAAGATCCTGACGCTGGAGGACCTGAAGGTCCCGGCGGTGCTGAGGACGTTTGCGTACTACAGGTCGGGGCTGGTGCTGGTGACGGGACCGACGGGGAGCGGCAAGTCCACGACGCTTGCGGCGATCATCAACGAGATCAACTCGAACATCGCCCGGCACATCCTGACGATCGAGGAGCCAATCGAGTTCGTGCACCCGCACAGGATGTCCACGATCGTGCAGCGCGAGGTGGGGGTGGACACGCCGTCCTTCGCGGCGGCGCTGAAGGCGGCCTCGCGGCAGGACGCGGACGTGGTGCTGGTGGGCGAGATGCGCGACCTTGAGTCGATATCGCTCGCCGTGACCGCGGCGGAGACGGGCGTCCTGGTCTTTGGAACGCTGCACACCAACAGCGCGATGAAGACGGTGGACCGCATCATCGACGTGTTCCCCTCGGACCAGCAGAACCAGATCCGCCAGATGCTGGCTGTGTCGCTCCGCGCCGTCTGCGCGCAGCTCCTGCTGAAGAAGAAGGGCGGGGGACGCATCGCCGCCAACGAGATCATGATCCAGAACCGCAACGTCGCGAACTGCATCCGCGAGGCGAAGACCGTGCAGCTCCTCTCCGCGATCCTCGGCGGCAAGAAGGAGGGCATGCAGCTCATGGACGAGGCGATCGAGGGCTTCCTGCGCGCGGACCTGATCGACGGCCACGAGGCCTACATGAAGGCGCACGACAAGGAGCGCTTCAAGCAGTACGCGCCGGAGAACCTGCCGCCGGGGCATTGAGCCCCGCGTCTACTCCCCCGCCGCGCGCATGAGCATCGCGTTGTAGCGCTCTACGATGGGGCGGATGTCCGTCATCAGGCCCGCGCCGAGCAGCAGGTTGTCCAGCAGGCCGTTCGCGATGTCGCGGGCGAGGTCCTCCCGCGTGGCACGTAGCCCGTGCAGGCGGACGATGAGAGGATGGGCGGGGTTGATCTCCAGCGTCAGCTCGGCCGACGAGGGCGCCTCCTCGCGGCCCATGGCGGCCATGACGCGCCTCATCGCGTTTGTCATGAAGCCATCACCGACGATCATCCCGGGGTTGCCGACCAGGCGGCTCGAGACGCGCACGGAACCGATCCTGCCCTCGAGGGACTTTCGTATCCAGCCGCAGAGGTCCTCGGCGTCGGCGCGCGAGAGCGCCTGCTCCGAGGCGGACTCCACGGGATCAAGCTCCACCTCCGGGCTGTCCGCCGAGAGGAGCCGCTTGCCCTCGAACTCGCGCAGGGACTGGAGGACGAAGTCATCGGCGGCGTCGCGCGTGAAGACCACCTCGAGGCCGCGCGCGCGGAAGATGTCGAGGTATGGTGATCCCTCGCAGGCCTCCCGTGATGGCCCGGAGAGGAAGTAGATCGCCTTCTGGTCGGGCTTCATGCGCGCGACGTAGTCGGACAGGGAGGCCAGCTTGCCGCCCTCGGTGGCTGAAGTCTCGAAACGGAGCAGCCCGGCCAGTTCGCGCTGATGGGCGAAGTCGCCGGAGATGCCCTCCTTGATGAAGGCGCCGAACTTGGCGTGGAACTGGGCGTACTTCTCCGGGTCCTCCTTGGCCTGGTCGGCCAGGAAGCGGATGAACTTCGAGGTGACCGTGGAGGCGATCCTGCGCAGGAGGGCGCTGTCCTGCATGGACTCGCGGGAAATGTTGAGGGGGAGGTCCTCGCTGTCCACCACGCCGCGCACGAAGCGCATCCAGTCGGGCAGGAGCCCCTCCGGGTGCTTCTGGATCATGACGAGGCGGCAGTAGAGGTCCACCTGCGGGGTCATTTTCCCAAGGCCGAAGCGCTCGACATTCTCACCGGGCACGTAGAGGAGGACGCGGAGGTCGAGGGGCGCCTCCGCCGTGAAGTGCAGCTTGTAGAGCGGGTCCTCGCCCGTGCCGGAGATGAACTTGTAGAACTCGCCGTACTGGGCGTCCTCGACTTCGCGGGGGGACTTGGCCCAGATCGCCTGGAGGGTGTTGACGGTTTCGGCCCCCATGCGAATGGGGAAGGGAACGAAGGATGAGTAGCGGCGCAGGACGCGCTTGATTTCGGCGGCGCGGGAAAACTCCTCCGCACCCGACTTGAGCGCGACGACGATGCGGGTGCCGTAATCGAGCCCCTCGCGTTCGGAGACGGTGTAGGTGCCCCCGCCGTCGCTCTCCCACACCCACCCCCTCGACTCGCCGTGGCGTGCGCGAGTCTCGACCCGCACGCGCTCGGCGACCATGAAGACGCTGTAGAAACCGACGCCGAACTGGCCGATGAGGCTGACGTCGCGCGTCCCCTTTTCCTTCAGCGCGGAAAGGAAGGCGCGGGTCCCCGAGTGTGCGATGGTGCCGAGGCCCTTCTCCAGGTCCTCGCGCGTCATGCCGATGCCGGTGTCGCGGATCGTGAAGGTCTTGGCGACGTCGTCCGTCTCGATGGAGATCTCAAGTGGATCGCCCCCGACGGCTGCCCCTTCCGCGAGTTCCTCGTAGCGGCGCTTCTCAAGGGCATCGGCCGCGTTGGAGACGAGTTCGCGGACGAAGACCTCGCGGTCGGTGTAGATGGAGTGGACGACGATGTGGAGGAGTTGCTGAACCTCCGCCTGGAAGGCATGGGATTCGGGCGTGGGAAGCGTCTGTGTATCCAAGGGGGCCAACTCCGCGTGCTCGGGCTTGTTTTACGCCCCGGGTTGCAAGTCCGGTGCCGGATGGAGCCGCGGCCCCAGACTCGCGCTTGGGCGCGGTGGCCGCCTCCGCTTTCCCAGCCCCCGGTCTCTGGTCCCCGGCCCCCGCCTTTCAGTGGCTCTCGATGAGGCGAGCGCGCGTGAGGAAGCTGTAGGCTGTCGCGGCGCGCTCGTCCGCACGCCGATAGGGGGATGGCAGGGCGTCGGGGGTGGGTGCGAAGGTGGACGGGTGCGAGGCGAAGTCGTCCAGCACGATCAGCATGCGGTCGCGATTGGCGGCGAACCCCCGCTCCACCTGGAGGGCGCAGTTCGACTCCA
Source organism: uncultured Candidatus Sumerlaeota bacterium (assembly GCA_964618855.1). Lineage (GTDB taxonomy): Bacteria > Sumerlaeota > Sumerlaeia > SLMS01 > JANRJK01 > CAZUCD01. The sequence continues at coordinate 23,859 of CAZUCD010000021.1, forward strand.
GGTCGTCGAGGAAGTCCTGGATGGTGGCGTCGGTGCGCCCGATGAGGGCGGCAAAATCGAACATGGACGAGTCGAGCCTCGGGGTGATCGGGGCGGACTTGCGGTGCAGGTCGATGAAGGTGGTCTCGGACCCGTCCTCGCGCCGGACGGGGAGGATCGAGACGCTGACAATGTCCGGGAAGGGGCAGTAGAACGGGGCGCCGGCAAAGTCTGCGAGGGCCATCCCGCCCCCGCCCTTGCGGGCCGACTTGCACCACATGAACAGGTGGCCACGCATGGCCATGTCCGAGACGATGAACGTGGAGATGCCCAGGGCGTGGAGCTGTCCCTGCAGGCCCTCTGCGTTGGATTTCTTCGCGAAGCGGCGCAGGACCTGGAATCCGGGCGTGACGAGGCGCTGGCGCACTTGCTCCTCCTCCTCCTGGAGGAGGCGCGATATCGGCCTGATCGAGGCGCCGATGTCGGGGGGCTGCTGGGGAAGGACCAGATAGAAGGTCTGTTGCGGCGTGGAGGACATGGCCGTTGGGGGATCCGTGGCGGGGGTGGCGCGGAGAAGCATGGGACGCTTTCGGGGCGGGATCAAACGAAAGGAGTCCGCAGCGCGCCACGGGGGCGGGCACCTTTTCCTTGAGCCACCCGCCTGCCGGACGGTCGAATCGGTCTTTCATCAACCGATTGAGGGGTCCACACGGCGAGATGGCGCAGTCCCGATCCGGAGGCATGAAGACGTATGTGGCCCGGCGGCTTCTGCTGATGCTGCCGACGCTGCTCGGGATCACGATCGTGACGTTTGTGCTGTGCCAGTTCGTGCCGGGCGGGCCCATCGACCAGATGAAGCTCCGCCTGGCGGGTGGAGCCGGCGGGGAGGGGGGGGCAGGCGGCGGCGGCAAGGCGCAGCTCGCCATCCCAGAGGCCCAGTTCGAGAAGCTGAAGAAGTTCTACGGCTTCGACAAGCCGGTGCCCATCAGGTACCTGAACTATCTGAGGCAATTGACCCAAGGCGACTTCGGGAGTTCCTTCCGCTACACGCGACCCGTCCTGGAGCTCATCCGGGAGCGCCTTCCGGTGTCCGCGTTCTTCGGGGCCGTCTCCTTTTTCCTGACCTATGGGGTGTGCATCCCTCTGGGGGTGCTGAAGGCGCTGAAGCATCGAACCTTGGTGGACACGGCGTCCTCGGTCGCGATTTTCGCGGGGTATGCGCTGCCATCCTACGCACTCGGGGCGGTGCTCCTGGTGGTGATGGCGGTGAAGTACGACCTGTTCCCGCTTTCGGGATTCACGAGCGAGGGCTTCGCGGACATGACGTTCGCGGGGAAGGCGAAGGACCTGGCCCACCACGCGACCCTTCCGGTGATCTGCTACATGGTCGGGCAGTTCGCGTTCCTGACGATGCTGATGAAGAACAGCCTGATGGAGAACATGAGCGCGGACTACGTGAAGACGGCGCTGGCCAAGGGGCTGAGCAGCCAGAGGGCGGTCTTCATCCACGCGTTCCGCAACTCCCTGATCCCGCTCGCGACGAGCTTCGGCAACAACATCTCGTTCTTCCTGGTAGGTAGCCTCTTCATCGAGCGCGTGTTCCAGATTCCCGGGATGGGTCTGCTGAACTTCGAGGCGATCCAGTCCCGCGACTACCCGATCGTCATGGCCATCATCGTGATCGGTTCGGCGACGGCGCTGGTCGGGAACCTCCTCTCCGACATGTGCGTCGCGGCGGTCGATCCCCGGGTGAAGTTCGGCTGATGGCGCTGTTCACCCTGAACCCCATCACCCGCAAGCGCCTGCAGCGCTTCCGGCGCATCAAGCGCGGGTACTACTCGTTCCTGATCCTGCTGGGGGCGGTCGTGCTCTCGATCTTCTCCAACTTCATCGCGAACAACCGGGCGCTCATTCTGTCCTACAACGGCGAGATTTACTTTCCGACCTTCAAGTTCCACTCGATGGCGACCTTCGGCCAGTCCGACGAGTACGGCTTCGACGACGGCGAGGCCGACTATCGGCGCCTGCGCGAGGAGTGGAAGGGGACCGGCAACTGGCTGGTGATGCCGCCGGTGCCCTGGAATCCGCTGGAGAACGACTTCTCCTATCCTGCGGAGCAGCCGCCCCCGAATCCTCCGGACAGCAGGCACATCCTCGGGACGGATTCGCAGGGGCGGGACGTCCTCGCGCGCCTGCTCTACGGTTTCCGGATTTCGATCTTCTTTTCGCTGACGCTGGTGCTGATCGGGAAGACCATCGGGGTCATCCTTGGATCTCTCCAGGGCTTCGTGGCCGGCTGGTTCGACATCCTGAGCCAACGCTTCATCGAGGTGTGGGCGGCACTGCCATTCCTGTACATCGTGATCCTGATGCGGGCGGTGTTCGAGCCGAGTCCAGGGATCCAGGCGTTCAGCATGCTCCTGTTCATCATGGTGCTGTTCGAATGGATCGGGATCACGTACTACATGCGGACGGAGATGTACCGCGAGAAGACGCGGGAGTACTGCCTGGCCGCGCGCTCGTTCGGGGCGTCGGCGTGGAGGGTGATGTTCAAGCACCTGCTGCCGAACTGCATCACGCCGCTGGTCACGACGACGCCCTTCTCCATCGTGGCGGGGATTTCTGCGCTCACGGGCCTGGATTACCTGGGATATGGACTGCCCGCCCCGACCCCGAGTTGGGGGGAACTTTTTGACCAGGCGCTGAAAAGTGAAAACCGCGACAAGCTTTGGCTGGTCCTGTCTCCGTTCGGGGCCGTCGTGGCGACGCTTTTGCTGGTCACCCTGATTGGCGAATCGATCCGCGAGGCGTTCGACCCGAAGCAGTACGCCCGCTACGAATAAACCCAAAGGAAGGAACGTTCCACGATGCGCCGCATCCTGTCCCTGTTCACCGCCCTCGTCCTGGCCGGAACCGCCATGGCAGAGGACCTCTCCGCCCTCGTCTGGGTGACGAATGACACCGACCCGCCGATAGGCGCCCCCGAGGCCAAGAAGGGAGGGACGTTCGAGACGTACACGGACGCCTACCCGCTGACCTTCCGCCTTGTCGGGCCGAACTCGAACGATTCGTTCGCGAGCTTCAACCGCGCCTTCACCCAGGAGTTCACGCTCGTCAGGCGCCACCCGGTGACGGACAACTTCATCCCCTGGATGGCGACGCACTGGTCGATCCAGCCGGACAACAAGACGGTGTACTACAAGCTGGACCCCGACGCGAAGTGGAGCGACGGCAAGCCCGTCACGGCGGACGACTATGTGTTCTCGCTCGAGGTGATGCGGAGCGAGCACATCAACGACCCGTACTACAACCAGTACTCCCGCGATTACTTCGAGGAGGCGGTCGCGGTCGACGAGCACACGCTGAAGATCGTGGGGAAGAACCCGAGCTGGCGGCCGCTCTCGGACTACACGCTGTGGCCGAGCCCGCGGCACGCCGAAAACATGAAGCTCGATGAGAACTGGGCCAAGAGCGAGAAGGTGAACCTCTCCCCGCAGGTCACGGTCGGACCGTACACGATCACCGAGCAGGTCACGGGGCAGAAGGTGGTCTTCGAGCGGACGAAGAACTGGTGGGGCGAAAACAAGAGGTACATGTCGGGCCAGTTCAACCCCGACAAGATTGTCCTGAAGGTCGTCTCCGAGGAGGATCGGGCATTCGACTTCTTCAAGAAGGGCGATCTTTCGTACTACACGGTGAACACGGCGCGGCGCTGGGCCGAGGAGATGGAGTTCGACGCGATCAAGAAGGGCTGGGCGCACCGCAAGCGCCTGTTTGTCGAGCGCCCGCAGGGCATGTACGGCTTCGCGATGAACCTCGAGTTCCCGCTCTTCCAGAACAAGGACTTCCGCAAGGCGCTCCAGTACTTCTTCGACTTCGACACGCTCAACGAGCGCATCATGAACAAGGCGTACTACCGCGTGAACTCGGCGTTCGAGGGCACGGAGTTCGCCAACCCGAACGTGAAGGCGTACCCCTTCGACCCGAAGAAGGGCGTGGAGCACCTGAAGAAGGCGGGCTTCACGAAGCGCGGCAAGGACGGCATCTTCGTGAACGACAAGGGCGAGCGCGCCTCGTTCACGCTGATCTACGGGAGCAAGGGCCTGGAGCGGCACCTGACCGTGGTGAAGGAAACGTACAAGAAGTTCGGGGTTGAGGTGCTGCTGCAGAACTTGGAGCCGGCGTCGGCCTTCGAGCGCGGCCTCGAGCGCAAGTACGAGATGACGATGATCTCCCGCACCACCAGCTACTACCCCGAGCCGCGGCAGTACTTCCACTCCGAGTTCAAGAAGACCACCAACAACAACGCGATCTTCGGCTTCGCGAACGAGGAAGTGGACAAGCTGGTGGACGTCTACCGTTGGGACATGGACCCGGAGAAGCGGCTGGCGGCAATGCACCGCATCGACGAGATCGTCAACGACGAGGCCTTCTACATCCCGCTGTGGGAGGGGCCCTACATGCGGTTCGTGTACTGGGACTACGTGCAGTTCCCGAAGTCGTTCTTCCCGAAGCGGACCGAGCAGTACACGGACTGGTTCGTGTACTGGATCGACGAGGACAAGCGTGCCGCCCTCCAGGCGGCAATGAAGGAGGGGCGCAGCCTCGGCGAGGACACCGTCGTGGACGTCGATCCCTGGAACGTGATGAAGCAGTAGCAACCAAGCCGGGACTCGGGACTGGGGGATCGGGATTCGGGGTGCGGCCCCGACGTCGATGCCTGCGGCCCCGAGTCCCGAGTCCCGATTGCCGAACCCCGACGCATGCCCCTCCTCCAAGTCAACAACCTGCGCACGGTCTTCGAGACCGAGGGCGGCACCGTAAAGGCCGTCGATGGGGTCTCGTTTTCGGTGGAGCCGGGGAAGACGCTTGGGATCGTCGGGGAGTCTGGCTGCGGGAAGAGCGTGACGGCGATGTCGATCATGCGCCTGGTCCCTTGCCCTCCCGGAAGGATCGTGGGTGGGGAGATTCTCCTTCGCGGCGAGGACATCCTGAAGGTGCCCTCGCGCGAGTTGACCAACATCCGGGGCAAGGAGATCGCCATGATCTTCCAGGACCCTATGACATCGCTGAACCCGGTTTTCAGCGTGGAGCGCCAGCTCGCTGAGGTGCTGCAATTGCGGTTCGGGATGAAGGGCGCCCCCGCCCGCAAGCGGATGATCGAGATGCTGGAGCTTGTCGGCATCTCGGAACCCGACGCGCGGCTCGCCTCGTATCCGCACGAATTGTCCGGCGGCATGAAGCAGCGCATCATGATCGCGATGGCCCTGATGTGCGAGCCGTCCGTCCTGATCGCGGACGAGCCGACGACGGCGCTCGACGTGACGATCCAGGCGCAGATCCTGTTCCTGATGCGGGAACTCCAGCGCAAGATGGGGACGGCGATCATCCTGATCACGCACGCGATGGGGGTCGTGGCGGAGATGTGCGACGAGGTCGTTGTGATGTACGCCGGGCGCGTTGCGGAGCACGCGAGCGCGGTGGACCTCTTCTCCCGCACGCGGCATCCCTACACACACGGCCTCCTGAAGAGCATCCCCACCAAGGGTGTCACGAAGGAGAGCGAACTGTTCACGATCGAGGGCACGGTGCCGTCGCTGATCACGCCGCCTGCGGGGTGCCGGTTCGAGGAGCGCTGCAACCGGCGCCAGGACCGCTGCCGCACCGAGTCGCCCGAGGCCGAGGAGAAGTCCCCCGGGCACCGGACCGCGTGCCACTTCCCGATCGAGGTCGCGCCTTGACCGCGAGGGAGATTCTCAACGTCCGCAACCTCGTGAAGCACTACCCCCTGCGGGGCGGGCTCTTCTCCCGCAAGAAGGGGGAGGTGCGCGCGGTCGAGGACGTTTCGTTCTCGCTCCTCGAGGGCGAGACTATGGGCCTCGTGGGGGAAAGCGGCTGCGGGAAGTCCACGCTCGGGCGGACGCTGATGCGGCTGGAGGAGCCAACCTCGGGGTCCGTGCTGTTCCATGGCGAGGACCTGATGGCGGCGGACACGCGGACGCTCTTTGGCCTGCGGCGCAATCTCGCGATGGTTTTTCAGGACCCGTACTCCTCCCTGAACCCCCGCATGACCGTGGGGGAGATCGTGCGCGAACCGCTTGAGGTGCACCGGATCGGGACGCGGGCCGAACAGGTCGAGCGGGCGAAGTCGCTGCTCGCCGAGGTGGGCCTGCGGCCTGAGATGATCGATCGCTACCCGCACGAGTTTTCCGGGGGGCAGCGCCAGCGTGTCGGCATCGCGCGCGCCCTCGCACTGGAGCCCAAGGTCATCGTCGCGGACGAGCCCGTTTCGGCGCTCGACGTCTCCGTGCAGGCGCAGGTGCTCAACCTGCTGGTGGACCTGCAGCGCCGCCGGGGGCTGTCCTACATCTTCATCTCGCACGACCTGTCCGTCGTGGAGTACGTGAGCGACCACGTCGCGATCATGTACCTTGGGCGGATCGTGGAACGCGGATCGCGCGCGGAGATCTTTGACAAGCCGCGGCACCCGTACACGCGCGCCCTGCTGGAGTCTGTGCCCGTCCCGGACCCGACGCGGCGGCGGGAGCGCCCCCCCATCAAGGGCGAGACGCCGAGCCCGGTGAACCCCCCGGCGGGCTGCGCCTTCCACCCGCGCTGCCCATTCGCCATCGAGGCCTGCAAGGCCGCGGTGCCCGAACTCAAGCCCGTCGCCCCCGGCGCCGACCACGAGGCGGCTTGCATTCGGCAGCATGAGATTTAGGCAGTCTCCGCGATGAAAATCGATTCCGCCTGGACGGGCCGGATCCTCGAGAGGCTCGACCGGCTGCCGCCGGAGGAGGTCGGGCGCCTCGTCGAGGGGCTCCTGCGTGAGCGCGACTTCTTCGAGGCGACGCTCATGTCGCTGCCGAAGGGCATCGTGGTCGTGGACGACGGGATGCGGATCGTCTGGGCAAACGCGAGCGCGCGCGACATCCTGTCGATGCGTCCCGGTGTCCGGATCGAGGGCAAGCCGCTGCGGGACGTGCTGAGGCGGCCCGAGCTCGAGTCGCTCCTGGACGAGTACGAGGCGGCGCGGGCGCCGATCCACCAGCGCGAGGTCGTGATCGAGGTGCCTCGGGCGCGGGTGCTGAGCATGAGCGTCGTGCCGCTCGCGGGCGAGGCGGGGCCGCCGAATGCGGCCCTCTGGGTCATCGACGACCGCACGGAGGTCGAGCGTCAAAGCGAGGAGCTCCGGCAGTCCGCGCGGATCGAGTCGCTGGCGACGCTGACCGCGGGGATCGCGCACGAGCTGAAGAACCCGCTCAACAGCATGACCATCCACGTTCAGCTCATGCGCAAGGCGGCGGAGAAGCTGGCCGATTGCACCGAGGCTACGCCCGAGATGGGGCGGCTGAGGCGCAGCGCTGAGATCGTGGAGGAGGAGGTCTCGCGCCTCGCGACGATCGTGGACGAGTTCCTGACCGCCGTGCGGCCGATCCAGCCGCGCTTCCGCAAGGCGTCCATCAACGACCTCCTCGTCGGGCTCGGTGAGTTGTTCGGGCCCGAGTGCCGCGCCTCGGACATCGAGCTCGCGCTTGAACTCGACCCGTCGATGCCGCCCCTGCGCATGGATCCGGAACTGATGCGTCAGGCGCTGGTGAACCTGATCCGCAACTCGATCGAGGCGATCCACCGTCCGGGCGAGGAGAAGTCGCGGTCGGGGCGCATCGTGCTGCGCACCACCCTAAAGGCCGACCACGCCCTGATCGAGGTCGAGGACGACGGCGAGGGCATCGACGAACCCGACCGCCTGCGCATCTTCGAGCCGTACCACACGACGAAGGTGAAGGGGACGGGGCTGGGCCTGATGGTCGTGTACAAGTGCGTGCACGCGCACGACGGACGGATCGGGCTGACGAGCACCAGGGGGGTCGGAACGGTGTTCCACATCGCGCTGCCGCTGGACGAGAAGCCGGTGCGGCTGCTGGCCGCGCCGACGGTTTTTCCGCTCGAGATCGAGCCCGAATACACGCCCGGGGAGCCCTCGTAGCCGCTCTCCGACGCACTTTCATTCACTTTTCCACAGGAAAGTGCCGTTTTGCGTTGACCTTGGACCGCGCCCCTTCCCCCCTTCAACACTTGGATACGGTGCAAATGACCGCGCAGGACGCGGGTATCGGCGGTCAGCACCCCACATCAATTCTCCCGAAGGAGTTTCGCCCCCATGGCCGACGCAAAGAAGCCGAAAGCCGCGAAGTCCGCAAAGCCGATGACCAAGGCCCAGCTCACCCAGGCGCTCGCTGACGCCTGCGAGCTCAAGAAGACCCAGGTTGCCGGGCTCTTCGACGAACTGCTCAAGATCGCGTACCGCGAGGCCAAGAAGGACGGCGGGTTCGTCATGCCGGGCCTCGGCAAGATGGTCATCACGAAGTCGAAGGCCCGCGTGGGCCGCCACCCGCAGACCGGCGAGCCGATCAAGATCGCCGCGAAGCGCCGCCTGAAGTTTCGCATCGCGAAGCCGGCCAAGGACGCCATCCTCGGCGCCAAGTAACCGCACGCCGCGATTCATCGCAGCATGGGGCCCCGCCGGCACAGTCCGGCGGGGCCTTCTTCATTCGCCGGGGGCGAGTTCCAGCGGGGAGGCGACGCGGACGATGCGCCCCGCAGTGCGCACGATCAGCCGCCCCTCGCCGTCGATGTCCTCCATCACGCCCTCCAAAGTGCCGTCCCCGTGGCGGACCCTCGCGGCGCGCCCCGCGCCGCGCCAGCGCTTGCGCACGGCGCCCAGCAGTACATCCGTGGGAAGGGGCGACTCGAGGCGCGCAATCAACGCGCCCGCGATCGCGACGACGGCCTCCGCGCGGTCGGGCGCGCGCCCGCCCAGTTCCGCCACGAGCGAGGTCGCCCGCGGCACACCCGCCATCCGCGGGGGCAGGTCGGAGTTCTCCTGAAGCAGGTTCACGCCCACGCCCGCGAGGAGCCAGCCGCCCCGAACCTCCGAGAGCACGCCGCAGACCTTCCCGCCATTGAGGAGCACGTCGTTGGGCCACTTCCACTCGAGGGCGCAGCAGGTGAGCAGCTCCAGCACGTCCGCGACGGCGCATGCGACCTGGAAGGACCAGAGCAGCGAGGGGTTTGGGGTGACGGGCATGGCGAGTGTGCCGAGGAAGGACTTCGCCGGGACATCGTGCCATGCGCGGCCCTGTTGTCCGCGCCCGGCGGTCTGGTGGTCCGCGAGAACCAAGACGGGTTCGCGGGAACCCGAGAGGGGGCCGAGCCTGTGCGCCTCGTCGCTGGTGGAGCCGATGGAGGCGAATGCGGCGACGCGCCAATCGGGGCGCGCGGCGCGGATGGCATCCACCGCGGCCGCTAGCGTGGGGGAGAGGGCGGCATCCATGCGGGGACGGTCGCGGGCCCCGAAGCCGTGGGCGAGGTCGAACCGGGGGCGGAAGGAATGAGGACCTTCCCCAGTCTTCCCCTCGAGTTTCCGCTACGGGTCCTCGAACGACGACGTTCGAGGAAGAACTCAGGCGACTCGTGGAAGAGGCGGGGCGGACATGGGATGATTGGCGCTTGCCGTAGAATCAAGGGGCACCCCTGGCGGGGTGCGATGATTCCCCGACCCACGTCCCCCGGCTTCCTTCGGTCGCCGGGGGCCATTCAAAGGGCGGCGCCTTCCCGGCGCCGGCATGGAGGGCAGGGGCGGCGCCTTCCCGGCGCAGGCATGCAGGGCAGGGGCGGTGCCTTCCCCAGTTTTCCCCCCGAGTTTCTACTACGGCTCTGACGGGGGTAGCCTTGCGCTTCTGCGAATCTGGTATCGCCTGGCTTTTGGGGAATGTCCGGGGAAGGAACCTATCGCGAGACCGGGGGGATCCGGGTTCACTGATTGGAACATTCCGATGTGATGGAGGATGGCCGCATTCGCATCGGACAGAGCCCGAGGGGTGCAGTGCTGCACAAGCTGGACGGCTCGGGGGTGATCGCCCGGTCGCCGAAGGTCCAGTTCGCCCCGGGGGCCGAGA
>CAZUCD010000022.1:0-28190 GCA_964618855.1 uncultured Candidatus Sumerlaeota bacterium
CGCCAGGCCATGCGCGCCGACCCGGACGTGATCCTCGTCGGCGAAATGCGCGACCAGGAGACCATCCGCATCGGCATCAAGGCGGCCGAGACGGGCCACCTCGTCTTCTCGACCCTCCACACCCGCGGCGCCGTCCACACCATCCAGCGCGTCATGGGCTACTTCGAGCAGAAGGAGCATGACATCCTCCGCGACCAGCTCTCCCTCAACCTTGTCTCCGTCATCACGCAGCGCCTCGTGAAGACGATCGACGGCAGGGGCCGCCGCGCCGCGCTCGAGATCATGGTCGTCAACGGCATCATCAAGAAGCTGATCGCCGACAGCCGCGTCCTCGAGATCCAGGGCGTCATCACGGGCCGGGACGAGGGCATGCAGACGATGGACCAGGGGCTTGCCGACCTCGTGAAGGAAAAGCTGGTGTCGATCGAGGAGGCGTCCAAGTTCTGCGACGACTTCTACGCCATGAGACGCTACATTCAGGGCGTCTCCTCCTCCGCCGACAAGGGCGGCATCCTCGGCTAGTGCAGCCCGGGTCCCCCGACGCCTCCATGGGCAGGGCGCCCGTGCCCGCAATTGCTCTTTCCACCGCGACCCGGGTCCCCGTTGATGGGGACCCGATTCGCGCACGACGCCGCATGCCATGATCCCACTCCTCGACCGAGACCTCCTGAAGTCGTTCGCGACCGCGTTCGTCGCCGCGCTGACGCTCACGCTCGTCCTGACGTTCGTGAATGTCCTGCTCGACAATTACCGCTACGTTTTCGGCGGCGAGGATTCGCGGTTCGGGTTCGTCCTCCTGTACTACGTGCTGACGCTCCCGCAGCAGGCCTCCTACATGCTGCCGCTCGCGGCCTCCGCCTCGATCCTTTGGGTGCTCCTGCAGAAGGCGCGCGAGAACGAAATCCTCGCCTACCTCTCGTGCGGGGTGTCGCCGGCGCGCCTCGCCCGCCCCTTCATCACCAGCGCCTTGCTCATCAGCATCTGCGGCCTCATCCTCAGCGAAGCCATCGCCGGCCACGCCAACGCCCAGGCCCACCGCATCGAGAAGGTGTACATCAAGCGCCGAAAGGAGTCCGTCGTCACGCAGCGCGACCAGATCGTCGTCAGGCTGCGCGGCGAGCGCTTCGTCTACGTGGGCCTCTACGACGACAAACTGCGCAGGATGGAGCAGTCCACAATCATCGACCTCGCCGGCACGGGAGCCACCCTGAGCCAGAAGGTTGAAATCGCTTCCGGCCAACTTAAGGGTGACGGCGACTCAGCGACATGGGAACTCGAGGGAGTGGCAGTGCGGAAGTACGACTCCTCCGGGTCCATGACCTCCTACGACAAGTTCGACAGACTCGAAGGCGCAAAGTTGGACCCGCCCCTCGAGGGCTCCCTCTCGCGCTTCCTAAGCGCAACGCAGAACCCCCAGCGCATGACATACAACGAATTGCGCGAGTACCTCGACCTCCAGGCCGAACAGGGGCGCACCAGCATCCCCGACTGGGAAACCGAGCTGCAGACGAAGCTCTCCGTCCCCTTCGTCACCCTCGTCCTTGGCATCCTCATGTGCGCGCATGCAATACGGCCCACATCTTCGGGGGTTATGAAGAGCTTCGGCGGCGGGCTCGTGTGGCTTGCCGTCGTCTTTGCGGTGCAGATGCTCCTGCGCAAGCTTGGCGATTCCGGGATCGTGCCGGCCCTTGTTGCCGCGTGGCTCCCCCCCGGGCTGTTCGGCGCCCTGGGACTCTTCATGCTGAGCCGTCCGCGGTTCGCATGACGATGTCCGCCCTCGCGGCGGGGGAGAACCTCGGGTGAACACGCTGCTCATCATCGAGGGCGCCGCCTCGGTTGTGGTGGTTGCCGGGCTCGCGGTTGCTGGAAGGGCTCTCTGGAAGCACCTTGCCTTGAAGAGGCGCCGCGCGCGCCTAAGGGCGCATGTTCAGGCGTTCCTCGCAGACCGACCCACCATCGCTGTTCGAAGGTGGCTCGGCGTCGGCAACGTGGGCGCCGTGGTCCTCGCCGGCCTCGCCGAGGGATGGGAACGGGAGGTCTCGCTGTTCTGGCGCTCGCGCCTGCCAATGCCCGCCGAAGTCGTCGTCAAGGTCGCGCAGTTTTCCGGCGGAACCACGAAGCGCCGGGAGATACTCGCACGGCTCGCGTCGGACCTCGAGGCCGACCTCGCCGGTCCCGATCCCGTGCCCATCTGCCCCATGCTCGCGCTTGGCTTTGTCGAGCGAGGACTCCCCGACGGAAACGCACTCGTGGAGGTCATGCCCCTCGTCGAGGGCCACGCGCTCAAGGTCGCAATCGCCGAGGGTCGCCTGACCGACCGGGAGGCCTCGTTGCGCGAGTTGCTCGGCATTCTCAGATCCGTTCTCTTCCTGGAGGCCCGCGGCCTCTACAACCGGAACGTGGACACCGAGAACGTGATCGTGAGGCAGGACGGAACTTGGGTCCGCATCGACTACGACTCGATCAAGGCGGTGGACGAGTTGCCCCTGGAACGCATGGAGCGACTATCCCGTCTCGTCGCGGCAGTCCTCGGTGCCGTCGCCCGCACGCCCGCGGACCTGTCCCTCCTCGCCCGCGTCCGCCAGCAGTCGCGGACCGCGCCGGAGAGCTGGCAGCTTCGCGGCCTGCCGATGTCCACGGCGGACTTGGTGCGCGAGATCGAATCGGTGCTGGGCACCCGGTAGATGGCCGAGGGCTCCCCTGCGACGCCGGCACGGCGCGCCCTGCGGGCTATGTGGGTCGTCGCGTTCGCGGGCGTCCTGGCGCGATGGATCCCGGGTGATCGGTACGATCCGTTTGCACCGATTTGCTACACTCCGGCTTGGCTGGCCGCCCTTCCCATGGTCCTCCTGGCCTGTGCATTCGCCGGCAGGGCCTGCCGCCCTATCCTCGCGGTGTCGCTGCTGCTGACAGTTGTGGCGGTGCTGCAGGAACAACCTCGGCTACTGCATTGGCGAGACCGCGAACCGGAGCCGCATGGCCGGTCCCTGCGCGTCATGCTCCTCAACGTGCAGAGCTACCGCCGCGGACCAAAGGTCGTTGCCGACGCCATCCGCGCCGAGAGGCCCGACGTCGTAGCCTTGCTCGAATCGACAAGTTGGGGGAAGGTCCTCCCGGGCTTCAGGCGCGAGATGGGGGATGAACTCCAGTGGACCTCGATGAGGTACCTCGCCCTGGGTACGCGCGATGCAGTCGCCTCCTCCGAAAGCGTCCCCCTCTCCCATGGGGCCTTCGCCGCGCGCACGGAGATCGAGTGGGAGGGGAGCAGGATCGCGCTCTGGCTGATCGACATGCCGACGCCGCCCCTGCGCAAGGGGGCAGCCATCTACGCCGAGCTCACTCCACTGCTCGAGTCGGAGCACCTGCCAGTCCTGGTGGTCGGCGACATGAACACCCCGCGCCAGAGTCCGCTCCTGCGCCGCACGTTCCGATCCTTTGAGGACGCATCACAGGCCCCCGGCGCGCCCCGGTGGCTGGCCACCTGGCCGGAAGCGTTCCCCATGTGGCAAATCGACCACGCCCGCTGCCGTGGCCTCGTGCCCGTCTCATCCCACTTCGTGCATGGGGTTTCGGACCACCTCGGGATCGTTGTAGAAGTGGCCCTACCGCTGGATTCCGCGCGCGACCCCTAGCCTTTCCGCAGCGCCTTGATGTCCTCGAGCATCTCCTCGACGCTCTGGTACCGCTTCTCCGCTTCCTTCTCGATGCACTTGAGGGTGATCTTCTTCAGGGCGGGGGAGATGCGGTCCGGCAGCGGCGGGGGAGCCGTGTGGATGTGGTGGTACTCGATGTTGCCGAGGTAGAATGGCGGGTTTCCGGAGGAGAGTTCATACAGGACGATGCCGAGCGCGTAGATGTCGCTCCGCGCGTCCACTCCGGCGCCCGTGATCTGCTCCGGCGCCATGTAGAGCGGCGTCCCGATGACGGCCGTGCCCGACTTCGTGCCGTCGTCGCCCTTGAGTATCTTGGCGATGCCGAAGTCGGTGATCTTGATCGAGTTCTGCTTCGTGACCATGATGTTCGCGGGCTTGATGTCACGGTGCACGATCCCGAGCCGGTGCGCGTATCCGATCGCGTCGCAGATCTGGAGCGAATAGTAGAGGATCATCTCCTCGGTGAACGACGTCCTCTCGGCCTGCAGGCGCTTGAGGTCGGTGCCCTCGATGTACTCCATCGAGATGAACTTCTTGTTCCCGGTCTCGAACATGTCGTGGATGCGGACGATGTACGGGTGGGAGAGCTTCTTTGCGGCGCGCGCCTCGCGCTTGAACCGCTCGACGGCCATGGGGTCCTGGCATAGGAAGTCGTTCAGGACCTTGAGGGCCACGATCTCGTCGAGGATCTTGTCCTTCGCCTTGTAGATGATGCCCATCGATCCGCGGTTGATTTCCTCGACGATCGTGAAGCGCGAGTCCTTGAGGACCTGCTGGAACTTCTGCGAGTCGTCCTCGCCAGCCTGGAGCTTCACCCGGAACTGGAGCTTCTTCAGCTTCGCCCCCGTGTCGCGGTAGTTCGGATCCGCTTCGGCAAGATGCTCGTACACGGCGATCGCGTGTTGGAGCTGGTCTGTGCGCTCCATGTCCCCCGCCAACCGGTAGAGGATGTCCTTCACCTCGTCGTTCGCCTTGAGTTGCTTGAACTTTTGCCAGGCCAGGTAGTGCAGGTTCTGCTGCCAATGGCAAAGGCCGAGGATCTTCACGGCGCGCGTCTCGTAGGCGTCGTAGCGCTGAAGCTCCTGGAGGATCGCGACAGCCTCGTCCATACGGTTGGTCTTCAGGTAAATCTTCACGAGCTTGAACATCGCGGCGGGGTCTTCCTTCGCCGCCATGCGCGCCTTGTACAGGCGCTCGAGGGTTTCGCCATCCTGGTCGGCAGGCTCCTGCCGACTGGCCTGCTCGATGTCGTCGCACGCCCCTGCCAAGTCGCCCGTGGCCTCGCGGAACAGCCCGCGGTCGCGCCGGAAGGAGGCCGAGGTGACGAACCGCTTCATCGCGAGCTCGTAGAGGGAGGCGATCTCGTCCTTGTGCCTCGGCAGGTGGTGCTCCTGCATGTTGCGGAGCATCGAGCGCAGTTCCTCGAGCTGCCCCATGCCCGCCGTCACGCGGGCTATCGCAGCCTGCACGTCGAACGAGCCCTGCTGCTCCTGGGTCAGCCCCTGCAGCGCCTTGAGTGCGTTCACAAAGGCCCGCTGCGACTGCGCCGAGTCGGGGTCCTTGTCGAGGTTCTCGATAGCCGTGTAGTACGCCTGCGGGAGGTTCACCGGGGGCGTCGCGTCCGAGAGGTTGCTCGCCGGGCGCGGGGTCGGCGCATTCGAGAGCGGCATGTACCGCGTCTCCGCCGCACCCACGGGAAGGTTCAGGCCCTCGGGGGGCGTGATGATCGGGTCATGGATCGGCAGCGACGTGGGCATTGCGTGGATGTCCCCCGGCGGCTGCATCCCGCGAACGGGCAACTGCGTCGGCATGTTGTGGAAGTCGGCCACCGTTTCGGAGGCCTGCCCCGGGAGCTTGACGGCGAGGGGAGTCACCGGCGCAAACGACCGCACCGTCGGCTGCGGGGGCGACTGCGGCGAGGGACCGCTGTACATGGTTGGCATGGCGCCGTAGTCGACGGGCGAGGGCATGGCGCCCTGCGGGGTCGTCGAGCGCTGCGCCGAGCGCTGGACCTCGGCCGCGGCCGGCGGAACCTTGGCCTCCGCCTTGGAGTCCGAGAGCATGGCGAAGGATGCCCCCTCCGCGGACGCCGCCGCCGCGGGCACCGCGGGCGGCATTGCGGGTGGCGTGGAGGCCACCTTTGGGGCAGGTGGAACGGAGGCGGGGCTTGCCTGAACGGGCTGCATGGCGCCCCCCTTGGCGGCGGGGGCATCCGCCGGCTTCGGCGCAAGGGGCACCCCGGCGGGCGCGCCGCCCGGCTGCGAGCTGTCCGAGGCGCGCGAGCCGGCGGCACCGGCGCGCCGGCTGAGCGAGCCGCGCCTTGCCGCGGACTGTTGCTGCGTCCCGCGGTTGCGCTTGCGCTTGCGCGTCTTGCGCTCCTCCTCAGTCAGCGAGGAGTGAAGCACCGTCAGCTTCTTTTCGATCCCCGAACCGAGGTCCGAGGCGCTGATCTCCATCACGCCGTCGGCATTGATGAAGAACATCACGCGGATGCGCGCGACGCCCTGCGGCGCCGCGGGAATGTCCGACAGGATGAACTTGCCAAGGCTTCGGTTCTCCGTCGCGTTGTCCGATTCGCCCTGCAGGATGTGGATGTTGACGAAGGTCTGGTTCGGCTCCGTCGTCGTGAAGGTCTTGGCCGCTTTGATCGGGATCGTCGAGTTCTTCTCGATGATCTTCGACATCTTGTCGTCCTTCACTTCGATGCCGAGCGAATGCGGTGTGACGTCGAGGAGGACCACTTCCTGGATGTTGCCCTGGAAGATGCCCGCCTGCGCGGCGGCCCCGAGGGCAACGACCTCGTCGGGGTTCACGCCCTTGAACGGCGCCATCCCGAAGAAGTCCTCCACGGCGTCCTGGACGAGCGGGATGCGCGTCGAGCCGCCCACGAGCACGACCTTCGAAATGTCCCGCTTGTTGAGCCCGGCGTCCTCGAGGGCGCGCCGGCAGCAGCGGATCGTGCGGTTCACGATCGGCTCGATCATCGACTCGAACTCGGCGCGCGTGATGTTGCGCTCAAGGTGGATCGGCTGCCCGTCCTTCTGCGCGAAGAAGGGGAGGCTGATCCGCGCCGTCGTCGCGGTCGAAAGGTCGCACTTGGCCTTCTCGCAGACTTCCTTAAGGCGCCGCAGCGTCGTCGGGTCGCCGCTCATGTCGAGCTGGTGCGTGCGGTAGAACTCCTCCACGATCATGTTCACGAGGAGGTTGTCGATGTCGTCCCCGCCGAGGTGGCTGTCGCCCGTTGATGTCAGGACCTCGAATGTCTTCGTGAC
This sequence comes from uncultured Candidatus Sumerlaeota bacterium, assembly GCA_964618855.1. Lineage (GTDB taxonomy): Bacteria > Sumerlaeota > Sumerlaeia > SLMS01 > JANRJK01 > CAZUCD01. The sequence continues at coordinate 6,926 of CAZUCD010000022.1, forward strand.
GATTTCCAGGAGCGTGATGTCGAAGGTTCCGCCGCCGAAGTCGAAGATCGCGATGGTCTCCTCGACCTCACCCGTCCTCCCGAGGCCGTACGCCATGGCGGCCGCCGTCGGCTCGTTGATCAGGCGCAGCACCTCCAGCCCGGCGAGGCGCGCGGACTCGATCACCGAGTTGCGCTGCATGTCGTCGAAGTACGCCGGGACCGTCACGACGGCCTTCTTCACTTCCTCGCCGCAGTATTCGGAGGCGTTCTCCCGTATCTGCTTGAAGATCATCGCCCCGATGTGCTCCGGGCGGTAGCCCATGCCGCCGATGTCGATGAGCAGTTGGTCGTCGTGGTTCACCAACTCGAAGGGGAAAACGTCCCCCGCCTCGTCCAGGTCCTCGAAGGACCGGCCCAGCAGGCGCTTCACACTGCTGATGGTCCGCTTCGGGTTCGTGACCGCCTGGCGCCGCGCCTTCTCGCCGACCAGCACCTCCCCGTTCTCGAGGAACGCCACGATCGAGGGGGTCCTGTTCTCGCCCTCTGCGGACGGAATGATCGTGGGTTCATTCCCCTCGATGATCGCCACGACGGAGTTCGTCGTGCCGAAGTCGATGCCGATGATCTTTCCTTCGGTGTGCATGGGCGTGGTGTCGTTTTCCTGGCACGTTGCTGCGCTGCCCCCGTGGGGAGGGCGAGCGCGGTATCCACCGCTCGATCAACCAAGGTATATCAATCGGCGTCGAGGGGTTGCGTCAAAGCCTTAATCTGGAAAATCAGGCTTCACCGCAGGAATTCGTCAACCTGCCGATCCGCTCGATTTCGACCTCCACCTGGTCCCCGGGGCGCAAGAAGGCCGGTGGATTGCGGTACTTGCCCACTCCGGCGGGCGTCCCGGTGCTGATGATGTCCCCCGGCTCCAGCGTCAGGAGCTGGGATACGAAAGACACGAGGTGCCCCACCCCGTATATCAGTTGGGAAGTGGAACTCGACTGCATCGTCCTGCCGTTCACGCGCGTGACGAGCTTGAGTGCGTGGGGGTCGGGCACCTCGTCCGCGGTCACGATCACGGGACCATAGGGAGCAGAGCCGTCAAAGCCCTTGGCGCGCGCCCACTGCTTCTCCTGCGCCTGCAGCGTGCGCGCCGATATGTCGTTCACGATGGTGTAGCCGGCGATGTGCTTTAGCGCGCCCTTCTTCGTGACGTTCTTTGCCGCCTTCCCGATCACGATGGCCAGTTCCCCCTCGTAGTCCATTGCCTCGTCTCGCTTGAGCGGCAGGGGAATCGTATCCCCATGCCCGAGAATCGAGGTGGCGAACTTGTTGAAAACCACCGGGAACTTTGGCAGCGGGGCCCCCTGCTCCTCGCAGTGGTCCTTGTAGTTGAGGCCGATGCAAAGGAACTTCCCGGGCCGCGCGATAGGGGCATGATAGCGCACCTTCTCGCGCCCGATCAATACGGGAAGCCCATCCGAGGGCTTCGCCGTCCTGAGGTCGCCTGGCCTCTCCGCGATCCGCTTGAGGACCGCACGCAGGCTCTTCTCGCTCCTGGGCAGGTGCCCCAGCCAGGCATGGATGGACCCTGCCGCAGCCATGTCCTCCGCCGAACCCCCGAGCACCTGGTACGCCGCCGCCACGCGCAGGATGCTCTTGCCGAGCTCGATGCCGAAGAAGGGCGGCACTCCCTCAGCAGATACCGTGCAAAGCCTCATGCCCGCGGTGCCTCTCGACTTGGAATTGAGGGCGCCGAGCATCCGGGTGCGCGCTGCTGGGGCGAGTCCTATTAGGCGTCGCCGTATAGGTGCCAACCCGCGACGCCCGCTGGAGTGCGCGGGAACGACAATTGCACCACGTCACCCCGCACCGAGTCCGCCAGGTAGACCCGCGTTTCGGAGACGCCCGTGTGCACGGCCATCCCATTTCCGAACGCATTCATCGTGTAGGTGTAGGCCCCACCCGTCGCGGTTGCGAGGCGGCTGTCGATGAGGGCCTTCGTGATGCGCGTTTGCGGGCCCGTACCCCCCGCAGGACGGATGATCAGCGCCTGCCCACCCGCCGCAGGGAGCAAGTTCCAGCAGAACACCCCATCATCGGCATCGATCCCCATCGCGAACACTCCCCCCCGCCTCCCACCGTCCCAACCCGCGATCGGCACGACGACCGAGGGAACTCCGCCTGCCGAGAACCCGACCAGCGTGTCCGATCCCTCGAAGCCCGTTTCGTCCCAGCAGAGCCAGCCGCCCGCCGAGGTCTCGACGGGCGCGCAGCTCAGCCCAGCCTGCGGTGCGCCCGTGGCCGCGACAAGGCTCGCCTCCGAGCAGAACACGGAATCGGCACCGCCACCGACCGGGATGGAAACGAAATCGTTTGAAGCCGCCAGGTAGTTCTCGACCTGCGTGATGAACAGGCGGTCCTGCGCGCGATTCAAACGCACCCCTGCGATTCCGTTGATCCGGCGCAGGTTGGTCACCGTGGGCGGGGAGCCCGGCACGATCCGTAGAACATCGTCGATCTGGCCGGTCAGCACGAACTCCTGCAGGTACACCACGCCCGAGTTGTCGATGTTCAGGTTGTAGACATGAGGCCCGGGCGCATCCAGGAAGGGCAGGATCTGCGCCTGTGTCGCGATGGTCGTAAACACCGGGGTCGACCCCGAAAGGTCCACGGAAACGAGCTTTGCATTCGCATCCGAGACTCCGTTCGCGGTGTAAAGGTAGACGCGTCCGTCGGGACCCGTGCCCACGGTGATGAAGGACGCGCTCGACTGCCCGGTGTGAGCGCAGATCTGGGCATTGGTGAGCGCAACGGATGCGGTGAAGCTCGAGTAACTCGTCTGCGCCTGCGCCGCTGTCGCGACCAATGCAGCAGTCACGGCCAGAGTCGATGCCAGTCTCATAGAATCCCCTCCATGCGGCGCGGAGCCGTGATTGGGGGTATCTACGGTGAGGTGCGAGTTTCCTTCACTGCGCCTGCCGCGGTCACTCCACCGCGGGCCCGTCGTCCACGGACTCCATGAGCTGGACGGCCTGGTCCTCGACCGACTTCATGATGGCGCCAAACTCGGCCGATCCCTCGGGCACGTCCGCGATCCGGTAGGTCTCCCCCGTGGGCGCCGCCTCGAACATGAGCGTCCCGTCCGGCCCGGTGCCCTTGAACGTCATCACGCGGTACCTCATCAACAGGTGCGCGAGCAGGAACAATTGGGTCCTGTACTCGTCCGTCTGCGCTCCGTGGAGCGCGAGGAATAGGCGCCAGAACGCCTCGTTCCGCTCGTGCTTGGCCAGCCTGCGCTCCGCCGCCGTCGGGCCGGAGATTCGCTTCGTGACCCAGAAGCTGAAGTACCCCGGATTGCCGGCCTTCTGCCAGCAGGCAGGGCAGAAGTCGCGCCGCACCGCCTCTTCCTTGTCGTCGAACTCCAGCACGGTGGGGTGCCTTCCCGCGGAGGGCAGGGAGGTGCCGCACAGAAGGCACTGGTCATGTGGGCGGCGGAACTTGAGGTACTGGTCTCGGTCGGGCTTCATGTCACTCTCGCGGCGCGATGGAGGAATCTGCGGCCCCGCCCCCGCCCAATGTCCAGCGGGAACGGGCGTGAAGACCGAAGCCTACGCCTTCCTCCGACCCTTCAGGATCTTCACGAAGGAGCGGCTGCGCAGCTCCTCCAGCGTCAGGCCCGTCGCCAACGCCTCCACCTCCGTGATCGCCCCGCAGTTGATCCCGCGAAGGAAGAAGTTGAGGAGTCCCTGTCCCGTTGCGGCGTCGTCAAAGATGTCGCCGACGAGCGTCGCCTGCCCCGCCTTCTCAATGAAATTCTTCAGCCGGGCGGATGCCGCCGGCAGGCTTTCGAGGAAGAAGGCGAACACGGCCGCATATCGCGTCGCGAACTGCGCCGGGTTCAGGTCCCACCCCTGGTAGTAGGCGTGCCGCAGCGAGTGGTTAACGTGCTGGAAGTGGAGCCTCCAAGCGCGGTGAACGATGTCGCGGTTCTCCGCCACCTGGTCGGCCGTGAGCGGGGGGCCGTCCTTTGCCGCCCGGTGCGGGGCGATCGGCATGACGTTCGTCGCGCCGTCCGAAATCCAGACCCCCGTTCCCGCCAGCGCGACCAGCATCATGTGCCGCGCGAAGTCGCATGCCGGATGGTCGAGCGTCTGGTGCTCCGCTGTTATCGTGCAGGAGGCCGTGTAGTCGTACACACCAAAGTGCGCCGCCACGCAGCGCCCCCGGCAGGCCTCCACCAGCGGAAGCACGTTGCACCGGCCATCAGGCGACAGGATCGACTGGGTCATCTCAATCATGAGCTCCATCTTTAGGGAGCCCTTCGGGTATCCCGCCTTTGCCTCGAGCAGCTCGAGGACGCGCGCGAACGCGTCCGCCTGGCCCGGCGCGATGACCTTCGGAAGGGTAACGACAAAGTTGTCCGGCAGCCGCCCCTCCGTCATCCCCGAAAGTTCCGTCAGCACGATGTCAAGCGTCCGGATAGAGCGCGCCCGAAGCTCCTCGCTGAGGGGCTTCACTCGCATGCCGATGAAGGGCGTCAGGGTCCCCGCCTTCATCCCCGCCGCAAGTTCGCGCGCCACCATGGACGCCGTCGCATCCTCCTCCCCGTCCGGCCGGTTTCCATAGCCGTCCTCGAAATCGATGCGGAAATCCTCGATGGCCTCGCGGCGGAGTTTCTCCCCGACACGGTCGTAGATCGTGTTGGCCAGCCACGCGGGCTCGAAAACGCGCCGCACGGGATGAGGGTCCAGGTCGAGCTGCGACTTCAACGCCTCGATCTCTCCCAGAGTCGTCGGGAGCGTCTCCGCCCCGCGAAGTCCTATGGCGCGCGCGAAAACAACAAAGTTCGGCGCATACTCCCGAAGCGTGCGCTCCGCCAGAACGCCCAGCTTCTGGCCCGTGTCGGACTTGAACAAATGCGCCCCACCATAAACCGTGTGGACGGGCTGGCGCCTCGGCGACTCCCCGGGATACCGGGAGGAGAACGAATCATTCGCCAGTTTGAGGTCGCCGAGAGGTGCCGCCAGATCTTCCGGGGTAAGCGTGCGCTTCATGGGTTCAGCTGCCCTTGCGTGGGGAATCGATGTTTCGACCGTGAGTGCTGCCGCGTGCGTGCTCAACCCCGAATCCCAATGCCGGGTCATATCAGGCAACGGCTGAGATCCGCCGACGTATCGCCTGAGTTGCACACGGCAGTCGGGGCGCCAGTAGGGTAATTTATTACGGCCAAAGGAATTCTTTTGACTTCGTGGCGAATCCTTAACACACTCCGCGTCGAAATGTGGGTCATCGGGTCGCGGGTCGGCTCCTCCCGCGAGTCGCGATGGCAGGGTTGCATTACGGGTGGCTCTGGCCGAACGAATCGGCTCACGTCGGTATCTTGCGAAAACGAAAGCGGTCGTCCCATAGCCTTGGGGCGAATCCACGTCGCTACCATCGGGAGCAGGGAATACCCCGGAAAAATTGTCGTTTTCGGAAGCAGGCCGAAAAAGCAATTGACGGGGGCCCCTCGCTCCACTCTTCTAGCCCTTCAACTTGCCTTCCATCCCGGAGAAAACGGCATGAGAGAAAAGCTTCAGTTCACGAAGCGGTTCGGATCCGGCTTTACGCTGATCGAGCTGCTCATCGTCGTCGCGATCATCGCCATTCTGGCGGCGATCGCGGTGCCGAACTTTCTGGCGGCCCAGACCCGCTCGAAGGTCAGTCGCGTCCTCAGCGACCTGCGCACCCTCAGAACCGCGGTCGAATCCTACGCGGTCGACAACAATCGCGTCCCGCGCATGACGTGGGGCCCGATCTACGGCGACGTGCTCTATGGCGAGGACGTCTTCGGCACGCTTCCGGCCATTATCACGACGCCGATCGCCTACATCACCTCGCAGCCGTTCGACCCGTTTGCCACGGGCACGGGCGCCTCGGTTGATGCCCAGCTCTACACCTACCAAGCCCCCGACACGATGGAGGACCTCTTCCGCCGCAACGGCGGTGGCGTCGTCCCCGTCCCGGGCAAGCCGGGCTACATTTATCGCCCCGGCAACCGCAGCGAGAACGCCAAGATGCGGTTCTACTTCGGCTCGTACGTCCTTTGGTCCATCGGTCCGGCGGGCCCGAACAAGGTCACCGGCAGCAATTTCTGGCTCCAGTACGACCCGACCAACGGCACCATCAGCGAAGGCCACGTCTACGTCAGCCAGAAGTACCAGGAGCCCTACTACAACCCGCCATTCTGAGTGGCAAACTCGGACGGCGCGCTCGTGATGAACCCCGCGGATGGCCCACAGGCCGTCCGCGGGCACCAAGCAAGGATGGAATCGGGGCCGAAACGGCATTGACTGTCGCCAGGCTCGAACCTACAATAGACGCACTGGAATCGGAAAAGGGCGTCGTCCTCTCCACCCCGACGGGCGACGATCAACCCCACGACAACCCCCCCTCCCCCAAAGGAGCCACAGAATGCGGAACGCATTTCATATGAAAGTCGTGTTCCTCGCGGCGCTAGCAGCCGCAGTGGGATCGACCGCCGTCGCCGCCAACAACCGGCCCGGCACGCCCGAGCGCATTGCCGACATCCCGATGAACCTGGAGCCCGAAGGCCCCTTCAACTCCAAGGCCTCCATTCCCCGCGAGGCTCTCATCGTCCGCCGTGCCGATGAAGGCACGAACAACGGCGGGCCGGCTGCACTCCTTCCCTCCGCCCAGTCGATCGCACGCCTCGACTACACCTTCGTCACCGGTGAAGCCGTCGGCGACAACGCATCGGACAACCTGTTCCGTCCCGCGATCAGCGGCAACGGTCAGTTCATCGCCTACACGTCGTTCGCGCAGAACCTCGTCGCCGAGGATACCCTCGGCATCGCGCAGGTCTACCGCACCGACATCTCCACCCCCGCCGGCACGAACCTTCTCGTCTCCAAGACGGCGGGCGGCACGGGCGGCAACGGCGGCTCGGGCGCCCCGACCTTCATCTTCCCCGATCCGATGGTCTTCGATTTCTGGGCCAACTCGATCTCCGACGACGGCACGAAGGTCTGCTTCACGTCCGAGGCGGAGGACCTCCAGACGGCGGTCACCGACTCGAACAGCAACCCCGACGTGTTCGTTTGGAACTTCAACGGCGGGACGCCGACGATCACGATGGTGAGCACGGACTCGACCGGCGCCCAGATGGCGAACTCGCCGGTTGACGTGCCGCTCAACTACTCGCGTGACGGCATGATCTCCGGCAACGGCAACTTCGTGGCTTTCCTGTCCACGGGCACCCTGCCGGGCACGGGCTCCGTTCGTCCCCTCCTCACGGACATCAACATCTCGCTCGACCTCTTCCGGAAGGACCTGACGGCCGGGACGACGATCCTCATCTCGAGCAACGCGGCAGCCCCGGCTGACGAGGCGAACGGCGACTCCTACGACCCGTCGATCTCGCAGGACGGCACCGTGATCGCCTACACGAGCCACGGCCGCAACCAGGTGAACCCGCCGGCACCGACGGCGGCAGCCGACGGCTTCGGCGAGCGCACGGACATCTTCGTCTGGAACGCCGGGACGACGACCGTGGCGAACCGCACCACGACCGGCACCATCGGCACGGCGGCAAACCAGGCGTTCACCGCCCGGCTTTCGCCGAACGGCCGATTCGTCGCCTTCAACAGCCGCCTCGCCCCCGCGGGCATGGGCACGGGCACCATCGGCGCAATCGCCGCCGGCCGCCACGCCTACGTTCGCGACCTCACGGGTGGGGACGCGGCGATCCGTTACGTCAACACGGCAACGGGTTCGCACCTTGACCCGGGTCTCACCCGCCTCATGGCGCCGACGCCGAACAACAACGGCGACGTGTTCTTTTGGGGCTATGGTGACATCTTCCTCCCCGCGACGGGTCTTGGCTCACGGCAGAACAACCACGCGACGGTCTGGGTGAAGAAGTTCACCAACGCCTGGCCCGCGACGGACTTTGCCGGCACGGTGACCCTTGTCTCGAAGTCCGAGACCAACGTCGGCCCGAACGCCGGCTATGGGCACTTTGCCAACGGCTTCACCGGCGGCCGCCCCGACTTCATCGGCGTCTCCGGCGACGGCACGAAGGCGCTCTTCACGAGCACCTCGCTCTTCGGAAAGGGCGGCGCGGGCATCCGCAACGCCTGGGTTGCCACGCTCGACGCAAACTACAACGTCACGAACCTCGAGCGCTACCCGAAGGCCATCGCCAAGCCGGGCATCACGGTCAACTTCTCCGGCCCGACCGGCATGCGTATTCGCGATTCGAAGCGCGTCGCCATCTCCCCGAACGGACGCTACGCCGGCCTCGTCGTCTGCTCGACGGGCGTCCTCGACAAGGACACGCCCCCGGGCATCAATGTCCAGCGCCGCTACAACTCGGCTGCCGAGGGCGAAGCCTACCGCGTTGACCTCAACAACCGTCAGATCGGCTACGCCAGCTTCGAGAACGACGGCACGACGATCACTCCGATCGAAGTCCAGGGCACGGCAACGTCCCTCGGTGTGACCGGAGCCTCCCCGGGCGACGGAACCGCCAGCATCTTCCCGAGCGGCTCGCCGTTCAACTGCAGCGGTGTGGCGGTCTCCAACTTCGGTGACGTCGCCTTCATCTCGCAGCACTCGTTCGAGGCGGGCGGCGCGGTGGTTGCCGGTGGACAGTACGTTTACGTGACGAACCCAACGACGGCCGAAAGCGACCTGCTGACGGACTCGAGCGGCAACTTCTTCACGGATTCCCCCACGGCGACGTACTTCTACGGCACGGTGGAGACGTTCCTCTCGTCCGATGGCCGCTATGTCGGCTTCACGCACGACTCGGCGACCCTCGTTCCCGACTCGACGGGTGAGGCGTGGGGCTACATCTACGACCGCGCGAACGCCGACAACGCCACGAAGATGCGTCTCGTGACGCGTCGCAGCAACGTCAGCGGCGGCTTCGTCGCCCAGGACCTCCCGAATGCACAGTGCGTGCTCGTCGCGATGTCGAATGACGGCCAGAAGGCCATCTTCCACTCGACGGACGCGGACGACGTGCTCCTCGGCGGGCCGACCACCAATGGTCAGCTCTTCCTGTACAACGACATGGCCGACGGCATCCCGAACAACGGTGAGGGTGGCGGCGCAACGATCACCCTCGTCTCCTGCGACTCGACGGGTGCCCCCGCGGCCTCCGCGACGATTGACGGCCTTGCGTTCTCGACGGGCTTCGGCACGACGAGCAGCATCGACCTCAACGCCTCGGTCCTGTACTTCCCGGGCGTCATCGACTCGACCATCCCGAACTCGCCCGCCGGCCTCTCGGCAGGCATCCCGGGCAGCCAGCTCTACGCGAAGAGCCTAGTCGGATCTGTCAACCCGACCACGACGGGCATCCAGTCCTCGCTTAGCTGCCTCTCCCGCAAGACGGACAACTCGTTCCTGACCGCCCTTACGGTCGGTGGCGGACTGATCACGAACCCTGACACGTTCGAGGAGATCGACTCCGCGACGGTCAGCGCCGACGGCGGCACCCTCGTCGTCGTGACGAACGCGCGCTCCAGCGCCTCGGTGGGCCTCCCCGGCTCGCTCGGTCAGGATGCGAACTCCCCGGTTGGACCGACGGGCGGCACCTCGAACTACGACGTTTTCGTCGTCGAGAACGCCCTCTCGTCCCCGACCTGGACAGTGGCCAGCCGGGCAACCAACGGCGACCAGATGTCCTTCGGACCCGAGAACTTCGTCCAGCTCCAGACTCCCGCAGCCCACAACCCGGGCATCGGCGTCACGAGCAACGGGCGCATCCGCATCGTGTTCGGCACGGAAGGCGATGACTTCGTCGGCAACGGTGACTCGGCCTTCGGACGCTGCATCTACGTCCGCGAGTACTTCACCGCCTCGCCCTCGGCCGTCACCGCGCCGTGGTCCAGCTACGAGTAAGAACCGCACGGCGAACCCCGCCGCGCAGCCAGCAATCACTCCCCGGGCCGCAAGGCCCGGGGAGCTTGCTTTCAGCCCCCCAAAACATAAGTAAACAAGTGTTTATTAACTCTTGACACGCGGCCTGACCCGTGCCGAATCTCCCGGACATGGGAACGATGTCGTGAGCACTCCCGAGCCCCCGTCACCGGCCGAGATCGAGCTTCTGCTCGCGCGGCAGGCCGAGCGCATTGGTGCCCTCGAGCGCCAGGTGGGCAGGCTCAGTGCCGCCCTCAGGTCCGCCGGGATCGCTCCACCCCCCCTGCCACCCGCCGAACCGGCGTTGGTCCATACGCCCGTTACGACTCCGTCGGTCGAATCGGTGGCCTCCGAGCCGACAGCGAACACTGCGGTGGACACGGCAGAGCCACCGCCGATTCCCGTGCCGGCCGCGGAGGCTCCATCGCCCGATCCGATTGCGGCGACGTCGCATGCTCCGGCCACCATTGTTGCGGCTCCACCGCCGATGTACGAGACCCCTGCGGCCTCTTTTCCAAGCCCGGCAATGCGCCCCTTCGAGCCCGGCCCGGTTGTCCTTGGTGAGCACGACTTCCTGACCCAGAAGGACGTGAGTTCGAAGGGGCCAACGCCGCCCCCGTCCCAGCATCCCGCCGCGCCTCCGCCCCGCATGGATGCCCAAGGCCCCCGCCCATCCGGTGCAGGACTGGAAGCGGCGCTCGCGATGCGGCTGCTTCCGATCGTGGGCGGCGTGCTGCTCCTGTTTGGAGGCGTCTTCCTCGCGAGCCTCATCGGCGCCGCGATGCCACCGGGCGGACGTGTCGCGCTCGGATACCTGTTCGCGGCGTTGCTTGGGGGAGTCGCCGTGTTCGCGCATCGCCGCAGCGAAACGGTCGGGCGACTCGTCACTGCCATAGCCCTGGCATTCGCGTACCTGGTCAGCTTCTCAGCGCACTTCATTCCGCCCACCAAGTGCCTTGGGGCGACGGCTTCCCTGCTTCTCATGGGAGCCTTCGCTGCCGCGATCGTCGCCTTTGCCGAGAAGTGGCGTTCCGAGGGGACGGCCATCTTTGCCTTCGGGCTCGGCATGCTGGCGGCGCTGCTCAGCGCCGATGTCGCGGGCGGGTTCGGCCTGCTGGCCCTGGTCATCATCTCAGTGGGGGCGGGCGTCCTGCTCGTCCGCAACGAGTGGATCCGACTCACGATAGTCACGCTGCTCGGCTGCTACGCATCCTACGCGGGGCTGTGGCTCCTCTCACCGCCGGAACGCTCCGCCGCGGCGCTGAACATCAACTTCGCCGCACTCCTCGTTTCGCATGCCGTCTTCACCCTGGCGTTCTGGAGGTGGGGTAGGCCGTGGGTTGCCCGAGAGCTTGCCTTTGAGCAGATGACGGAGCACGAGGCCGCGCCACGCGTGGTGTTCGGCCGGATCCCGTACTCGACTGCGTACTCCATCATCAACTCGCTCGGATTCATCGGGCTCTCGCTCTACCTCGCCTGGCTGACGAACACGAACTCGGGCGGCGCGGACAAACTCTTCTACACCCTCGCAGTGATCGAGGGGGCGCGCCTTCTCGTTCCCGCACTCCGGCGCGGGGGACTGCACTCGTTCCACGGCCTCACGGCGATTGCGCTCGCGACCAGCGGCTTGATGGTGACGTTTGCCGGCAACACCGAGAGCGCGATGCTCGCCTCTGAGTGCCTGATTCTGTGCATCGCGGCGAGCCGTGCGCCGATGCTGCGCATCCTGCGCCCCTTCTCGGCCATCTGCGGCTTCCTTGCCGCCAGGGAAGTGGCGTACAGCGGTTTCGCCGCCGCAGATCTCGCGACCGCGCTCGTCCCAGGGGCCCTGATTCTGCTCTCCACCATTTCCTGGGACTCGATTTTCGTGCGCATCGTGAAGGCGCCGGAGATGGGGTTCCTCTTCCAGTTCGAGCGCCTCTCATCGAATGTGCGCGCCCTGACCGCCTGTGGGATCATCGCGGGCGTGCTGGAGGGGCACCGCAGCGTCGTCCCGCTGGAGGTTACCGCCCCGCTGGCATCGGCGCTACTTGGGGCGGGGGCCATCCTGCTGCGTGCCCGCGCCTGGACACTGCCCTTCCACATCGGGATGGTTGCGACACTGGGGGCGTTCACAAAGGACGAGATGACCGGTCAGCGGCTTGTCCTGTTTTCCACCTGGGGGGGCATCATGGCCCTCGCCTCGGCGGAGATCGCCCGGCGTACGCGCTCGCGTCTCGGCGCATTCGAGTGCCTCGCGGCGAACTGTGTTGCGGGCATTGGTGCCTTCGGGGTCGCGATGCATGTCCTCAGGGACTTTTCGCCGCACATGGGCGCGGCTGGGCTGCTGCTCGCCGTATCCTTCGCCGCGGGCACCATGGCGGCACTGACGGTGGGGCCGCTGCCCGCCATGGTTCAGGACCGCTTTGCCGAGGTTCCTTCGCACACTGGAAACCTCACCGGCCTTCCGCGCCTCATCCTGCTCAGTCCGGGTTCGGGAATGTGCGCTGGTGTGCTGGCGATCGCGGGCGCCGCCGCGGCCCTCGATGATGCCAAGTCGAGCCTCACTTCCGCGCTCCTCTTCACGGCAATTCTTGGAGTCGGATGGTTCTTGGCAACCGCCGGAAAGAAGCGCTCGCCGCTGGGGGAGGCCTTCCTCGCAGCACTGCTCCTCGCCGTTGCCTGCCCTGCCCTGATCGTCTTCAGCCAGTTCGGCTCGGTCTCCATGCTCGCCGTGATCGTGCTCCTGGGGGGCGTTGGAGTGGCCGCCGTGGCCCGCCGGTCGCCCGCGTCGGCCGGCGTGGCTGCCCTGGGAATCTGCGCAGTTCCATTGGTCGCACAGGCATTGTCTGCGATGCCGGGCCGAGTAGTTCCATTCTCGCCGGGTCCGGCCGTCCTCGCCTGCGTCCTCTGCGTCGCCCTTTCCCGCGCGGTGAGGAGCCTCGCCGCGCGGCTTGAGCTCGAGTCCACATGGGCGGGGGTGCCACCGTTCGTGGCCGGGTGGCTTGTCGTCACGGGATCGCTCGCGTTCCTCCTGCTAACCTCGACCGGGGGAACGCTGTCGGCCACACTCGTCACGGTGGCCTGGGCGGGGTACGGCATCGCCTTGCTGGTGGCCGGCCTCGTCCTGATGGATGCGCCGATGCGGTTTACTTCCCTTGCGATCTTCGCCTGCGCCGTGGTCCGCGTCTTCATGGTCGATCTCGCGAACGCGAACCTCCTCGTGAAGGCCGTGGCGGCGACCGGCGTTGGAGTGGTGCTCATCCTGGCGGGGGTCGGCTACGGGGCCTTCCGCCGCCGAATGCAGGAGCAGTCCCCAGATGCTTCCCCGCCTCCTCCCGAGGATCACGGCCCGGCGTAGCCTCGCCGCGACGCTGTTCGTTGCGGCCCTGCTTGCGCCTGCCTGGGCGCCTGCCGCCTCGCGCTACCCGGCGCGCGCCCGCAATGGCATGGTGGCGTCGGCGCACCCGGCCGCGACGGCGGCCGGCGTCGAGGCCATGCGACGGGGTGGCAACGCCGTGGACGCCGCCGTCGCCACCGCGCTCGTGGCGGGCGTCGTGGAACCCTACAGCGCGGGAATCGGGGGGGGCGGGTTCATGCTCGTCCGAGATGGGCGCAGCGGCGCGATCGCCGTCATCGATTACCGCGAGACGGCCCCGGCGGCGGCCTCGCGCGACATGTACCTCGATGCCGCAGGGGAGGTGATCGCCTCGGCGAGCGACGTGGGCCATCGAGCCGTCGCCGTTCCCGGCACGGTCGCGGGCCTGCATGAAGCCCACCGTCGCTTTGGCCGCCTGAAGTGGAAGGCGGTCGTCGCGCCCGCGATCCGCGCGGCGGAAAAGGGTTTCGCCGTCGATGAGAAGTACAGGGCCCTGGCGACCCAGGAACTCGCCCGGTTGCGCTCAAACCCCGAGGCGGCGCGCATCTTCCTCGCCCCCGCCGGGGGAGTGCCGGAGCTCGGCGCCGTCATCAGGCAACCCGACCTCGCGCGCACGCTCCGCCGCATCGCCGCGAAGGGCCCCACTGGATTCCAGGAGGGCCCCGTGGCCGCCGCGATCGCGGCCGACATGGCACGGTCCGGGGGCCTGGTCACCCTCGCCGACCTCCAGAACTACCGTCCCCGCACGACCACACCCATCACGTCGAGTTTCCGCGAGTACGAAATTGTCACCATGCCGCCCCCAAGCTCCGGGGGCGTCCACCTCGCCCAGATGCTCAACGTCATCGAGCACGATCCCATCCAGGAGTGGGGGTGGAACTCCTCGCGCACGATTCACCTCCTTGCGGAGACGATGCGCCGCGCGTATGCCGACCGGGCGGAGTTCCTCGGCGATCCCGCGTTCGTGCGCGTCCCCGTGGCCGGGCTCACATCAGACGCGTACGCGCAGTCGCTCCGCCGGGGCATCGACGCTGCCCGCGCCTCCTCCAGCAGCACGATCCGCCATGGCGATCCGTTGCCGTTCGAGTCCGACCACACGACGCACCTCTGCACCATCGACCGCGACGGCTACGCCGTGTCCCTGACCCAGACGATCAACTACACTTTCGGCAGCGGTGTCGTCGCTCCCGGGACCGGCGTGCTCCTCAACAACGAGATGGACGACTTCTCCGCGAAGCCGGGCGTGCCCAACCTGTACGGGCTCGTTGGTGGAGAGGCGAATGCGATCGCGCCCGGGAAGATCCCGCTCAGTTCGATGACGCCGACCATCGTGCTGCGCGATGGGCGCCCGGTGCTCGTCGTCGGCAGCCCCGGCGGCGCGCGCATCATCACCACCGTCCTCAACGTCGTGCTCAACAACCTCGTGTTCGGCATGGACCCGCAGGAGGCCGTGGACGCCCCGCGCATACACCACCAATGGCTGCCGGACGAACTGCGCGTCGAGCCGCGTGGAATCTCGGCCGACACGCGTGCCGCACTGGAGGCACTCGGCCACAGGGTTTCGGAGCAGCCCGAGTTCGGCAACGCCATGGCCATCGGGGTCGATGGCGCATCCGGGGAGTTCCTCGGAGCGGCGGACAGCCGAGGGGTCGGCTCGGCCGCCGGATTCTGAGGCGCCACCGCGAGCCGACAAAAGCCCTTGCGTGCCCGGCGGGTTGTTGGTTAGTCAACCAACCAACAACCATGGCACCCCAAAAAACAGACACACGCGAACGCATCGTCCAAGCCGCGTTCCTCCTCTTCCTGCGCAATGGCTACCGCGCCACTGGGCTCGCGGAAATCGTCCGCGAGGCGGGAGTCAACCCGGGCAGTCTGTACTACTTTTTCCCCACGAAGGAGGACCTCGTCGTTGCCGTCCTCGAGTGGTGCAAGGCGAACCTCTGGCCGGAGGTCGTGCAGCCCGTCTTCGACCGCGTGGAGGACCCGATCGAGCGCATCTTCGGCCTGCTCGACGGATACCGCCGGATGCTCGAGATGACGCAGTTCACCCAGGGCTGCCCGATGGGGAACCTGACCCTGGAGATCGGCGAGTCGCATCCCGCGGCACGTGCCCTCATCGCGGAGAACTTCACCGGCTGGACCAACGTCGTGCGCGATTGCGTCAAGGCGGCGGGAGGCCGCCTTCCACCCCATGCCGACGCGGACGAACTCGCGACCTTCGTCCTCACGACGATGGAGGGCGCGGTGATGCTCGCGCGCACCTATCGAAGCTTCGCCCCATACGACGCGGCCGTCTCGCGGCTCCGCGACTACTTCGAGCGCCTCATTGAGGACGGCACCGAGTGGGGCGGCGCCCGCGCCGCATCGGCACAAAAAGACGAACCCAAGCGCTCCGGCAAGCCGCGTCCGCGAACGCGAAGGGCCTCCGTCCGCAGGTCGCCAAGGAAAGGCTGACTCCATGACACGAATCATTCGCCGGACCACCGTCCTCGCGGCCACCCTTGTTCTTGCCGCCTGTTCGCGCCATTCCCATCGCGCGGCACCGGACATGGATCTTATGCAGGCAAGCCTGGTCGCCGCGCATGCCAGCCAGCGATTGGGGGAGCATGGCGTCTCGGGTGACATGCTGCAACTCGCGCCCAGGGAGGGCAGGGGCTGGGTGTGGAGACACCTTGCCGCCATCGCCGACGACTCGGACGACCGGTGGGACGCGCATCCCGCCACTGTGTTCGCCCTGGCGGTGAGCCCCGACGGCAGCCGCCTGCTGAGCGGCTCTTCCTCGGGACAGGTGCGCCTCTGGGATCCTGCAACGCACGTGATGCTGCGCGAGTTCACAGGCCACTCCAACGAAGTCCATTGTGTCGCCTTCTCCCCGGATGGCCGGACCGCAGCTTCCTCCTCCGGCGATGCCACGGTGCGTCTGTGGGACATCGAGTCCGGCGCGGAGCGACTCGTCTACAAGGGTCACACCACGCCTGTTGGGAGCATCCTGTTCGCCCCGGACGGGAGCTTCGCGGTTTCGAGTTCGTATCTTCGGTTGGAGAAGGCTCCCTTCGTCGAGGGACTCGTCAAGATTTGGAATCCCGCGACGGGCGAGGATATCGCCGAGATTCGCGGCCTGGGCAGGAAGCCAATCTCCTCGCTCTCCATGACGAGGGACGGCGCACTCGTCGCCGCGGGCACCTGGGACTTTGACGTCCACCTGATTGACGTCGCCTCCCGGCGCGTCGTGAGGCGCCTCGAGTCTGAGGATTTCGGAGTGTACCGCGCGATCGATTGGGTGGAGTTCTCCCGCGATGGGTCGATGTTGGCGGCTGCATCGAGGGATCGCCGGGTACGTGTCTGGCGCGTGGCGGACGGCGAAGTTCTTGCCACGATTGGCCCGCTGGGCGGCGCGGCAACCTGCGCGTCATTCTCCCCCGATGGGGAGGACCTTGCCATCGCGGGCGAGGACGGCGCCGTCCGGATCGCCTCGACGGCCGATTGGTCCGAGCGCGCGGTCCTGCGCGGCCATCGCCTCGGGATCCGGCCGATCGCGTGGACCCCCGACTCCAACAGCCTTTACAGCGGAAGCGCTGACGGCACCATCCGCCGCTGGGAGGTGCGCGGGGTTCCGTTCGGCAGACACGCCGCCCGGGACCTCGACGGCCTGGGCGCCATCGAGTTTGCACCCGACGACAGGCGGCGCCTTTCGTGTTCGTTTGACGGGATCGTCTCCGTCTGGGATGGCGACGCGGGCGAGGTGGTCGCCCGGTGGTTCGCGCACGAGGGCACATGCAACACCGCGACCTTCAGTCCCGACGGCGCCCGGATCGCCAC
Source organism: uncultured Candidatus Sumerlaeota bacterium (assembly GCA_964618855.1). Lineage (GTDB taxonomy): Bacteria > Sumerlaeota > Sumerlaeia > SLMS01 > JANRJK01 > CAZUCD01. Next base: position 24,008 of record CAZUCD010000022.1, read on the forward strand.
CTGCTCGTGGAACGGCGAGGTCGCCGTCTGGGACGCCGTCACGGGTGCAAGAACCGCCCTCCTCAAACACGACAACGGCGTGTCGTGGGCCGAGTTCTCCCCGGATGGCCGGCGGATCGCCGCCTCCAACGGCGGCAAGCTCGAAATGTGGAACATAGCGACAAGTGAGCGCGTCTGGAGCATCGACGCTTCGAAGGGGCGCATCCAGGCGATCGACTGGAGCCCTGACGGCAGGTACATCGCCACCGCGCCCCACGCGAAGACGGTGGGAGTGTTCGACGCCAACACCGGCGCCCAGGTGCTGGCCCTCGAGGGGCATGAAGGCGGCGTCATTTCGGCGGTATTTTCCCCGGACTCGGGGACGCTTGCGACCGCCGGCGGCTTCGGCGTCGTCCGGCTCTGGTCGATCCCCGAAGGTCGGCTGGTCGGCACGGCTCCAAAGGACCCCTCCGGCGGCAACCGTCTCGCTTTCTCCCCAGACGGGCGCCTCCTGGCCACGGGTTCCGCGCGCGCTCGGGTGCTGGACGTCGCGACTCTGCGTGAGCTGCTGACCCTGCATGAGCACCCGTCGGACCTGTGGTCGCTCGCATGGTCCCACGACGGCACGCGCCTCGCCACGACTTCGATGGATGGCACGACCGTGCTCTCCGACAGCCGCCCCCGTCCGGCGCGCAGGGCCGCTTTCGAGGCGGCGCGGGAATCCAACGCGCGCATGCGGCAGCGGATCGGGGAACGCTTCGAATCCGGCTTGTCGGCGGAGCAGGTGGCCGCCGAAGTCGCAGCCGACGCGAGCCTCAGCCCGCTCGACAGGACATCCGCGCAGCTTGCCATCCTCCGCCATGCAGCCCCGCCCGAAAGGGCCGAGGCGGAACTCGCTGCCCGAAAGAAAGAATAGCGGCGCCACGCCCGCGCGACACAGCCTCTCGCCCACGTTCCGATAGGAGAGCACGACCCATGGCGATCCGAGTGGATGGACGCGCGCCCGGCGACCTGCGCAAGGTGAGCATCACGCCGGACTACCTGCGGTTTCCAGAGGGAAGCGCCCTCATCGAGTGGGGAAAGAACAAGGTCATCTGCGCCGCCACGGTGGAGAACCGCGTTCCGCCCTACCTGATCGGGACCGGCGGCGGCTGGGTCACGGCCGAGTACTCGATGCTCCCGCGCAGCGCAAAGCAGCGCATCCAGCGCGACGGCGCCAAGGGCCAGCCCAACAAACGCGGCATCGAGATCGCCCGCCTCATCTCGCGAGCGCTCCGCCGCGCCGTCGACCTGAGGAAGCTCGGAGAGCGCACCATCCTCATCGACTGCGACGTTGTCGAGAGCGACGGGGGCACGCGCACGGCCTCGATCACGGGGGGATTCGTCGCACTCGCGCTCGCGATCCGTCGCCTGCGCGAGGACGGGCAGGCCGCCGCCGGAATCCTGCGCCACTACGTCGCCGGTGTCTCGGTCGGCATCGTCGAGGGCCAGCCCATCCTCGACCTGTGCTACCTGGAGGACTCCCAGGCGGAGACCGACATGAATGTCGTCATGACAGACGCGGGCGAGTACATCGAGGTTCAGGGGACGGGTGAGAACCGCAACTTCACGCGCGCACAACTCGATGGCATGCTCGACCTCGCGGGGTCCGGCATCGCGCAGCTCATCGAGGTCCAGCGGCAGCACTGCACCATCGGGTGAGCCTCCGCCGAGGCGGGTAGGCGAATCCACCGTTGCCGGGAGGGCCTCCACGGCCCATCATCTCCCTGCGTGGCCATGATGCCCGCAGGGAGAGCCGCCGATGGAGAGCACGATGCACGGACTGCTGGCACGGGGCACAATCGTGTGCCTGATCCTCGGCGCTGGAGATCTGGCGCACGCGCAGGATCGGCTCCCGGCCTCCCCCGTGTCCGCCAACGACGAACTGGGGATGGGCGTGGCCCACGAAGGTGACCGCGCCGTCATCGGTGCCTATCAGTTCAACTCGTCGGGACACGGCCGCGCGTTTGTGTTCGAACGCGCGTCGCCCGGCTCGCCGTGGGCTCAGGTCTCCGCCCTGGCGGCGCCGGACGGCGCAAACGGGGACCGCTTTGGCGAGCGCCTCGGCATATCCGGGGACTGGATCGCCGTGGGCGCCATCGAGGCCGACCTCCCCGGCGCCGCCAATGCGGGCGCCGTGTACCTCTACCGACGGACGGGCCCCGGCTGGACGTTCGCGCAGAAGCTCTCCGCGCCCGCCCCGCAGGCTGACGACAGGTTCGGCAGTTCCATCTCCATGTCGGGCGACGCGTTGCTGGTTGGCGCGTACCTGGCCGATCCAAACGGCACCAACAGCGGAGCCGCGCACGTGTTCCGCAGGAATGGCGCGGGGACGTGGAATCATGAGGCGACCCTCGTTGCCAGCGATGGCGCGCCCGACGACAGGTTTGGTTGGTCCGTCGCCCTGGAGGGCTCCACGGCGGTCGTAGGCTCCTATGTGGACGACGATCCTGTCGCCGGGGCCGACGCGGGCTCCGCCCACGTGTACGAACACGACGGCGCGACATGGGTTCCCGTCGCGAAGCTCCTCGCGACGCCCACGACGGCGGGGGAGACCTTCGGCCGCAGCGTCGCGCTCTCGGGCGACCGCCTCGTGGTGAGCGCGCTCGGCGCGGACACCGGCGGCACCGACGGCGGCGCCGCGTACGTGTTCGAGCGCATGGCGGGGACGTGGACGCAGGCGGCGCGGCTCGTGTCGGACGCGCCCGCGCCGTTCGGGTACTTCGGATGGTGGGTGGACGTTAGCAACAACCGCGCGGTGGTCTCGGCGGTGGGGGATGGCGCGCTCGGCACGAACTCCGGGACCGTGCACGTCTTCACGCGCGACGGGTCGGGGGCATGGCCGCAGACGGCGCGGCTCAGTTCGCCCACTCCCGCGGCGCAGGATGCGTTCGGCGCGAGCGTCTCGCTCACGGACGACACTGCGCTCGTCGGCGCGATTGGTGATGACGGCGCCGCGACCAATGGGGGCGCCGTCTTTTCCTTCGCGATGCCGCTCACGCCGGCGTCCGCCGCGGGTGCCTCGTGGCAGCTCTACTGACGCCCGCCGGAACCGGCACCAAATGAAACGGGGGCTCCGGTTGGAGCCCCCGTCCTGAATCCACCGGGCGAGTCCGGATCAGTACATCGACCACGTCTCGACGGCCGTGGCCGGCGTGATGAAGTCTGCCGTCGCGCGCGGAAGGAGCCGGTAGCCGACGCCGCCCGCGTTGAAGTTGTTCGCCGCGTCGGACTGGTACCCGATGCCGATGATGTCGTAGCCGACGCCCGCGGAGATCGCCTGGTTCACCGTCGTGTTGTCGGAGAAGACCTGCACGTCGAGGTTGCCGCCCGCCGTGGTGAAGGTCGTCGTCGTGTTCGCCGTGACGGTCGTGCCCGCCGCGACGCTCGCGCTGTTCACGCGGATGAGGACGCTCTCGTGGTTGTCGCCAATGGCGTTTGCGGCCACGGAGACCGGGGTGATCGTCGGCGTGATGGCGCCGGCGACGTGCGGACGATCCGGGACGATCTCCCAGAGGCCCTGGAACTTCACGGCCGTGCCGTAGACGGCAACCGCGGCGCCGACGGCCGGCAGCGTCCCGCCCTGCGCCGTGTTGTCGAACACGTAGAACCCGCGCGTGGCGGCATTGCCGTCCGTGCGGTCCTGCACCGTGATGACGTTCTGGGTCGCGCTCGGGCGAAGCGTGTTCGAGCCGACGAAGCCGTCGGTCATCTTCCACTTGATGCCCGCGACGGGGTTGCCCGCCTCGACGTAGGTGCGCCACGCGGCGATCGTCGTGTCGCGCACGACGCCGCCGTCCAGCGTCACCGTGTTGGACGCCGGCAGGCCCGTCGTCGCGTTGATCGTCGCCGTCTGCTGAGTCATCGTGGACCCGTCGTTGACCGTCGGGTTGTAGGCGAACGTGAGGACCTGCGAGTCGCCGTTGTTCAGCGTCGTGCCGAGTGGCGGAACCGCGCCGGTGAACGAGAAGTCCCCGGAGAGGCCCGTAACCGTGCCGATCACCGTCGTGCCCGTCGCATTGACGGTCACGGTCTTCGTGAACGGCGCGTTCGTGAAGTCGACAGGTGTGTGCCCGGCGTCGTCGAACGTGATCGCGCCCGTGCTTGCCGTCCATGTGTCGGAGGCCGATGCGAACGTTGCCGTGACGGTCAGGTTGTCGATGCC